>CAZWXJ010000045.1:5061-12025 GCA_964637735.1 uncultured Oscillospiraceae bacterium | reverse complement strand
GACTTACATATTCATTCCTGCCTGTCTCCCTGTGCTTCAAATGACATGACCCCAAACAACATTGCGGGCATGGCACATTTGGCAGGGGTACAGGTTCTTTCTGTGTGTGACCATAACGCAGCTGAAAACCTACCCGCCGTAAAAACTGCCTGTGAAAAATACGGCATACAGCTATTACCTGGCATTGAAGTAAACACTGCCGAAGAAATACATGTACTTTGCTACTTTTCTACGGTAGAAGCCGCTTTGAACATGAGTGCTTTATTATATGAAAACCTACCTGATATTCCTTGCAAAGAAGAATATTTCGGTGAGCAAATCATCATGAACGGTGAAGATGAAGAAACAGGTAGGCTTGCCAAATTATTGCTGAATGCAACAAGCCTTTCTTTGCAAGAAGTGGTGCAGGAAACAGAAAAACGAGGAGGGCTATGTGTGCCCGCCCACATAGATAGAGACAGTTATTCTATCATTTCTGCCCTTGGTACCATGCCGCAAAGCCCGCTGTTTTCGGCAATTGAACTGACAGACATACAAAGCAAACCATTATATTTACAGCAACAACACATTACAGAAGAAACCGAAATTCTCGTCTCATCTGATGCACATTACCTTGAAAACATTGCCTTAGAAGAGCGCTATATTGACGAAGCATCTATTCTATGGAATGTAATAAGCAATTTATAAATGTTACTGCATATGTGGTAGCATTTATTTTTTTCAATGTGACTATCGTCACAGAAAGGGGAACATAATAACTGTATAATGCCCACAAAAGAATAAAAGAAGGAGTATTATGATGCGTGTGCTTTTTTATGGCTCTACCCTATGCCCTGACTGCCAAAATGCCCTTGCCTTGTTTGCGAAAAACAATGTGAAGGCAGATTTTCGCTCGATTACAGAAGACCTTGGTAATTTGAAAGCGTTTTTACAAATAAGAGATACCGCCCCTGCATTTGAAGAAGTGAAAAAGAATGGTGGTCTCGGCATTCCGCTTTTCGTTTTTGAAGATGGTGCAATTGGGTTTGATGAAAACGAAGCCCTTGCACAGTTGCAAAAATAACATATGCAAAACAAACCGCTTCACTGAAAACCAGTGAAGCGTTTTACTCTATTATAGAATATAAATAGCTTAAGCCACTGCGGCTTCTTCTTCATTGCTTGGTAGTTCACCAATAATGGTAACGCTTGGTCCCACCTCGCCTGAAGGGTAGGTCAAATTTTTCGGTAGCCCCAGCTCAGATGCAGGCACAGGGTCAGAATATGGGCGCATATACTCGTTCAAAAGCGGTGCTAATGTTTCGGCGTTAATGCCATATAAGCCTGTGTGCCCATTTATATTGTTGGTTGCCCCACCTGGTGCCCGTATAACACGAATGCAAGAAGAGTCAAGCCCTTGAATGCCACTTGCAAGGCTAATCATTTCTGCAACGGTTAGGTCAGTATTCACATAGGTTGAAAACATGGGTATAACCCGAATGACGTCAGAAAGCGGGAAAGTCATGAAGGTTCTAAACAAGGCAGCATAAAAATATTGTTGCATTTCAAGGCGCTTAATGTCTCCTTGGTTGTAACCTTTGCGGGAACGCACTATTATTTCTGCGGTTGCGCCGTCAATGCGGTGGGTGCCTTGTGCAATGGTGCTTACCTGGTTTCCTTCGGCGTCAAAAACAGGTACGTCCCACGGTACATACATCTCAATGCCACCAAGGGTGTCAATAATCTCACGGAAGGCACGCATGTCAATGGTAACGTAACTGTCTATCGGCAAGCCAAATTGCTCGTTAATAACCTTCGCAAGGTTTGTTATGCGGTTTGCCGTGTTTGTTCCATGAGAATATGCGGCGTTAATTTTCCCCGTTCCGCCAGTTGCAACAGCTTCGCCCACATACGTGTCACGGGGTATTTGTAAAAAGGTTGCCGTGTTGGCGGCACGGTCATAACAAATCACCATAATCAGGTCGGTCATGCCAATGCCGTCTCGTAGGGGGTCATCTTCGTCATAGTCAATGCCACAAACCAAAATGTATTCCACATTTTTTGAGTCCGAGCCGATAATATCCACCAGTTTACCGCTTTCGCCTGGTTTGAAAATACTGTCTACCACGGCATAAACAATGCCCAGTAAAATAGCAAGTACTAAAACAACACAACCTGCTACAATGGCATATTTTTGCCATTGTGGCAAATGTTTAAATTTATAAAGCCATGTACCCTTTTCAATGGAAACAGGTTTTCTATTTTTTGGTTTTTTTCTATTTGAACTTTCCAGTTTAAAACAACTCCTTTGCTGTTAAAAAAGAAACTACGTTATTATATGCCAAAGCATATACAAAAGCAAACAAGTTTTGCCAAAAATTAACACTTTGTTCATCTATTCAAAAAGCAAATTTGCAAGCAGAAAACGGTAATATTCATTCAAGCACCAGTAAATAAGCGTTTATGAATGCGCTTGCCGCCGTGCAAATAATTTTCGTGCACTTTGTAGCAATGCACCTATGTTTATGAAAATGAGAAGAACAAACAATAAACTACACCATAGTACCCAGTTTTTCACATTTCCTAAAAGCAGTGCTGTTTGCCCCACCAGTATGGCCGTGTTTAAAAACAACTTAAACGGTTGTATACGTATTCTAATAAACTGCCGTGTGTTTACTGCACGAATGAAGAACACGATGAAATAACTAGCAAAGGTGGCGGTTGCGGCGCCATTCACCCCAAACTTCGGTATTAAATATAAATTTAAAGCTACGTTTACGGCAGCGCCTATAAAGGTGGTTAATAATGAAAGGTTACTCTTTTTTTCTACCATATAAACACTGCTTAAAAAGTTAGAAAAACAAGCAAAAATAGTTGCTAAAATGAGAATAGGCACATACTGCCAAGCGGTAAAATACTCTTCTGCCACCCAGAATTGCATAATGAGCTTGCAAGAAAGAATAAGCCCGCCCCCTGCAAGGAAGACCACACCTTGCAATGCGCTAAAAATATTGGTGAAAAAGGCGTTGCGCCCCTTGCTATTTTGCACTTCCACCGCCGAAAGCTGCCATGCCTCTGTAAAAATGGTAGAAAACAATGTCACCAGCGTTGGTATTTTATATGCCACTGCATACAGCCCGTTTGCGGCCTCACTTATCATGTAAGTTACCATATATCTGTCAGACACATTGGTAATCCACCAGAACATGGTCGAGGGAATCATGGGTAGTGAATAGGCAAGCATTGCCCGTACAAGGGGTTTCTTCAGGGCAGAGGTATCAAAATATTTATAGAGTTCAGCTATGACAAATAAAAATAGGCAACTGCCAATGTCTGCGCAAATAATGGCAAGCAAATACCCTTTTACGCCCATTTCAAATTGCAGTAAAAACAGTAGGTTAAACCCAATGGTTAATACGGTTGAAAGCAAACCGTCAAACGCATATAGGCGTGTGTACATTTTGGCCCGCACAAACTGGCTGAATAAAGAGCGCATGCAAGCACAAAGCACATACCCATATAAATACCAAACATACCCTTTTAAAAACGGCAATTTTGCAACCAAAGGCAGGCAAGCAACAAACACCACAAACCCTGCCATAATGCAAGCAAACCCAGTGGTAAATACCCCTTTTTTGCTATACCCTTTGTCTAGCCCAAACCGCACCACCGAATTCATAATACCCAGTGAAATAACGGGTATTAGTAAGTTGGCGCTTTGAATAATCAAATCTACCGTGCCATAGTCAGCGGTGGTTAGCACACGGGTATATAAAGGCATGAGTAAAAACACTAAAACCTTTGAGCTAAAGGTACTTAGTGCAAATAGCATTGTATTTGAAAGCAAGCGTTTATAGCGGTTCAAATCATCACCCGTTTTACACATGGTTTTGTTGCAATTGCCACATATTATAGCATAAATGGGTCATCTTTGCGACTATGCTTTTACACCTTAAACCACGTATTTCAAATTATAAAACACCAATATTTTGCCATTATGTAAAATCCTTATGAAATTTACCACTCAAAAATATACAAACCGTGCGCTTTTCAGTATAATGAAAGAATAAGACAGGCGGAAGGGTGAAAACATGAAAGCGTTGGTACTAGCAGGTGGGGGCTCACGGGGGGCATACCAAATAGGCGTATGGAGAGCTTTGGACGAACTTGGCTGGAAGGCTGACATCGTCACAGGCACATCTGTCGGCTGTTTAAATGCAGCTTTGTATGCGCTGCAAATGTTCCCTGAAGCGGAAGACATGTGGCTACACCTTGAAAATAAAGACGTTGTGAGCGTGCCAAATGGGCACAAGCTTGAAACATTGATGGACCTTGCCCGTGCCATTGCCACAACAGGCGGGCTAGACGTTACCCCCCTTGAAGAAATTGTGCACGCCATGTTAGACGAAAAAAAACTGCGCCAAAGCCCTATTAAATATGGGCTTGTTACGGTAGACATTGCAACCCGTAAACCGCAAGAGCTTACCATAGATGAAATACCAGAGGGCGAAGCAGATGAATACATGCTTGCCTCTGCGGCTTGCTTCCCCGCATTCAAACCCCGCAGCATAAACGGGCATACCTTTATTGACGGTGGGTATTTTGATAATATTCCTATCAACCTTGCTACCCGCATGGGCGCTACCGAAGTTGTCGCCATCAACCTTGACTCATTCGGTATTAACCAAAAACCGAAAGACAAAACCATTCCCATTACTTATATTGAAAGTGCGTGGGACCTTGGCACCTTTTTGCAGTTTGACCCTGCAAACGCAAAGCATAACATCAACCTTGGGTACATAGACACCCTGCGCGCCTTTGGCAAACTGAAAGGGAAAAAGTATGCGTTTGATGAAAAAGAAGCCAAAAAAATAGTACATACCCTTGGCATTACCTACGAAAACCGAGACGTTGCCCTTAGCTGGCAGCACCCTGTTTTGCATAAAAATTTAGAACTTGTTGTTACCGCAGCCAACAACACAGCCCATAACCGAGAAAGCAGGCTGCTTGCCACTATGGAAGTAGTGGCTGAGCATGTAGGCTTACCGCATGATGTTATTTACACCGAAGAAACATTTTACAAAGCCTTGCAAGAAACCGAAGCTTATGAGATGTGTACCTATAACATTTTAAATCAATTAAAAGAAGAAAATCCTTCACCACTTGCCATGGCTGAAGCCATGACTGCCCCTAAAAAATATATGGAAGAATTATTGTTTGACGCACTGCGTGCCGTTACACAAGGGGAGGACAGCGTATGAAACAATTAAAAGGCGTACCTGCTGCCCCTGGCCTTGCCGTGGGGAACGTGCGCTTGATTGAAGAGCCTGAAATAGGCATATCCCGTACAGTTAGTACACCCCGAGGCGAGTGGGCACTTTATGAAGCTGCCTGCATCCTCGCCAAAGAAGACCTAAGTGAAATTATTGAGCGGGCCAACCCGCACGATGCAGAAATTTTAAACTTTCAACAAATGGTGCTAGATGACAAAGGCTTTAACACGGCTGTGCAAGAAGCCATTGAAAACGGTAGTAATTGTGCTGTAGCGGTAGAAACCGCCGCCGCAAAATACGCTAAAAAGCTGATGGACACAGGGGATGCGTACATTAGTGCACGCACGGTAGACCTGCAAGACATTAGCCGTAGGGTGGTAAGCATATTAAATGGCGCACCCAAAACCCGCTTAACCCTTACCGAGCCCGCCATTGTGCTAGCCCGTGAAATTATGCCGAGCGATCTTGTCATCACTGACAAAGCACTTATTCTTGGCTTTATTACCGAAGAAGGTTCTGCCCAGGGGCATGCCGCCATTATTGCACGCACCATGGGTATTCCTGCTATTGTTGCCGTTGGCGAGGCATTTTCCGCCATTGTAGAAGGCGGAACTGCTGCCATTGATGGTAGCACAGGTGAAATATACGCCAACCCAAATGAAGCAACCACCGCCCGTTTTTTGCACCGCATCAACCTTGCCAAACGGCGGTACCTTTCACTTGAAAAGCTAAAGCAAACACCCTGCATTTCAAAAGATGGTATCTCTTTTTCCATGCTTGCCAATTGTTCTTCTGAGGCAGATATTGAAGATGCTGTTGCACATGGTGCCGAGGGTGTAGGGCTTTTGCGTAGTGAGTTTTTGTTCATGCGGCAAGAGGGCATTCCGAACGAAGAAGACCAGTATTTGTTTTATAAAGGGTGCCTTGAAAAAGCAAACGGCTACCCCGTAACAGTGCGCACGTTTGACATTGGGGCTGACAAGCAAGTGGCAGGCATCTCTTTGCCGAAGGAAGATAACCCCGCCCTTGGCTTGCGTGGTTTGCGCCTTTCCCTTGCGCAAACAAACTTGTTTAAACAACAAATTCGTGCGCTGTTGCGTGCAGGGGTACATGGTACACTCAAGGTGATGTTCCCTATGGTGGCAGAGCCTGCCGAATTTGACACAGCCATGGCATTTATTGCAGAGGTAAAAGCGGAGCTTGATGCAGAAAAAGCACCATACAGCAAAGATATTGCATGGGGAGTGATGATTGAAACCCCTGCCGCCGCCCTTTTAGCGGAAGAATTTGCCCAAAAAGCAGACTTTTTTAGCATTGGCACCAATGACTTAACACAATATACCTTAGCGGCTGACAGAGCAAATACAGCGGTGGCACCCTACTACAATACCCTTTCCCCTGCGGTTTTGAAGTTGATAGAATTAACGGTGCAAGCAGCTGAAAAGCATAGTTGTCCTGTGTCAGTTTGCGGAGAATCTGCCGCAGATGAACAAATAGCCTTGCAATATGCACGCATGGGTATTCGCTGTTTTTCTATTGCGGGTACGTCTCTGCTTTATGTGAAAGAAACACTGATGGAACATGCCATAAACGAAACAAGAGAATAAATAGTAAAGCCCTGTGAAGATACACTCTTCGCAGGGCTTTTTTTGTAAGGGTATTATGCGTTTGTGCTTCCAATTTCAAGCAAGTTGCCTTCTGGGTCAGCAACA
>CAZWXJ010000045.1:2001-5051 GCA_964637735.1 uncultured Oscillospiraceae bacterium | reverse complement strand
GTGATGGGTGCCCCTGTTGGGAAAGGAACATCCAATTTCGAAAGCCGCTCATATTCGGCATCAACATCAGCAAAACAGGGTAGCCAAAGGGCAATTTCAAACGTCTGGTTAATGCCTTTGGGCGAAACATAATCTTCCCCAATTGCCCGTGCAAATTCTTTTCGGCTATACATGAAGAAAGACAGTGCACCGCTTGCTGTTTCAAACTCTGCAAAATCGCCGCCATTCCACTGTGTGGAAAAGCCCAGGGTATCTCTGTAAAACCGCACCATGTGGTCCATATTTTCAGCATATAAGCATGCGCCAATTTTTACATCTCGTCCATTCAAGGGAAGTCATCTCCTATACAAGTATATTTACATAAACAGAAGCTTGTTACATAAAGAAGGTAAAAAATAAGCAAACAAGAATAAAAACAATTACCCCAAAAGAGGTATAAAAATAGGTATTGGTTTCTTTGGCGGTTAGCCCCACCCTACCCACTGCAAATACAAAAGACTTTCTATTTTTAACAAAAGTAACAATGGCTACAATTAAAAAAGCTATTACAAAAACGCCAAAAACCATTGAAATGACCGCAACAGCTTCCTCAATTAAATAAACCTCTACCAAAGAAAGAGCAAACGAAAGTCCGTTATTTAAAAAGTGTAAAAACATGGCAAGTTTAATGTTGCCAGTACGCAAGGTAACATAAGCTAGCACCATGCCTATTGCAGCCGCATAAAAAAACTGAGAGACCATACAGTGCCAAAGCCCAAAAAACAACCCACAGGCAATAACAGCAAATTTGTCTCCAAACCCACGCAAACGTGAAAGAATAATACCCCGAAATACAACTTCTTCCATAATGGGTGCCATAATAACTACAAAGAAAAACGTTAACAGCATGCTGGTGTCATACATCGAGCCCATAACATCGTCGTAATTGTCTTGCAAAAAGGGAAGCAACGTTTGAATAAGGGTGGTGAAAAGGTTAAAGCCATATGAAACGCCAAGCGTTGTAAGTGAAATTTGTATAAGTTGCAAAGGGCTATATTTAACAGGCGCTGCCGCAGGTAGCGGCTTTTCGTTTCGAATAAACAAGTATGAAAGTGGGAGCGCAAGCAGGTACATACTTCCGTATGAAAGCAGGTAGATAGCATTCATATTTGTCATTAGTTTCCAGGCAAGGTTTGGCGCAACAACTCTCAACCCATAAAGTATAATCAAAGCTAAAAATTGCCCCAACAATGTGAAAGTAGCAGCAAACAACCCAACTTTTAAAAAGCGGCGTTTTGCTTGCTCTTTTGTAAAAAACACAGGGTAATTTGGAATAGCCACTGGCTGTGCTGCGGGGTAAGGCTGCTGTATGTTTTGTGTGTAGTTGTCCAAGGTCGTCCTCCTAATAAAAAGCATTAAGGTTTTTGTTTTGCAAATTTCGCAAAAAAGGCATCTATGCGGTCATTGTTTATAGCTCCTATTATACCAAGAATTCCGGTAACGGCAAATAGCACAATGGGCAACAGCATATTTCCTTGTGCAAGGTTTGCGCCTGCCAAAACCGACACAAGAATAGATGGTAGCCTTGCCGTTAAAGAAATGATGAAAAACACAGGTGCAGGCACTGGTAAAAAAGGCGCAGCATAGTTTAGTACGTCTTTCGGGGTGCCAGGTATAAAGTATAAAAAGAACAATGCTGTGCGCACACGTTTTGGGTTATTCAAAAAGCGATATTTTTCGAGTGCCTCTGGGTCAGCGTTTTTCACACCCAGCAACTTCATAAAGGCATATACCATGCCACTGCCAAGCAAAATACCCAATAGGCACACACCTGTTCCACCAAGCACGCCAAACATAACGCCTGCCATAATTTCAAAAGGTTCACCTGGCAATATGGGCACAAGTACCTGAAAAAGCTGTAGCAATAAAAAAATAAGCACACCACGAAACCCAAGCCCTTGTAATTTTGTTACAAAGGTGGCGCGTGCTTGTTCATCGGTTATTAAGGCATATAGCGCATCTCGGTAAACATAGGCGCAAACAAACATAAGCGCAAAAAGCAATACACTTACAAAAATAGCCAATGTGCGTTTTGTTTTTTGTTGTATTTTCATGCGGCTACAAACCTTTCATTGGTTTATGCAAACGATGTTAGCTTGCCCAAATACACACCCAGCCATTTTTACGGTTTATTTTGGCAATGGTCATGCCAGCGGCTTCAATGGCGGTGCAAACTTCTTGCTCTCGTTCATCAATAATACCGCTTGAAATGAACACGCCGCTTGGTTTTAAAAACTGTGGTATGGTGGGGGCAAGTGCAATAATAGCATTGGCAACAATGTTGGCAACCACAATGTCATACTGCCCTTTTACCTCTTTAGCTAAGTCGCCCAGTATTGGGTGAAACAAATGGTCAACTTTATTTAATGTTGCATTCTCAGCCGAGGTACGTACTGCCATCGGGTCAATGTCAATGCCATCAGCCTTTTTGGCGCCTAGCAAACAGGCGGCAATGCCCAAAATACCACTGCCACAGCCAACATCTAACACATCATCGCCATCTTTTACCAGTTCATCAAGCGCAAGCAAACAAAGTTCAGTGGTTTCATGCGTGCCTGTGCCAAACGCCATGCCAGGGTCTAAGGTAAGCACAGCTCTGTTTTCAGTGTTTTCTACTGTTTCCCACGCAGGGCAAACAAGCAAGCGTTTCCCCATAGGCATAGCATGGTAAAAAGCTTTCCAGCTGTTTTCCCAGTCTTCTTGGTTTACCGCAGCTACCGTTAAAGCATACACAACTTCCGCTTTTTCAAGGCGGCTACGCAATAATTCTACAATCGGTGCCAGTTCTTCATCTGGTGCAATATATAAATGTATAATGACGGAATCTTTTGGTTTCAGCAGTAGGTTTTCATCAATATAGTCAACCGTGGCAATTTTGGGGGCTTCCTCTTCCATGTCGCCATAATCTTCAATGTAAACGCCACCCCCTGAAATCATGGTGGCAATGGCTTCGGTGGTTCTTGCAAATTCTTGCGTTACTTGTATTTGTATATCTGCCCATTCCATATATG
>CAZWXJ010000045.1:0-1991 GCA_964637735.1 uncultured Oscillospiraceae bacterium | reverse complement strand
GTTTAAATTGATAGGTGCAAAAAGAGTAGCGTGAAATTTACAACGTAAAGGTTACGTTAATCCATATGCGCCATCTTTTTCACAATCGGCGTCCACCAGGGGGTCATCAAATCAACCAGTTTACCTGTGCCAAACACGCACAATAAAGTACCAATGCCCCACGGGCCGCCAAGCACAAACGCAATTATAAATACCACAACGTTAAAAACAAAAAGCCCCGTGCCCACGCTTTTATGCAAAGCTTTTCCTATGGTAATGGCAATCATATCTACTGACTGTGCGCCAAGGTTTAACGGCAAGTAATTTACAATAGAAAACGCCATTAAAAAGGTGCCAATGCAAGCATACACAACAGAAAGCCAAAGTGGTTGCTGCACAGGTAATACCCGCACGAGGATATTGCCAAAGATGTTTATAAACGTACCCACGCCCAGTGAAAAGGCCACTGACCCTATACCAAGTAAGCTTCTGTCAATAAAAAAGAAGGCAGAAAGCACAAGCACATTACAAGCAATAGAAACAACCCCCACCGAAAGCCCCGTTAGGTTGCTTAGTGCAACCTGCAAACTGCTGTATGCATCTGCCCCTATGTTTGCATGTACCATCAGGGCTACGGCAAGCCCTGTTAGCACCACCGAAGGCAGCATAATGCAAACACGCCGTGCAAAGTGGGTATTTGTTTTTCCGTTAGTTGTCATTGAAACGCTCCTTTGCTTCTGCTTTTAAAAGCAAATTATTACTATTAGCATACCATATAGGCGGTCCATTTTCCAACAATTACACAGGTAAGCATAGGGTAATTTGTTGCTATGTAAACCACATTTGTGTTAAAATAAGGTTATTAGTTAGCCCTCGAATGAAAGGAAGAGTATGTATGATTTACGAATCCGGCGAAAACTATTTGGAAACCATTGTGATGTTGCAAAAAGAAAAAGGGTATGTTCGCTCGACTGACATTGCCGACAAGCTCTCTTTTTCAAAGGCAAGCGTGAGCCGTGCCATGGGCATTCTGCGTGAAAACGGCTACATTTTAATGGACAAGCGTGGCCTAATTGAGCTTACTGAAAAAGGCGAAGTAAAAGCAAAAGAAGTATATGAGCGCCACATTATTCTTACAAAATACCTTGAAAAGCACATTGGCGTTAGCGCAGAAGTTGCTGAAAAAGATGCCTGCCGTATGGAGCATATTTTAAGCCCTGAAACCTACGAAAAAATTAAAGAACTTACGCTGACCATGAAATAAGCGCAACAATAAAAGCACCATGCAAAACAGAACATTGCCATGAGGAGTGCCATATGTCTCAGGAAGATGCCAACATTCAAGTACTGGGCAAGGCCTTTGCCATTCTCGAATATCTTTCTCAAAACGCACAGGCAAAAGGCCCTACTGAAATTGCAGGGGCCCTGCAAATAAGCAAAACAACAGTGCACAGGGTACTGTCCTCTTTGCATGCCCTTGGCTATGTTGAAAAGCAAGACGGTGGCACCTACCGCATTGGCGTAAAACTGGTTGAAATTGCAAGCCACCATATTAATAACCTTGAACTACAAACGGAAGCTCGCCCCATTTTGAATGAATTGCATGCGGACTTACAAATGGTGGTACACCTTGGTATTCTGGATGGATGGGACGTTGTTTACGTTGAGAAGATGGACATTTTGCCGAACATACGGTTGTATGCGCAAATTGGTGTGCGGGTACCCGCTTATTGTTCGTCTCTTGGCAAATGCCTACTTGCTTCCCTTTCAGGTGAAGAACTAGAATATCTTTTTTCTGAAAACACACTTGAAAAACATACCCCAAACACCATTGTTACGTTGCCCGAAATGAAACAACATTTACGCAAAGTGCGTGCCCAAGGCTGGGGAATGGACAATGAGGAGTACATCCTCGGTAACCGCTGCATTGCCGCCCCCGTGTTTGACTATAGAGGAGAAACCATTGCAGCTGTTAGTGCCAGCGGGCCAACCTCCCTTCTTACCGAAGACAA
>CAZWXJ010000044.1:9917-12783 GCA_964637735.1 uncultured Oscillospiraceae bacterium | reverse complement strand
GCACGTTATGCGGGCGTGCTTGCGGTTTCTTTGCAAAACATTAAACAATATTATGATGAAAAGTATGACAGAACCACCTTCATTAAAAATGTTGTGCTTGACAATATTTTACCCGGTGACATTTATGCAAAAGCACGTGAACTTCATTTTTCTACTGACTCTTTACGAGTTGCACTTTTAATACGTATTACTTCTGGAAATGACATTTCTGCATTTGATGTTGTGCAATCTCTATTTCCTGACAAACAAAAAGACTTCGTGTTTAACATCAGTGAAAGTGACACGGTTTTAATAAAAGAAATTAAGCGTGAAAACCAGCAAGACGATATTCAAAAACTAGCATCTACCATTGTAGACACCCTTTCAGGTGAGCACTATGTAAAAGCGATTGTGGGCATTGGTACGCCAGTTGCCACGATTAAAGACCTTGCCACCAGTTTTAAAGAAGCACAAATTGCCATGGAAGTGAGCAAAGTGTTTGACACCGAGCAGTCCATCGTCAGCTATGATAACTTGGGCATTGCGCGCCTTATTTATCAGCTGCCAACCACACTTTGTGAAATGTTTCTGCGTGAAGTGTTTAAACAAGGCTCTATTGACAGTTTAGACGAAGAGACTTTATTTACCATTCAACGCTTTTTTGAAAACAACTTGAATGTTAGCGAAACATCTCGTGGGTTATTCGTTCATCGTAATACACTGGTGTATCGTCTTGAAAAAATCAAGAAATTAACAGGGCTTGACCTGCGTGAGTTTGACGATGCGATTGTGTTTAAAGTAGCCTTGATGGTTAAAAAATATTTGAATTCAAACCCTGCAAAGTACTAATGTAATAAAGCGAAGACTTTGAAAAGGAGTATTCTTTTACTATGATACGATTTGAGGGTGTAAAAAAAATATACCCAAGCGGTGTTACTGCGCTAGATGATTTGAGCTTGCACATTGAAAAAGGCGAATTTGTATTTGTGCTGGGTCACTCTGGTGCAGGGAAGAGTACGTTTTTAAAGCTAATGCTTCGTGAAGAAGTGGCTACTGAGGGCACCGTTATTGTAAACGGGCATAATCTAAATACCATCAAACAAAAAGAGATTCCTTACATGCGCCGCGGTGTTGGCATGGTGTTTCAAGACTTTCGCTTGATACCTACCATGACAGCTTTTGAGAACGTGGCGTTTGCCATGCGTGTTACGAATATTCCTGAAAAAGAAATTGAAAAAAGAGTACCTTATGTGCTTTCTCTTATGGGGCTTGAAAAGAAGAAAGACCGCTTCCCAGAAGAACTTTCTGGTGGTGAACAACAACGTGTAGCCCTTGCAAGGGCTATGGTGCACTCACCACCTATTATTATTGCAGATGAACCAACAGGGAACATCGACCCAGAATTGTCTGTTGAGATTATGCAGTTACTAAGCGCTATTAACTCAGTGGGCACCACCATTGTCGTGGTTACCCATGAACATGACCTTGCTGACCGGTTTAACAAACGCACCATCCGCCTTGAAAAAGGGCATATTGTGGCCGACACAACCAAAAACGGAGGTGCAAAGAAGTGACTTATTCAAGTTTTAAGTACCTTGTAAAACAAGGCTGGCGCAACATGCGTGCCAATAAACTCATGACACTTGCCTCTGTGGGTGTGCTGATGGCGTGCCTTGTTATTACAGGTGTTGCAAGTTTGCTTACTGCCAATGTAAACAGTTTTGTTAATAAATTGAATGACCAAAATGTTATTATTATTTATTTGTATGATGATATTACGGATGCAGAAAAAGCGGCGCTCGTATCTTCTTTTACAGAAGAAAATTTTATAACAGGTTACACTTATGTTAGCAAAGACGAAGCGTTGCAGGAAATGATTGAAAATATGGAAGACTATGAAGACTTGTTTTCTGGCTATAGCGGAGATAAAAACATGTTACCTGCGTCTTTTCGTGTCTCTTTAACAATGCTTGAACATCAGCAGGAAGTAATTGCCCGCTATGAAAACGCAGCTGGTGTTGAAAAGGTAAGTAGTTCAACAAAGGTGGTAAACGCACTTATTACACTGCGCAATGTTGTAAACTTTGCGGGGTGGGGGCTTGTTGCCGCACTGGGGCTTGTGTCTGTTGTGGTTATATCAAACACAATTCGCCTAACTGTATTTGCCCGCCGTAAAGAAATTAATATTATGAAATATGTTGGCGCTACCAATTCATTTATTCGCATGCCGTTTTTGGTAGAAGGTGTTACCGTTGGGCTTTTGGCGGCATTGCTTAGCTTTGCCATTGTATTTGGCGCTTATGTAGCCCTTATTGAGCTAACTGCCCAAAGCGGAACGTGGATTAATGATATGTTTTTCTCTTTTATACCGTACCAAAAAGTGTGGTACTGGCTGCTTGGTATTTTCTGTGTAAGTGGCGTTGCCATTGGCGGTATAGGTAGTACAGCAAGCATGCGTAAACATTTAAAGGTTTAGTATTATTCTACAAAAGGAGGGCATGAAAATGCGCAAAAGAAAATCCTTTTTCAAAAATTTTACAGTAATACTTTTGGTATTCACTTTGGTTTTCGTAACCGTTCCAACTGCACACGCAGAAAGTTTGCAAGACAAACTGGACCAAATTGAACAACAAATTAAAGAACAGCAAGAAATTTTGGCCAAAGCGAAAAATGCTAAAGACATTGCCGAAGCACAGGTTGCAAATGGGCAAAAACAAGTGAATGCAACCCAGGCTCAAATCAATGCGATGATTGCTTCCATTCAGGCAAAGGAAGAAGAAATTGCTTTGAAACAAGCAGAGCTTGACCAAAAGAAAATTGAATTTGCACAAACGGAAGAGTTGTTCATGCAGCGTATGCGTGCAATGTATATGATGCAAGATGGCTC
>CAZWXJ010000044.1:9602-9887 GCA_964637735.1 uncultured Oscillospiraceae bacterium | reverse complement strand
GTGCTACCAGCTTTGAAGATTTTATTATGGCTTCTGATAATATGCAACGTGTGAGTGATGAAGACCAAGAAACCCTTGCGTTACTGCAAGCCCAAAAAGAAGAAATTGAACGACAACAAGCTATTTTAGACGCAGAGCTGGAAGACTTAGAAGTGCAAAAAGCTGCATTGGATGCAAAGAAGCAACAGTATTTGCAACAATTAACTGTGTACAAAGGTACGGCTGCAGCTGCTGATGAAGAATACCAAATGTTAAAAGCGGCCTCTCTGAAAATAATCCGCTCCT
>CAZWXJ010000044.1:9015-9592 GCA_964637735.1 uncultured Oscillospiraceae bacterium | reverse complement strand
TACCAAATGTCACTTAGTGACCTAAAATATTCCATTGCGCAAAAAAATCTAATTTATAATGATTTGTATGGGGCCTCTGATGAATATGTCGGCGGTGAATTTATGTGGCCTGTGCCTGGATATGGATATATTTCATCTCCCTATGGGTACCGCACATGGAGCAACGGCTATGTTGAGTTTCATAACGGTATTGACATTGCAAAAGGAAGCCAGTCTAGCATTATGGGTGCGGCCATTGTAGCTTCAAATGATGGAGTTGTTATTCGTGCTGCTTATAACGCAGGCGGGTACGGCTATTATATTATTATTGACCACGGTGGTGGAAGAATGACCGTATACGGGCATTGCAACACACTTCTTGTAAGAGTAAACGACATTGTTATACAAGGTGAAACGATTGCTACCGTTGGGAGCACGGGCAATTCAACTGGGCCGCATCTTCATTTTGAAATTCGTATCAACGGCTCAAATGTAAACCCAGTAGATTACCTTTTAAACCGCCCTAGTTCCAGATAACCTTGCCCCTTGGCAAACCCTTTAGGAGATTAGTATGAAAAAACAGTACACATTAAGCAAA
>CAZWXJ010000044.1:0-9005 GCA_964637735.1 uncultured Oscillospiraceae bacterium | reverse complement strand
CAAAGTTGTAACCATTGTTATTGTTGCCATTGCGGTAACATTTACCCTAACCATGATGATTTCTTCCCGCATATTTGACAATACAGTGCGCTCGGTAAAAGAAAAAGAGGCAATGTATAGTAAAATTGCAGAAATTGACTTGATTGTGCGCCAGAATTATTATGGCGATATTGATGAAACCACCCTAATGAACATGCTTGGAACAGGGTATATTTCAGGGCTTGGTACAGGGAATAACCGTTATTACCGTGCTGACCAATTTGCTGAACTACAAACAAGACGTGAAGGAAACAACGTTGGTGTTGGTATTGATGTTGTAAAAGATGCTACATCAGGCTATGTTAAAATTATAAAAGTATATGACGGTTCTGCCGCTGTGGAAGCAGGCGTAACAACCGACCACTATATCATTCGCATTGATGATTACGACGTACGGAACCTAACCATTGAAACCGTGCGTAGCCTACTACAAGGCGAAGCAGGAACGGCTGTTGGTGTAACGGTTGTACAAGATGGACAAGAGACAACATTGAGTATTTTACGTAGTGCTTATAATGCACCTACTGTAACTTCCACTTTGGTTGACGGTATCGGCTATATTAAAATCAATACCTTCAATGCAAAAACAGAAGCGGAACTTGACTTTGAAATACGCCAGTTGACAGAACAAGGCGCACAGGGGTTTGTGTTTGACGTACGGTACAATACCTCTACGAATATTGACTATGCTATGCGCTGTGCTGACTTGATTTGCCCTGAAGGCGTGATGATGTCAGCTGTATACAAAGATGAAACAGAAACAGTGCTTTACACGTCTGACATAAATAGTGTAAACATGCCGATTGTTGTTTTGGTGAATGCGTCATCTTCTTCTGCCGCAGAAGTATTCACAGTTGCACTGCGTGACATGAGTGACGCAAGAGTAGTTGGCGAGCGCACAGTAGGGCGTGGCACATATCAACAACAATACCGTTTGACAGATGGTTCTGCCATTGAATTAACAGTTGCATTGTTAAAGCCAAACAAATCTGACTTTTTCAACGGTGTAGGTCTCATTCCAGATTATGAATCTTCATTAAGTGAAGAAGATGCCGCTATTTATTATGAACTTACCATAGATAGGGACACGCAGGTACAACGCTCTTTCGAAGTATTAAACGCACTTATTCGAAATGCGGCACCAGTAACCGAACCACCTACATCAAGTGAAGCAGAAGTTGAAAGTACAGAAGAAACATCTGAAGAAAATCCTGAGGAAAATTCCGAAGAAAATTCATCAGAGGAAGAATAAATAAAAAAGACCATGTAGAAATACATGGTCTTTTATTCATAAGGTACTTGTTTTTCCACCTTTTTTCATGATACGATGAAAAGGAAAATAAGCAGGCAAGGAGTATATAGAATGAACAAATATAAAATTGGTTTTATTGGCATGGGCAACATGGCTTACAGCATTGCAAAAGGTGCGTTGCAAGCAGGTTTTTTACAAGGTGAACAAGTAACGGGATTTGACCCTTACCCTACAAAGCTGAACTTACTACATGAAACATATGGTGTGCAAATGGCAGAAGATATTGCAACGCTCGTGCAAAATAATGATGTGATTATATTAGCGGTGAAACCCAATATGATGGAATCTGTTTTGCGTGAAGCAGGTGATGCTTTGAAAGGGAAGGTCATTGTTTCCATTGCACTTGGTTGGCAGTTTGCCGCACTGGAAGAAGTGGTTGGAAGTGCAGTGCGCATACAAGCGGTTATGCCAAACACCCCTATGGAAGTGGGTGAGGGAGTGTGCTTGTTTGAAGAAAAAAACACGCTTACTGCTGATGAGCAAACGTATTTAAAAAACCTTTTTGAAAGTATAGGAAAAGTGCAGGTACTGCCCACCTATTTAATGGGTGTTGGTGGCACGCTAAGCGGCTGTGGCCCCGCTTTTGTTTACATGATGATAGAAGCCCTTGCTGATGGTGCAGTGAAAAATGGGCTTGCCCGCAAAGATGCTTATTTGCTTGCCGCACAAATGATGAAAGGTTCTGCCGAAATGGTGCTGGAAACAGGAAAGCACCCAGGCGAATTGAAAGATAATGTGTGCTCTCCTGGTGGGTCTACCATTCGTGGGGTGGCAAAACTGGAAGAAAAAGGATTGCGAGATGCACTGATTAGCGCGATTGACGCAAGTACAAATGGATAGTAAAAAGGTAGCAACAAGGCTTACTCAAGTTTGAGTAAGCCTTGTTTTTAATGGAATAGTATGTAGCTTGGTTACAAAAAGAACCACTCGTTCAAATTGTCTTTCATCTTGTTGGCGGTTACGGCATAAATGTCATGGGTGGCAACCATTTGTGTGCTGAAGGGGTCAAGTGCAACAAGCTTTTCCACTTCGTCAGAAGATTTGCCATTGTAAAAAACAAACCCGCCATTGTCTGGCTCTGTTTTTGACACCCACCCGATGATTTTGTCTTCTTCAAAATACTTTTTCAAATAGTCACGGTGTGCTTCCATAACAGCATTTACTTCATCCATTGGTTTTATAAACGTAACCGATACAATAAACATAAACGTTCTCCTTTTTATTTTTATCAATATATGAAAGTATAAAACAGCTTGTATATAAAATACAAGCTGTTTATTGTACGGAAGACAATAATACAAGTACACTCTCCGTAAAAATAAAAAGCGTGAAGCAGCCAGGTGGCAACTTCACGCTACTTGTTAGCTAAGGCTAACATAATCGGTTTAAAAAAAGCAAACTGACAATTTGCAAGAAGGGTATTGGGAGGCTGGGCATATTCAGCCGATGAAATATTAAATTTGAAAGGTACCGATTTATTTGTTAGCTTATGCTAATAAAACTTTACCATATTAGTGTACTATTGTAAACAGGTTTTTGAAAAAATATTTTATTTTTTATATATTTTCTAATTTTCGGCGTAATTATTAATCTCAAACTGTCAATGTATACAAAAATAGTAAAGTTTGGTATAATTTGATACTAGAAAGAGTGCATATCTTATAAAGTAGTGTGATAGTACATATATTTCGTGGAAGTTTCACCGCTTTTTAACAGATAAAATTATTTTGTTATAATGTATTCACATTTTTTTGTTAAACTAAAATAGTTTCCCCATGAACGGAATGACATTTTTGAAAAGAAAGGTTTTGAATGAAGTTGTCTTCTTATATCACATTTGAGAAAGTCTCTAAATTTTACCAGATGGGAGAGCATACCATTGTTGCGCTGAATGAAATTTCTTTTGAAATTGAGGAAGGCGAATTTTGCGTTATTGTTGGGCCTAGTGGCGCTGGCAAAACAACATTGCTGAATATTTTAGGTGGAATGGACAGCCCTTCAGAAGGGCTTGTTTTGTTGGATGATCATGAGATAAGCGCATACAATGAAAAACAATTAACAACCTACCGCCGCCTAGACGTTGGGTTTGTTTTTCAATTTTATAACCTTGTGCAAAACCTAACTGCTATTGAAAATATAGAACTTGCCTCTGAAATATGCAAAGACCCATTGCCCGCCATGCAGGTGATGGAACAAGTTGGGCTTTTGCATAGAATAGGAAACTTTCCCTCACAACTTTCAGGTGGGGAACAACAGCGTGTTTCTATTGCACGTGCCCTTGCCAAAAACCCTAAAATTTTATTGTGTGATGAACCCACAGGTGCCTTAGACTATGAAACAGGAAAAAGTGTATTAAAACTTTTACATGACACTTGCAAAAATACAGGTAAAACGGTATTGGTTATTACGCACAACCAAGCCATCACCCAAATGGCTGACAGAGTCATTCGTGTGAAAAACGGTATGGCGACTGAAATATATATGAACGAGAACCCACTTCCCCCCGAAAGGATTGAGTGGTAGACTTGAGAATTTTCAGACAATTATTTTTACGTAACATCAAAACAAGCCTCAATAGGTTTTTATCTATTGTGGGCATTGTTGCCATTGGTGTTGGCTTTTTAGGTGGCTTGCTTGCCACCGCACCTGACATGCGACAAGGCGTAAGTGAATATTACACAGAGCAAAATGTGTACGACATTGATATAAAAAGCACACTTGGGCTAACTGAAGATGACCTTGCCTGTATTTTAGAAAATGAAAATGTGCAAACCGCCATGCCTGCCTATGTGGTAGATAAAGTAATGGCAGCTGGTGATGGCGAAACCTATACCACACGTATTTATGGCACAAACCTTGCTTTGGTTGGTACAGATGAATATTTAAATGAAGTAAAATTGCTTTCAGGCAGAATGCCACAAAACGTAAATGAATGCGTTTTGATTATACCCGACAATGGGTATACCAATGTATTTGAACTTGGCACTGTTTTTCAAGTAAATGACTTTGAAAAAGAAGACGCTGAAGATGCTACTACCGAAAAAACTGATGACGATGATGAATTTGACTTTGATGATGTAGAAATAGAAATACCTGAAACCACCGATACAGAACTGTTAGAGCAAACAAGTTTTACTGTGGTGGGCATTGCTGAAAGTTCGCTCTATTACTCAATTGAAACAGAACCTAGTACTGTGGGCAGCGGTTCTGTTCGACTAGTCATGTATGTTCCGCAAGAGAGTTTTTCGTCTGACGTGTATACCGACATTTTTGTAAAGCTATATAACACAGATGAAACTTTAGATTATTTTTCAGATACATACAATGCACAAACAGATGTTGCAGTTGATAGTTTTTCTTCATTAGAAGAAGAGCGTGCAGGGCTGCGGCTTGCAGAAGTAAAAGAAGAAGCATACCAAAAACTTGCTGATGCACAGCAAGAGCTGGATGACGCCCGCATTGAAGTAGATGAAGAACTTGCCAAAGCGCAAAAAGAACTAGATGATGCATTAATAGATTTACAAGAAGCACAAGACACATGGAATGAAAAAAATAAAGAATATATTGAAGGGCTCAACCAGTATGTTGCAGCTTCTGCACAGGTAGCAGAAGCACGTGCGCAATTAGAGGCCATGCGCCCTTACATTGACGCATTAAAGCAGGCACAAGCAAGCGGAGTAACGCTGGGCCCTGCTGAGCTTGCACAAATTGCGCAGTTTGATGCAACCGACGCACAACTTTCCGCAACGGAACAAACCCTATATGATACAGGGCAAGCGCTAGTAAATGCAAAAACACAATTAGATGATGGACAGCAAGAAATTAATGATGGGCACGATGAATTGCACCAAGGGCAAGTAGACCTTGCCGAAGCACAGCAGGAAGTAGAAGAAAAGCTTGCCGACGCACAAGCCCAAATTAATGAAGCGTATGCAGATATAGAAGACTTGGAAGACCCAGAGTGGTATTTCTTCACCCTTGAAGACAATGTTGCTTACAACAGCTATAAAAGCAATACTGAAAAGGTAGGGGCAATTGCCAAAGTATTCCCGGTGTTCTTCTTTTTAGTAGCCATGCTTGTTTCACTAACCACCATGACACGCATGGTAGAAGAGCAACGCACGCAAATAGGCATTTTAAAATCTCTTGGGTATACAAATGGAAATATACTTGCTTATTATTTGGTGTATGGAGGCATCGCATCTTTCTTCGGATGTGTCGTTGGGTTACTGCCAGGGTATATTGTTTTCCCCCGCATGATTAGCGATGCATACGGCATGATGTATATGCTTCCTCCGTCTCCAACACCGTTCCGTTTTGACAGTGCCATTATTATTGCAGTAACTATGGTGGTTGCCATTATTGTTACGTCTTACTTTGCTTGCCGTAACATTTTAAAAAACAAACCAGCAACTTTATTGGTACCTGCCGCACCGCCTGCAGGCAAGCGTATTTTGCTTGAGCGTATTCCTTTCATTTGGAAGCGTTTTTCGTTCACACAGAAAGTTACAGCCCGCAACCTCTTTCGTTATAAAAAACGCTTTGTGATGACAGTTATAGGCGTTTCAGGTTGTACGGCACTACTGCTTACAGGGTTTGGTATTAAAGATTCTATTTCAGACATTGTTACCAAACAGTTTAACGAATTAACAACCTACGATTTTATTGTTTCGTACAAAGATGATGACGCTTTTGAAACCGACCAAGATGCAGTTGACTTTCTTACCAATGAAGAATATGTTGCAGGATACTTGCCTGTTGCTATGCAAAGCATTACTGTGTCAAACACAGTTGGTGAAAGAGATATTACCCTTGTTTTACCACGTGATATAAATGCTTTTAGCGCAACCATTCATCTGCGTGAAAGAAAGAGTGGAAAAGCTATTTCTTTTGATGAAAATGCAGCCGTTATTACCGAAAAAACAGCCGAACAATTAAATCTTTCGGTGGGAGACAGTATTCAAATTGAAACAGAAGACGGAGATATAGCAACGGTACAAATTACGGGTATTACCGAAAACTATATTGAAACTTATTTGTATGTTGGTAGTGCTGTATATAAAGACATTTTTCCTGACCCGCCAGAATTCAAAACGCTATATGTGCGCACCAACCCAAGCTGTACTTATACAGATGATGAATATTCTGCTGCCTTTTTAAAAAGTGATGAGGTAATTTATGTTATGTCAGCAAATTCATTGCAAATAAACTTTATGAATGCGCTTTCCAGCATAGATACCATTGTGCTTGTTTTAATTGCCTGTGCAGGGGCGCTTGCACTTATTGTGCTTTACAACTTAACCAATATAAATATCGGCGAGCGGGAAAAAGAACTTGCCACCCTAAAAGTGTTAGGTTTTTATAACAAAGAAGTTTCTTCCTATATTTTCAAGGAAGTATATTTGCTTTCATTCATAGGCTCTTTGGTGGGGCTGGTAATGGGTGTTGTGCTACACATATTTGTAATACGCACGGTAGAGGTTGACATGGCTATGTTTGGGCGGCAAATTTACCTGCCCAGCTACTTATATGCCATTGCTATTACACTGGTGTTTACTGTTTTGGTGTCTCTCATTATGCAAAAACGCCTACGAGACATTGACATGGTAGAGTCGATGAAGGCAGGGGAATAAGCTTACAAAAAGAGTTGCATTTTATGCAACTCTTTTATTTTTAATAATTTTTATAAAGACAAGTTTTTTTCGGTATGATATAGTTAAACATATTGTTACACAACATGTAACAGCAAGGGGGAATGTGCATGCAACCAACACAGTTTTTAGCTTTTTTACACCGCATTGAATGCATGAAAAGTATCACCCGTCATTCATGGACTGCGGACGGTACGCATGAAACCGTGGCAGCACATAGCTTTCGGTTAACGGTTATGGCTTTTTTACTGGCAGATGTTTTCTCAGAACTGGACATGGAAAAGGTATTGCATATGTGCATTATTCATGACTTTGGGGAAGCCGTTACGGGCGACATTCCTTCTTTTTTAAAAACAGAGCAAAACGAAGAGGATGAAAGCGATGCTATTAAAGAGTTGATCTCGGTTTTACCTACCATGACAGTAGACAAACTAACAATGCTGTATGCTGAAATGGATGCCCTGCGAACACCTGAGGCACGCCTTTACAAAGCGCTTGATAAAATGGAAGCGGTGCTACAACATAACGAGGCAGATATTTCAACCTGGCTGCCTATGGAGCATGAATTAAACCAAGGTTATGGCATAGAAGAAGCAGATGAATTTCCATTTTTAAAAGAAGTACGTGCTATTTTATTGCAAGATACCCTTGATAAAATTGCACCACAAAATGACGCCAAGGAGATATAGCATGGACGATTTAACAAAACTACCGAATATTGGGAAAGAAACCGCACGGCAGCTTTATGAAGTAGGCATTGACACCTATGATGCACTGAAAACCATTGGTAGTAAAGAGGCGTGGCTGAAAATACAAGCGATCGATTCTTCTGCTTGCTACAACCGCCTTTGTGGGCTAGAGGGTGCTGTGCAAAACATTCGCTGGCATTACTTGCATGATGAAACCAAACAAGATTTAAAGAAATTTTACGAAGCGCATAAGTTATAAAAAAGACGGCGTATACACGCCGTCTTTTTTACAAATCAATTCTATATAACTTAAACGTTACTTTAAAATTCTTTGGTTGCCATTGTTCGTCATAAGATGATTGGTAGGTCATACCGATCTTTTCCATTACCCGCCCACTTTTTGGGTTGTTTACATCATGGGTGGCGGTTATGTATTGAAACCCGTTTTTCTTTAATAGGGTAAGCAGTTCGCTCGCCGCTTCGGGAATGATGCCTTGCCCCCAAAATTCTTGCCGCAAGCCATATCCTAAATCTCCACAGGCTTTTTCTGCGTCTATACCTGTTAAAGAAAGATAACCAACAACTTGCTTTGTGTTTTTTAGCTCAATGGCATAACGGTACGCAATTTCTTTTTCATAGTCGGCATAAATGTTACTGTGCAAATAGGTTTTGGTTTCCTCTATTGTTTCAAACGGAAACCACGGAAGAAAGGTATTCACATCAGGGTCACTGTAAATGCAAAACATGTCTTGCAAGTCAGCATCAGTAAAGCGCCTTAAAAGTAGGCGTTTGGTTTCAAGGGTGGGCGTGTTTTCTTTTTTTAGCATCATGAATCCTCAAGTGGTATTACATTTTTGTAAACCACAGTTGCCTTGCTACCCAGCGGCTTGTCATTGTGGTAAGATGCAAAAAACCATTTTTTGTGTGTTACCTTTTTTGAAACTTCTTCAAGAAATGTTTGCACTTCATCAGGCTCTACTATGTCAAAGTCTAAAAACTTGGCAAGTTTACCAGGTGCAACGTGTGTGCAAATGTAGTCAACTTCATCTTCACATTGTTCAAGGTTTTGCCAAGCGTGGGCCTTTTCAGCCATGCTTGCTTTTTCTTCAGGCCACCAAGTGCCAGTTTCTAAGCGAATATCTGCATCATCGCTAATGCCACCACCAAAGCAAAATATTTTTTTGCCCTCTATGTCAAATATTTCGCCACGCATGAGGTGGTATATATTGTTGTTTATTTTACGTGCTTTGCCGCCTGCAAAATCTTCAATGGGGTATTTTTCAAGCAAGCTATAATTGTCATGCGTGCCTTCAA
>CAZWXJ010000043.1:5611-12874 GCA_964637735.1 uncultured Oscillospiraceae bacterium | reverse complement strand
GTGGCGTGGGCTTGGGGCACTGCTTTCTGCGGGGTACCCTACTGAAAGCACCGCTACAGGTATAATATTCTGTGGCATTTCAAACGCCTTTTGCAACTCGGCTACGTTTATGCCACCTATCCAGGTGGCGCCAAGCCCTATGTTGTGAATTTCCAACATCATTTGAGTGGTTGCAATGCTTGCATCTTGTTCACCAAAATTCAGCCCGTCCCACGGGCGCACACTCGCTTTTTCCGCATCATAACAAACAATAAAAGCAAGGGGAGACTTCGCAAAAAATGGGCAGGTGTCTGCAATTTTTGCAATACCCTCTGCGGTGGTTACCACCACAATGCGTTGTGGCTGTGCATTGGTTGCCGTAGGGGCAACCTGTGCGGCATGTAATATTTTGTCAATTTGTTCTTGTTCAACTGGCTTATCTGCAAATTGTCGAACGGAATACCGTTCTTCTATCAACTTTGTATACTCCATTTTGCTCTCCTTTTTTACAAGTGAATGATTTCAATATTTGGCAAGCGTTCTTGCACCATAGTAGCAAGCACACGGCGGTGGCAAGTGTCTGGTGTTTCTTCACTACACAGCAGGCAAACGGTTTCTTCTTGCCCATATGTTTTTTCAAAATGCGCCATGGCAGTGCGGCTGTCCATCAGCGCTGAAAAAGCCGTATCAAATTCATGTTGTTTCAGCTTTTTGCTGCGCATACCGTCCATTATTTCTTTGGTGGGTGCAAAGGTTTCGTCATGCACATAACAGCAGGCACAAAGCGCTTTTAAAAAATAGGCAAGGTCTTTCCCTTTGCTAAACCCAGCAAGTTGTGAATTGTTAATTAAGCGAATGTCAATTAACAAGTTTATTTTATTTTCTTTTATCAATTCAAAAAATTCTTCTGCTGTTTTTTTGGTAAAGCCTAATGTGTATAGTTTCATAAAACCACTCTTCCATTGCCTTTAAACTATTACAGCCTTGCTTTTTTGCGTAAATGAACTTCTTTTTTCGGAAACATTTTGTAAGATGCAACCGCACCAATAAGCCCCATCATGACTTCTGGCAAATAGGCAGTAAGAATGTTCAAAATAGGTTGCCCCAGTTTTAAATATGTATAAACCATAACAGGCACGGTTAAGCAAAAGGCAAACAAAAATACCAGTTGCCCCCAAATATATACACCACGCCCTTTTATTTTTTCAGTAGGCAGGTAGCCACCACGCAATAGCATAAATATAAAACAAACAATGGCAACTGCTGCCATAACCTGTACAACGGGTATGGTGCGGTGCAAGCTTGACGGCTTTGTTAAAAACCGTTGCATTAACGTTGCGTAAAAATAAAGGCACATGAAAAACCCACCAAACACACCGCCTGTTGGGGTTTCGGCACGGCCTGCGAAAAACACACCCAGCTTATAAAGCCAAAGCCCTGCTATGGCACACAATGCACCAAGCACAATGTCTAGTATGCTCATGCCCAGTACGCCTTGCGCCACACGCCCAATGCCGCACAGCACAAACACAACACATGTTACTGTGCACAGCCCCGTTAAAAAGGTTTGCTTTTCACTGCGCATCGCTTTGTACTCGGCCGTTGCCATGGGTGAAAATGCAACAATTAGCACAAGCGGAATAATGCAAAACAGGTACCGCACCCAAATTTCACTGCGGGTAACAAAGCCTGTCTCAACATCATGCCACATCATTAAGTCAGCAAACCAGCCTACCCCCACCGCTATGCTTAGCAGTGTTGAGCAAACCCAATACCCTTTTTTCATATACGTTCCTCCAGCGGAATGTATTTTTGCATAACGCCCAAATATTTGTATGCAGGGCGAATAATACGGTTGGCAAAAACCACTTCCTCCAGCCTATGGGCGCACCAACCAGGCACACGGCTAATGGCAAAAAGCGGGGTGAATAAATCTTCTGAAAAACCCAAAATTTTATAAATCAACCCAGAATATAAGTCAAGGTTGGCACAAATATCTTGCATGCCTTTTTCCTCTGCAAATACTTCAGGGGCGGTTTGCTCTACCGCATACAGCAGTTCAAAGTCTTCTGCATAGCCTTTTTCATAGGCAAGGTTTTTGGCAGCTGTGCGTAGCATAACAGCACGTGGGTCACTAGCGGTATATACCGCATGCCCTATGCCGTACACAAGCCCTGTTCCATCCCCTTCTTGTTTGCGCATAATTTTACGCACAAACTCTTTTACTTCGGTTAAGTCGGTATAATCTCTCACACCAGCTTTAATATATTCTAACATGCGTATGGCTTGAATATTGGCGCCACCATGCTTTGGCCCTTTCAAAGAGCCTATTGCCGCTGAAACAGCAGCGTAGGTGTCGGTTCCAGAAGAGGAGAGCACCCTACACGCAAAGGTAGAGTTATTCCCGCCACCGTGGTCTGCCTGCAACACAAGGCAAAGGTCAAGCAGGGCGGCTTCTTCTTTGGTGTACTTTTGGTCAGCACGGTAGGTAGCCAAAATGTGCTCCGCTATCGAAAGTTCGGCAGTTGGCACATGAAAGTGCATACTGCTTTTGTCATATACACGGCTTTTTATTTGGTACGCATTCACCATGATGGTTGACAGCCCTGCAATAATGCGTATTGACTGTTCAATCAAATTCTCAAGGCTTACGTCTTCTGGGTTATCGTCATACGGGTATAGTGCAAGCACACTGGTTGCCATTTTATTCATAATGTTTGGCGAGGGAGATTTGATGATGATATCTTCCACAAAATTTTCGGGAAGTGCACGATATTCACCCAAAATGTCTCGGAATGCTTTCAGTTGTTCTTTGGTAGGTAGGTTGCCAAATAAAAGCAGCCATGCTACTTCTTCAAATACCAGTCTGTCTTCTGTTGCGGCGGCTTCTACAATATCAGCAACGTCTATGCCACGGTATATTAGTTTGCCTGGTGCCGCTATTTTTTGCCCGTCAATAAGGTCATAGCCAACAACATCACATATGTTGGTAAGGCCTGCCAAAACACCTGTACCATTCGGGTTGCGCAAGCCTCGTTTTACGCCCAATTTCTCACTTATTTCGGGGTCAATAAAGTTGTTTTCAAGAAATGTGTCTGCCAGTTTTTGAATGCCTTCATGCCGTTCTTTTCGCTCTTGTGGCGTCACAGTGTCACCTCATTATTATGTTTGTCTTCATTTATTGTAAACCAAACTATAGTAAAACTCAATATATTCCGCTTTTGTTTTGACTTGTATGCCCTTGCTATGATACACTTTACCAGTATAAAAGACACTTGAAAAAGGGGATAAACATGGACTTTCAAAAAGCAATTGACCTATTTGAAACAACCGAAAACACCTGTATGATTTTTAGCGGTGATGACACCGTACGCACCTTTACTGACCACGGCATTAAACCGCTTGTGCTTACACTCATGAATGAACCTGCCATTTTAGCGGGTACCACCATTACTGACCGTATTATTGGGCGTGCCGCCGCTTTACTTTGCATAGAAGGAAAGGCTGCAAAGGTATACGGGCATGTTATGAGTGAAGGCGCCAAACACGTGCTGGAAGATGCAGGCATAGAAGCCGCTTACCACACCTTGGTACCTGAAATAAAAAACCGAGACCAAACCGACACCTGCCCGATGGAAAAAAAGGTTGCCCACACAAGTGACAGCCACGAAGCTTATACTATTTTTTCTACCTTTTTAAGCCAGAAAAATTAGAATTTACGAAGTAAATACTAATTCCTGAAATACGAATTCTAATTTAAAAACCCAACTGTATAAAGTAATACGGTTGGGTTTTCTTTTTTATAAATATCTTGCATTTCTAATCATCGCTAACACAATTAAGTGCACTGGGTAAAACAGATAGAAAAACCATGAAAACATTTTCCCGCCTTTTCCTTTTTCACCATTGTAAAAGCGTAACAACATAATGGGTAAAAACATGCCAAGGTATAGTAAAGACTGTTTAAATGTATTCATGTCGAGCGTGTAATATTCATATCCCATGCTATACAGCAGCGGTTTGAAATAAGGGGCAATGTAAAAAATAGTTACCATGCAATAAGCAAAGCTTTGCTTTTCAAAGTCGCCATAAAAACTGTCAAACAATAGCACATACAGAATTGCCATGAAGGACCAGTCAGCCGAGAGGGACAGAAACACCAGTGCCCCAATAATACCCCACTGCACCACTTTGTTTTTTATTTCGTGGCGGGCACGTAGCGCTAGCAATGCCATAAACAAAGTGTATATTACGTTAAAATGCATAAAGTTGGTTACATTTGGCATGGCACCGTCAAAATAATAAATAAACGGCACATAACTAATAGCCGCAAACAAAAACATACGCAAGGTGTATTTATTTATGTTGCGTGTTTTATGGTAGCCTTCCACCAAAAAATAAAACATAATAGGTGCTGTTATGCGCCCAATGCCCCGCATCAATATAGTTAGTGGCTGCGTGGCTATCATAAACCCAGCGGCATAATGGTCTATTACCATGGCAAGAATAGCAATGGTTTTTAAAGCGTTTGCCGAAAGCCCGCCTTTTTGTATTGTTGTTTGGTTTTGTTTGCCCATAGGCTCCTCTTTCGCACAAGCACATTATTGTTTTAGCCTTCTTCTATTATACAAACACTTGCATATGCTTTGCAATAAAAAAAGCAACCTGCATGTATACACAAACATGTGTAACAGCTGTTGCCTTTATAAAGTGCGCGTTTGTAAAATAAAAGTCAGTGCCTTGCGGCGGTGCAAAAACAACTGCGGCCGGCTTCGTTCCTCCGTACAATGCTTATGTTGCCTCACCGCTTACGGTTGTACAACATGCACGGAACACCTTGTACAGCGGCAGCCTTATACAGGCACACAACATAAACACCTATTCAATTCAGAAACTTGCATTTCCAAATTGCGGCCGTTTTCTTTTATTTTACATATACGCATTACGGGGAACCTATGCGAGAGTGACCTACCATTGTATACCTCTATAAACGACGTTTTCGTTTTCTATCGTGCATACAATCAGCCTTCATTTTTGAATATACTTCTATTATTATCGAAGTATCTCTTTTAAAAGACGTATCGTTTCGGCTTTTTTCTCACTAAATATTCATTTTTTGATAAAAATAAAGTATAAAATACATTTTTCTTTCTTTTTCGCTTGCTCTTTCGTCCTTTTTTCTTTCTATTCACTTTCGCTTTTATGCGTTATGCAATATATGCGCATAAAAAATAGTATAAAGTGGGCGTTGTGCCCACTTTATACTATTTTATAAATTACTATTTTATTCCGCTTCTTGCTCTGCCGCACGTAATTCTAGCAAATATAGTTCTACATCTGCTATAAAAGCGTCGTACATTCCTTCTTCACGCATGGTTTGCGGGCAGTTTTTGCCGCTACAGTCATGGTGTTGTATCACTGCATCTATGTCAAGGTCATAGGTATATAACAGCCATGCTGTTAGTTTGGCGGCATTGGTGCGGGTCTGGGCAAAGTCTCCACCTTCGTTTACGCAAAGCTCAATGCCAATGCCTTTCATGTTTCCGCCCCACAGGTTGCCAGCGTCGCCTGCGTGCCATGCCACTTCATCGTCGGGCACATGGTGGTAAATTTCGGTGTCGTCAACCGTGTAATGCCAAGAGGTTACCCCTGCATTCCCCGACGTTAGAAAAATGCTGTGCGCTTCTGCCGTTGCTGTGACAGACGTATTCGCTGTTTCGTGAATGACGATGTAGCGTATTTGCCGTTTTATACCTGGGCGCCCTTCCATGTCTTTGTCAATCAGCACTGTGTACACTGGCACACCCAGCACTTCTTCAGGAAATTTACCTTGTACAAAATAGTCAGCCCGTATATGCCGCACCACCTGCACCACTGTAACGGTTAATATTAATATGGTAATTGCCAGTACAATGCGTGCATTGCGGCGTATTTTTTCATTTGTTTTGCCGTTTTTTCTTTTTCGTGGGCGTTCTGCCGTTTGTTTGCGCTTTGTTTCATTGCCCATGTAATATTTCTTTTTCGGTTTTTCTGGCATAGCGGCCTCGCCCCTTTCTTTTGTTACCTAAGTATTCTCATATATTATACCGCACCTGTGCAAGAAATCTATAAGAAATTATAAAGATAATGATTGTTTTCACTAAAAAAATAAAGAGCTGTGCTAGCAGCCCTTTACTTACCTATGTTATTTAACCTTGCAGCCCCCGAGACTGTCTGTCCATATCTTCTACAACAATGTCAAAAATTTCACCTAAACTTGCACAGTACTCTAAAATTTCCCATGGACGGTTTGTGTGAAAGTGCAGTTTTACGAGGTCATCATCGCCTACAACAAGCAAACTGTCCCCTTCAAAATTTTCAATAATATAATCATTGATGTCATCTTCGTCAAGGCCTGTGCCTTCTACTAAAAGTTGTGTGTCATATCTGAATTCTGTTTCTGCCATATTACATACTCCTTTTCGGTTCATTTTCATTACTTATATGGTAAAGTACTTTGCACCCAAATGGTGCGCATACAAATAACCGTTATAACTCTTTTACCATTTGAAGGTAGTCAAACATCTTGTAACCGTAACGCTCATACAGGCGCACAGCACCTTCATTTAAAGCAGTTACCTCTAGGCGAATACGCTTTGCTTTTCCTGTGTATTCTTCTTCCACAAATTGCAATAGTGCACCGCCAAGCCCGCTACCTTGAAATGCGGTTGCAATATATGCCTCTTCTAGCAAAATCACAATGCCACCCACTTCGTTTGACCACGTGAAAGACAGCAAACCATAACCTGCTATTTCACCATTTTGCAAGATGGCAAGCCCACGTAAAAACGGGCTTTTTTGCAAACACGCTGCAAAGGTTGCTACAAAATTTTCATGCGGTACAGGGTGCAGCACCGCTTTTGAATGGTAAAATTCTTCTGACAAGCGCATATATGCCACTTCGTCTTCGGGTAGAAAGTCTCTGATTTGTATTTCGTTCATAGCACTCTCTTCTTTCCTTGTTATCTATCATACATCAAAACATACTATTTATTCAATATTTTTAACTAATTAAATTGTTTTTCCATTTTGCCACAATATAAATAAAAAGCAAATGTCATGGCTAAAATAAATATGTCAAACAGGGCAATGTTTGCGCCAAGCACTGCAAAGCGGTTTCGCAAGGCAAAGGTCCCCGCTAATAATAGTGCATCTGCAATGGCAGACATAAGCGCAGTTTGTTTTGCGCCTTTAGGCTTTTTCAGTATGAGCAATATAGGTGCAACAAACCCACATAGCAAATTT
>CAZWXJ010000043.1:0-5590 GCA_964637735.1 uncultured Oscillospiraceae bacterium | reverse complement strand
CGTCGCTTGCCCAAATTGCGTAGCTGCTGCTATTGTAATTTGTAAAATATACAACCACTTCTGGCCCATACCCGTGGGACACATAATATACTGCGTTGTGTGTAAGCATCATCACAAAGTCATAACAACCCATTGCGTACATAAAAGCAACAAATAATGCAACTAGCCATAAATGCCAAGGTCTTTTTTTCATCACAAATTCCTTCTCTTATATCTCATCTACTTTAAAACTGCGTATTGCATTTACCATAAAGCGCAACGTGAACCTACCAAAAAGAATTGTTAAAAAGCCACACAGCACCCGCATAAAAATATCATCACTTGCAATAATGCAAACAAAGGCAACCAGCGCTGTAACCGCAAGCAGAAACACCAAAACCAGTGCAACGCAAAGCAGCCTAACGGGTTTTGCTATTTTGCTTGAAAGCCCTGCAGACATAGTGCCTTCTAGTAGTAATGTGCCTATAAACTCAACCATTATTTCCATATTTCCTCTTTTTTATTCTTGCTCTGTCAGCAACATTAATATTTCGTCGTTGGCGGTTTCCAATTTTTCGGCATCTGCTTCTGGTAAATGGCGGTTGCCGCCTGCCAAAACGTCTATTAAATACATGCAGGTTTCAAAGGTTTCAAGGGGTACGCCGCCTTCTTCCAGCCACTCTTCTTTCTGGGCAGAAAGTTCATCATAAATGGCGTCATACAATCCTTCGTCAAACTTGTTTCCATTTCTTATTTTGGTAATAAATTCCATTACCATGTCTTGCAAATGTTCCATAGTGTCCTCTCATTTTCTTACTTGTTTGTGGGCTGTAATAATGGTATAGCTGTGTGCATTTATCGTTATTACAAAATCATCAACCGTTACATACCAGTTTTTGCCTTTGCGCACAATGTTACTTGCCTCTTTGGCTTTTTGCTTGCAAAACAGCACAACGTTTTCATCATCTAATTGCAAATTTTTGCGAATGCGTAATATACCAAGTTCAGTGGTATGTAACTTTTCTATATTTTCTAAAAGGGTATTGTTCATATTTTACCTCATGCTAATAGCATACCGCACTTCTGGCAAAAGTATGGGGTCTATATGCGCCAGGTTTTCTTCTAACAACGGAAATGGCGGATGTGCATAAGCGCAAATTAAGTCAAGTGCGTCTTGTTTAATATACAGTGGATTTTCGAGCACAACTACCTTTTCAAGCAACCGAATAATTTCTTGTTCATAGGCAAGTTTGTAACCGAACCAAGGGTCAAGGTATTTGTCTAAACACAAAAGAAGGCTTTCTTTTTCAGGCAGATTTTCACCAAGAAACACACGTTCAATAGCGTCTATGCCACTTTCTACTATTTTGTTATGCTCTTCTGAATAAAAAACAGATCTACCCAAAACGTACACCTTCCTCCATGCACTTTTCGCCATTATTCGCCTTTTATATGTTCCTGCACCTGTGTAAACCTATCCATGTTTTTATACAGGTAATCTCCAATCACTTCCATCAAGAAAAAATCTTCTTCTGAGTCAATGTCTAAAATACCTGTGTCATACATTACGTAGGCGCCACATTTACCGTCCCACAAAAAGGCGGTTTCGTTTTCTACCAAAAATTTGCGGGTAAAAACGTAAATGCTTGCGTTTAGGTCATACACGGGTGGGGTTTGCTGGCGGGCGGTAAAATGGTGGTCTATTACCCGCTCTACATGGTCATCTACCACCTTCGCTTGGTTCATGTAAGGGGTGCGCCTTGCATGCGTTACCGAAAACACCAAATCAAGGTCAGGGCGGTTTTCTTTTTCGGTAAAGGTGCCCAAAATATCTTCCGCTTGGCGCAAGGGGCTGGTAATGTCAAGGTCAATTAAGTAATCATACTGCTTGCCTGTTTTTTCTTCCATATATTGCAAAGACTGTTGAAACACTGCCATTTTGGCAACGGTGTCTCCCGCAAGGCTTTCAGGGCGGGGTATGTACGTAACATTTGGGTATTGTGCGTGCACTAGTTCTACCAGAGGGCCAGAATCGGTATTCAAACAAATATCAACCGCAAGGTCTTCTCTCTGCTGGCAAAATAGCTCTGCCGCTGCAAGGGAATAATAAACAAGCGGTTTGCCACAAAACACTTTTAGATTTTTGTTTTGAAAGCCCTTGCTGCCAGCACGCCCGCAAATGGTAATCAATACGTTTTTCACGGGCTACACCTTCTTTCCTTCGGCAACTGTAAGCACCTGCAACGCAAGCTGTGGCGGGTTTATGTTCTCTACTTCGCCTTTTATATATTGCAAGAAATAACGCATTTCACGCATATAACGCTCATTTACGTCTTCAATGCAGTCTATCATGGTTCCGTTTGCAAGGGTGAGTGTACCACTTCCAAAGTCGGCAATCATGGTGCCGTCATGCACAAAAAATTCTGCGGTGCGGCGGTAGCTTCTGCCAAAATAGTCAAGGTGCACTTCTGCAAGCTGGTTTGCAAAACGGGCAATGTATACACTTATATCATCACTGGTTATTTCAAGGTGAGAGTACGTCCCCTGAAAATTGCAAACTTCCAGTGGCATACCGAATAGGTCAACCAAATAGTCCCACTCGTGAATTAAGTCAATGGAAACACCGCCGCCCATCTCTTTTTTCGCAGAGTAAACGTTGCGGTAGTCCACCCCTTTGCGCCATTCGGGTAAATAACTTGAACAAATAACACGGGTGGAATACACTTGCTCATTTTGCAAAGCTTTTTTCAGTTCTATAAAAGTGCCACACCAGCGCATGGGGCAGGCAATATATGCTTTTTTATTTTCCAGCCCGCAGTCTTTCAAAGCATAGTGGTCATCCTCAAACAAAGGCTTTTCAATAAACAAAGCTTCGCCTTTTGCGCCCAGTTTTTGAATGGCATCAAAATGCAAATTGGTAGGGTTAGTAATAAAAACAACGTCATAGCCACTTGGCACTTCGTCTTCGGTAAAATACTGATGAAACAGCAACCGGGTTGTCTCTTCGGGTAGCGGTCTGTCAGAAGAACGCAGGGCATCTGCCACAAGGTCAATGTCTTGCTCTTTCGCAATGGCGGAAAGGTTTTTCAAATGCCGTGTACCTATAGAGCCGAGCCCTACAAAAAGCACTTTTAATATATTCATAGAAACTCCTTTATTTCTCAATTTCATTCATCACAGCAATTACTTTCAAGTCTTTCTCAAAACTGTAAAGTGGTGCCTCGGTGCCATTTACTACACCGAAGAAGTTCAGCATTTCATCAACATATGCGGTCTCCACAATATTGTCTGAGTAACGGGTATCTTGCTCAAACGTGGTGTAAGTGTCTACAAAGTCTTTCTCTTTGGTGTCGCCGTTAAAGTGGTATAGGGCTTTCGGGTTGCCTTCCCAAAACAGGTGCAAGCCCTCGCCGAATATTTCAAGGTAACGCACCGCTTTTGGGCAAACAATATCAACCGCAAGCACACCCTTTGCACCGTTTTCGTGGGTGAGTGTTACAAAAAAGCGGTCAGGGTAGGTAAGGTCTAAGTCAGTCACTTTATCTTTTGCAGCATACACATTTGTTACTGCGCCAAAGGTTTCAGTAAGCCATGGCATTTCAATGCCAAAAATTTCACGGCAACCATTTGTGCGGGCATCGCCCACAAAAAAGTTTTTGTAATTTTCCCAGGGGTGCCAGTCAGGCAGGTACTGCCCAATGTGGTATATGTAAGAAAGCGGCTTTTCAAACTCTTTCACTTGTTTTTGCATATACTGAATTTCCCCACGGTACAGCATGGTGCTGCTGAGGAACAAATGCAGGTTTTTCTCTTTGGCTTTTGCTACCATTTCGGCATAGCCGTCATCTACAAGGTTTAGCTCAGTAAACACGTGCATGTTGTTTTCAAGCAATTCCATAATAATGGCATAGTGTGAAAGTGGCGCCGTGCAAACAAACGCTGTTTCTGGCATTTCTTTTGCGGCTTCGGCAATGCTTTCAAACGCTTTTATACCCAGTGTTTCCGCTTCTTCACGGCGTGCAGGTGTTAAGTCTACCCCTAGCACTTCCATGTCAGGGTAAATGCCTTTTAACAGACGTGCACGGCGTTTGCCCATGCTACCCAGCCCAACAATTAGTGTTTTCATGTTTATAAGCCTCCGTCAAAAAATTGTTTTGGAACGGTAAATGTATTTTGCGTAAGCCATTCTTTTAAAATAGCTACTATTCTCTCACTTGTGTTGCCACCATTATAGATGGACACCGCCGTTTTTGCCGTTTCTGCAAAAGCAGCACTCAACGCAGTTTGCAAGGCGTTTGCAATGTCGGCTTCGCTTGCTTCACAGTGAATAATGTTTGCACTGCGGTGCCGCCCTGCTTGGCGGTTTCCTATGTCTACAGTCGGCTTGCCAAAGGTTGGCGTTTCCACTACGCCTGAGGACGAATTCCCCACCACTACATTGCAATATTGCATGGCAGAAAGGTACCGCACCAGCCCCAAAGAGGGTACTGCAAAGGCATTTTCTCTGCTTGCGCAATACGTGTCAATCATTTCATTTATTGCATCACCGCCAGCATCTGCATTGGCTTTGGTGAACAGGAGTGTTCGGTTTGGAAACTGGTCAAACGCCTTTAGCAGTGCTTGCATTTGCTGTTTTGAGGAGCGTGCGTTTTCACTCTCTTGCACCGTTTCTGGGTGGAATGTAACCAGCACAAACGGTTCTTGCAAAGTAAACCCAATGCTTTTTTCCAGTTCTGCTTTTGGCATGGGTTGCAGGTTGCGTATGTTTTCATCTCCAAGCCCACCTACATTATGCACACGAAATGGCTCCTCGCCCATGCGCAATAAGCGTGCTGCCGATTCTTCATTTGAAGGAAAATGCAGTTTTGCCATTTTGCTAACAGCATGGCGAAAAAACTCATCTTGTGCGCCTAGTGTTACGTCTCCGCCACTAATATGCGCCACAGGTATGTCTAAAACAGCCGCCGCTGCCCCCGCCGCAAACACTTCATAGCGGTCTCCCAGCAGTAGCACGGCATCTGGTTTATCTTCTGTAAACTGCTTGGCAAATGCACCTATGGCAAACCCTGTTGTTTCGGCTGTGCCAAGTGGTGTGTTTTCAAACAGCAAAATGGGTATTTGCGCGTGAATGGGCACACCGTCTTTTTCAATTTCTTGTACAGTGTTTCCGTGTGCAGTGCTTAAATGGCTGCCTGTTACAACTAGCAAAAGTTGCAAGGCTTCGTCATTTTCTATGCACTTTATCACCCGTGAAAGTAGCCCATATTCCGCACGGGTACCCGTTATAACCGCTACTTTATATTGCTTCATAGCTCAATCAACTCATCAGGGGCAAAGTCTCTCACCGCTGTGGTGCCTATTACTTCATGCCAGCGCATAGGGGAAACACCGCTGCCTGGGCGTTTTACATACAGGTTTTCTTCTGTTAATAACTCGCCTTTTTGAATGGGTTTAATAGCCACAATGCTTTTACGGGCAATGGCTATATTTTTCGCTTCGCTTTCGACAATCACATCAGGAAATTCACCGAACTTAGTATCTTCACTAATTTTGGAAATCATTTCTGATTCGTTTTTCAATTCAACATTATGCTTTTTTTCGTGAAGCAAGC
>CAZWXJ010000042.1:5418-12965 GCA_964637735.1 uncultured Oscillospiraceae bacterium | reverse complement strand
CATTTATGACAAGCCGCCAATTTCTAATTTTAGGAAAAGACCTAAAATTCACAGAAGGTGAAGTGCGAATTGTTTTTGAAATGCAGGGGCAACAGCTTGATGATAGGGCATTGCAATCCATCATGCAATATACAGAAGGATGGCCAATGGCAACACATTTACTTGCATTGCAGCGTCAAACGCAACAAAATATTATACTATCTCATATTGTGCATGATGACATTATTTCACAACTATTTGAAAGACGCTTTTTTGCCAGTTACCCTGAAAGTCAGCAAAAATTATTCATTAAGCTTTCCTCGTTGAATTTTTTACAAGAGAACTGATGTATATATTATCTGATGAAAAAACAATGGATAATAATGTTTTAAGCAGCCATGTTTTCTTAGTACGTGAGCCGTCAAGCGGGCGGTTTTCTTTTCACAATTTGTACCGTCTGTTTTTACAAGAAAAAGAATATTTGCTAACTGAAGAAGAAAGAACAGATGTTTGGCAGAAAGCCGCTGCATATTATGCGAGCCATGGAGACACCATAGAGGCAATTGCGTGCTATAGAAAAAGCAAAGACCATATTGGTATGTTGAAAGCAATTACTGATTTTGCTGTTTCACAGCCTTCTGTTACAGGAGACGTTGCCACCTTTTTACTAGAGCATTTAAACCTTTTGACAAAAAAGGAAGTAGAAGAGAACCCTTCTGCAGACATTGTTCGTGCGTTTATTTATTTGCATGCCTATATGCTTGAAGAAGCAGAGGCTATTTTGCTGAACGTAGAGCAAAAACTTTTACTGCAAGACACTGTAGAAAACAAAACACTTTTGGGAAATGTTTATGCATTAATAGGGCTAGCGCACATGATGCGCCTGGAAGATGATTTTGCGAATTTTTATAAACGGGCTACTACATATTTACAGGGTAATGCTTACTATCTGTCAAAAAACAGGTTGAAGGTACATAATAACCATAGTTTTTTAATGCCTAATAATTTACCAGGCGCAAAAGAAAAAATGGAACAAGCTATGCATGAAGGCGTGCCGTTAATGGCGCAATTGATGGATGGCGCCATGAGTGGCATGCAATATATCTTTTCAGCTGAGCAGGCCTATCTTACTTTCCAGTTTGACGAAGCAATCAATCATGTGCATCGGGGTATTTATGTTGCAGAAATAAACACACAACATGACCTTGTGTGTAATGGGTACTTTGGGCTGGCTCGTGTAGCATTCATGCAGGGAGACTTTCAAGAAATGACACGTCAGGTTCAAAATATTGAAACCTACGCTGCAAAATATGAAATTCCAGTTTTGAATGAAATTCGAGATACTGTATGGGGTTGGTACTATGTAAGCTTGAAAGATTTTAGCCATATCCCCAAAAATATAACAGACCTAAACCATGCGAATTTAACCGCCTTAACATATGGGCGCCCACAAATAGTGTATGCAAACTACCTTATCAATATAGGCGAGTATGCACGTGTAGTCGCCATGCTTGAGCAATCTAAACTATCTTTTTCTATAAATGGTATTTGGCATGACGGCATTGTTTTAAACATCATGCTTGCAGTAGGGTACTACCATTTAGGAAACATTACATTAGCAATGCGTGTTTTTTGGGAAACATATGACATGTGTTATAACAATGGGCTTGTCACATCTTTTGTAGAAGCAGAAGAGCATATGTGTTTACTAATTGAAGCGGCGAGAAAAGAAACGGTATATCTTTTTGATGCAAGCTGGCTTGATGAAATTGAAGAACAAACCCGTGCGCATATGAAACGTGCCGCAAGTGTGCGTTCCCTTTATAAAAAGAAAGACAAAATAGGCAGGCAAGAAAAAAGCCCTTTAACGGCAAGAGAGTTAGATGTTTTGCAAGACATGGCATTGGGACTGACCAGAGAAGAAATTGCAACAAAACAATTTGTTTCGGTAAATACAGTCAAAACATTTATACGTAATATTTATACCAAGCTAAATGCTGCAAACCGTGCAGAAGCAATTGCAATTGCCATTTCAAAAGAATATTTAGACATAACATACGAATAAAAAGGTGGTGCCACATACGTGAATCATGGAAAAATAGAGCTTTTATATCAGTATGCAATAACATACCAATTCAAGAAATTTGACAAACTGTTTACGGAAATGTCTCCGACCTTTTCAGAAGATGAGGCAGAGGCGTGGCTTATTCGTGCACAGATAAAATTATATTGCGCCGATAAAACCTGCCTAGAAGATTTAGAAAAAGTAAAAAATATAAGTTTGCAACTGCAATTTCCATGTCTTTTTCAAACGTGGCCGCTTGACAACCCAAACAGATTTTTTGTTTTCTCAAATGAAAGTGGTAGTGTGGCTGATTTTCTTAAAATTCTTCCACAAGCAAGTGTTGCTTTTGAGAAGTGGTATGGTGCAATAGGGTATAATATGGTTTTGCAAATGCAAAGCGAGATATTGTATTTTTCTGCACAGCCCGAAGAAGCACTTTTTCTAATGCAAAACCATAGTGATGATGTAGATAGAAGCAACATTGATTTTGTTTTAAAACAATGTGTTATGTTCCGTTGTAATTTAGCCTTAGGGAATGCACAAGAGGCATCCACCTGCATGATGAACATGATTCAAATATCAAAAGAAGACCCGGCATGTCTTTCAGCCTATGAGGCAATTCGAAGATGGGCGAATTTAACAACTGGGTGGAGCGGTGATACAAACCGTTATTATGAAGAGAACAATTTACCATTGCCTGATTTAGAAGACCGATTAGAAGCAATACGTACAGGGTTCTCTCAAATAACGCCTCATGAAAAACCTTTTGTAGAATGTGCAACCCTTTTTTACAAAACTCCATACACCCTGCAACAGTATTACATGGATATTTTCAATGCTATATATTGGTATTATGCAAAAGATGTAGATCTTGCAGAAGTTCATTTTTCAAAAGCATATCAAGTAGCACTTGCAAGCGGGTTGTTGATGCCATTTGTAGAATATGGCGCACAAATTATTCCTTTGCTTGAGCACATAAAGCAAAAAAATGGAGACCAAGCAAGCTGGGCGGAGCATCTTTTAGAATTAGCGACCTTATACGAAAAAAGCTTAAACAACTACCGTAGTTGATTTTGCAGTATAAGTGAATAGATTTTCTTTCATATAAAATAGAACGAGCCCTTTTGTTGATGTTGCATCAATCAAAGAGCTCGCTCTACTTTTATAGGAGACGGATATGAGAAATGTGCTTAGCTCTATATTAACAAACCAAACATGTAAATTCATCACCCGTTCGGGTGATTTTTGCAGTAAATAAAAATCTGTTATTCAAAAAAAGAAGTACTGTGCTATACTAAAAAGTATTAAAGTAAAATGTGTATAAAAGGGGTGTTATTGTGTTCGAACATGTGAAAAAACAAGCGGCTTACCATGAAGAAGAAAATAAGTATGCGGTATTATTACCATATTTGCCAAACGAAAAAGCTTTTTTGTTTGAAGTGCGCTCAAAAAATTTGCAACATCAACCTGGTGAAGTGTGCTTTCCTGGTGGAAAAGTAGAGCAAAATGAGACCCCTGCTATAGCGGCTGTACGTGAAACGGCCGAAGAGCTATTACTGCCTGAACAAGACATATTTATTGTTACGTCTTTGCGGCGCTACACAACAGGGTGGGGGTCAGTCATTTACCCGTTTTTAGGCGAACTAAAAAATTACGAAGGGAATTTCAGCGAAAGCGAAGTGCAAGAAGTATTTACAGTTCCATTTGAATTTTTTTTACAAAACGAACCGGAAGTGCAATATATAGATATCAATAGGGCACCTGAAAACCCGAATCGATTGAAAGAATTACTGGGTACAGATATTTATAATTGGCGCAAACAAAAAGAAGAACTATTATTCTATGAGTATGAAGGAAAAACAATTTGGGGCATGACTGCTAACATGATGCACCGTTTTGTACAGGATTATAAAGAAAAATAACCGTGCACACTGTTATATTTAATGTAAAATTATATATAATATATATGAAACAAAATAATGTATGACAGAACAAATTGTTATGCTATAATATTGGCAGTTTGGTTCGAAAAAATTATAAAATACAAGACAAAAGGGGAAAAGAAAATGAGCAATGCAGAAATAACCAAAAGAACAGCACCGCCGTTTCGATATGACATTGTGGGAAGCTTTTTGCGCCCTGCTGTATTAAAAGAAGCGCGTGCGAAATTTGCAAATGGTGAAATAACCAAAGAAGCTTTACGTGAAGTTGAAAATGCTGAAATTGTAAAATTGATTGAAAAACAAAAAGAAGTTGGGCTAAAAGCGGTAACCGATGGTGAGTTTCGCCGCAAATGGTGGCATTTAGACTTTTTGTCTCACCTAGATGGGATTACTGTGTATGACTTTGAGACAAAGTCTTTCGGCGGAAACATGATAAAAGCACAAGGCACATATGTTTCTGCACCATTGCACCTTAACCCAAACCACCCGTTTTTGGAAGATTTTAAATTTACAAAACAAGCTGCAGGAGATGTACTTGCCAAACAAACCATACCTGGCCCAAACATGATCTTCCTTGACTCGATGGTGCTCTCAAAACAGTATAAAGAAAACCCTGTATATGATGACCATGAAAAGTTTAAAGAAGATTTGGCTAAAGTATATCAAGATGCTATACAAGCTTTTTATGATGCAGGTTGCCGTTATTTACAGTTAGATGATACGAGCTGGGGTGCATTATTCTCTGAGCGGTTTAGAGGGTTGATAGAAGCGAACGGGTTTGACCCAGACAAATTGATTGGCGAGTTTGGCGATGTGACAGAAATGGCACTTGCAAAACGCCCGAAAGACATGGCCATTACATTCCATATGTGCAAAGGCAATTTCCGTTCCGCCTGGCTATATGAAGGCTCTTATGACAGAATAGCAAAAAGGCTTTTGGCAATAAAAGAAATTGACGGCTTCTTTTTAGAATTTGACGATGACCGTTCAGGGGGGTTCGACCCACTTGGGAATATTGGAGACCAAATGGTGGTTCTTGGTTTGGTTACTTCCAAAAATGGCACACTTGAAAAGAAAGAAGATGTGATTGCCCGTATACATGAGGCAACAGCATTTGTACCATTAAATCAACTTTGCCTTAGCCCACAATGTGGCTTTGCTTCTACTGAAGAAGGAAATATTTTAGAAGAAGAAGACCAGTGGAAAAAACTACGTTTGGTAAAAGAAATTGCAGAAGAAGTTTGGGGCAATTAATTTATAATAAAAACAATCGTCTTTCAATTTGAAAGGCGATTGTTTTTTTATTTTATGTAAGCGTTTCATAAATTTCAGATGTGGCTGCATTTGCTTTTACACTTTCAATGCCTTTTATACAATTGGCTTTGCTGGTGTATGGCTTTGAACATGCTATAGTATCTTCATCAGTTGTTCGTAATTTGAAATAAAAAGATTTGTTCATGCCTTTGTATATTTCAAATTTGGGCGCTGCTATTTTTTCATAATCTGGTATTGTTTGGTCTTCTATAGCAGCATGCGGTGCAATTTCTTGCATATATATAATACCCCTTTTGCAAGAAGCTGTTGTAACGAACGCTGGTGAAGTGGCAATTATTTCTCCATTTTTCGCCTTCAAATGAAATTTAAAACCATCAGGTATTTGTAATATAATAAACTTTCCCATGCGAAGCATCATTCTTTCTATAATATGGTTTATAAGCAAGGTTTTACATAGTTTATAATGAAAGTGTGAATGTGCGAAGAATGGAATGAAAACTTTCTGCAAACGAGTTAAAAACAAGATATGAAGAGTAACTATGAAAATTGTGAAAAGTCAAGGGGAAAATCTTTGAAATGTTGCACGAAAAACTTTGTTATCTTTTAGTCATAAAATAGATTTCGGATGCAATCTATTCACAAATCTTTGAAAGGTGATACAATATTAGTATCACCGAAAATAAAGAAAGGTTGGTATCAGAATGAACAAAAAGTATGATTTCGAGTCAGTTGTTGATCGTCGCGGTTTGGACGCAACAAAATGGGACATGATCCCTATTCCGGGCGCAACAGTAAAAGAAGGTTTCTCACATATTCCTATGTGGGTTGCTGACATGGACTTCCCAACAGCTCCATCTGTAATTGCAGCTATGCTTGCAAGAATTACCGCTTCCCAATCCTTCGGTTATTACAACCTTGAAGGAACAGGTTACCATGATGCTGTTATTAAATGGCAAAAAGAAAGAAACAACGTTGACATCGGAAATAAAGATTATATTTCTTATGAAAACTCAGTTCTTGGCGGCGTTGCTAACATCATCAACTCTTACACAGAAGTAGGCGACCCAGTTCTTCTTCACTCACCAACATACATTGGTTTTACAGGCACAGTTAACTCTGCAAAACGTAAAATCGTATTGTCTGAGCTGAAAAAAGACGCTGAAGGCACTTACAGAATGGACTATGAAGATTGCGAAAAGAAAATTGTTGAAAACAACATTAAAGTTGCTATCTTCTGCTCACCTCATAACCCAACAGGCCGTGTATGGGACAAAGAAGAAATTGCTGCATTTGTTGACGTTTGCGTTAAACATGGTGTAAAAATTGCTTCTGACGAAATTTGGTCTGACTTCATTATGGGCGACAAGAAACACATTGCAACACAATCTGTTTCTGATGCAGCTCGTGAAAACGTAGCAGCTTTCTATGCTCCTTCAAAAACCTTTAACCTTGCTGGTTTGGTTGGCGCATATTCTATCATCTACAATGACCAAATGCGTGAAGAATGCCGCACTCGTGCTGGTATGACTCACTACAACTTGCCAAATATTCTTTCTGCATATGCTCTTGTTGGTGGTTACACTGGCGGTAGCGAATATGTTAATGAATTGATTAAAGTTATCAAAGGCAACCAAGAACATGCTTATGATGTAATTCAAACTTGGGGCGGTTTGGTTGAAACCCAAAAACCACAAGGTACATATGTTATGTTCCTAGACTTCACAAAATTCTGTGAAGAACGCGGAAAAACTATGGATGAAGTACTTGCAAAATGCGTAAGCGTTGGCGTTATCTGCCAAGACGGTCGTCCGTTCCATGGCCCATGCCATGCACGTTTCAACTTTGCTTGCCCACATAGCTCAGTTGTTGAAGCATTCGCAAGACTTGACAAATATCTCATTAAAGAACAATGGTAATTTGATACCAACGAAAAGAGACACAGAAGACTGTGTCTCTTTTTTTGCTTGAAAAAAAGAAAATATATAGTAATCATTTTTTGCGCAAAATACGTAGTTACATCAAAATAAAAAAACTTTGAAAATTCTATGTAAAAGCGTGGTTTTGCTTGACATTCAAATTTTTTGTTGCTATAATTTTCTCGTGTTCCAAATGTATGATCGTGCTCACATGTTTATGTAAGTCATTGGTCCGACAGATGATGATTTACACAAACATGTGAGTTTTTTGATGTAGTACGGGGGCAACAAATATTCAGGAGGTACCAAATGAATACAGGTACAGTAAAATGGTTCAACGCAGACAAAGGTTTTGGCTTTATTTCCAAC
>CAZWXJ010000042.1:0-5408 GCA_964637735.1 uncultured Oscillospiraceae bacterium | reverse complement strand
TTGTACATTTCTCAGCTATCAACACAGAAGGTTTCAAAACCTTAACAGAAGGTCAAAAAGTTTCTTTTGACATTGAAGCTGACCCAAGAAATGGTGATAAAACCCGTGCTGCTAATGTAACAGCTATCTAATTCTGATAAATTACATCAAAAAAACTACCGACTTTATGTCGGTAGTTTTTTATATATAAAAATTATCATATAGATAAAGGATTGTTCATTTTTATGAATTATAATTATATATAAGGTAAGCACTAGTTGTGATATATGTCACAGACACATGGCAATATAAAGGGTACACTAAGAACATAAACAATGTGAGGTGATATATATGTGGGATGTTGTTATATTAGGCGAAGGGCCTGCAGGCGTTTCAGCCGCTTTATATATTCAACGTGCAGGGCTTTCCTCTGCGGTAATTGGCATAGGGCCTGGGGCGCTTGCAAAAGCTGAAAAAATAGAAAATTTTTACGGATTTGCGCAAGGCGTTACTGGGAAGGAATTGCATGATTTAGGCATAGACCATGCCAAAAAACTAGGCGCTGAAATGATAACCGATGAAGTTGTCGGCATGGATTTTGACGGTGCTGTTTTTGAACTGATAGGCAAAAAAGGGAAGTACCAAGGAAAAGCAGTTTTGCTAGCAACAGGCACAGCACGTGTTACCCCCAAAATTGCAGGCTTAAAGGAATTGGAAGGACACGGTGTTAGTTACTGTGCTGTGTGCGATGGCTTCTTTTATAAAGGCAAAGACGTAGCCGTGCTTGGCGAAGGAGAGTATGCCTTGCATGAGGCAGAAGAATTAACGCATGTTGCAAATAGCGTAACCATTGTTACCAATGGTAAAACTCCAGTTTTCTCGGCAGATGTGGCAAAAGGAATTGCTGTTGATGAAAGGAAAATTAAAAAAATAAAAGGTGCAAACGCTGTTGAAGCAATTGCCTTTGAAAGTGGAGATGAACTTGCGGTGAATGGGCTGTTCGTAGCAGTAGGCACAGCAAGCGCAGTTGATTTTGCCAAAAAAATGGGCATTGAAACAAATGGTGCGAACATTATGGTAAATGATGAAATGCAAACCAATGTGCCTGGCATTTATGCCGCAGGAGATTGTACGGGCGGCATATTACAGGTGTCAACTGCTGTTGCAGAAGGCGCAAAAGCAGGTGCTGAAATTATAAAATATATAAGGGCACAAAAAAAGTAATGTATTTTTGTGATGAATGTCACTGAAATAGAGAAAGAAAATATGATAGAATAATAAAAAACAAGAAGGGAAGATTGAAAATGGCATTACAAATTACAAAAGATAATTTTAATACAGAAGTACTGAAAGCAGACAAACCAGTGTTGATTGACTTTTGGGCACCTTGGTGTGGACCATGTAAAATGTTGACACCTATTGTTGAAGAACTTTCTGAAGAACTTGCAGGAAAAGTGATCGTTGGTAAAATCAATATTGACGAAGAACCAGAACTTGCTTCTAACTACGGCGTCATGAGTATTCCGACGTTAATCGTTTTTGAAAATGGCGCAGTGAAAAAACAAACAGTAGGCTTTATGCCGAAAGATAGACTAAAAGAAGCATTAGAACTGTAATATAATGAAAAGCCTTGTGTATTGCACAAGGCTTTTTGTTTTCTGTGTTGTTTTAAGCAGTGGCAAAATCTTTTAATGCACCCATATTTATAATATGAATTTCCCCGCGTCCAGTTGAAATGATGTTTTGCTCTGCCCAGGTTTTTAATAGCCTTGTTACAACTTCACGGGCGCTACCAAGCTGGTTTGCTATGGCTTCATGTGTTAGGTGTAACGTGCTACTTTGCTCAAAGGAACTATATTCAAGTAGTAAAATAGCAAGGCGCTGTTCCACTGTATAAAACAAAGCCTTTTCCATGGCAATCAACGTTTTTGAAAAACTTGTACCCAATACTTCACTGGTATAATGTTCTATTTTTTGGTTTTCGCTTCGCAGTTGGTTGTAAATATGCGGTGGTATGGCAAACAATATACTGTCTTTTTCGGCCACTAAAGAAACAGGAAGCGCTGCATTTTGTAAAATGCAAGCTGCCGAAAGCATTGTGATGTCACTCTCGTCAATAAAATATAAGGTAACTTCACGCCCCGTGGGTGCCGTTACATAGGCACGCAAGCGTCCTTCTTTTATCAGTACAACGCCAAGGCATTCATCAGCGCCGTTGTGCACAAGTGCACCTGCCTGTGGTGTTAGCGTTTTGATATTTTGCATTAAAAATGCTTTTTGGGCACTGGTTAATGCGTGCCAAAAAGGAAGTGTTTGCTCTAAAAATTGTTCATCATGTTTATTTAACATATATAACACCCCTGTGTTTACTTGATGTTATTATAACACAAACGAACTATGATATGCCATGTAGTAAGATTTACATTTACATTGTATGAACGTTTGTAAAAAGGTATAATAGATGAAAAGATATGAATAATAACGAGGTTTGAATATGCGCACCATTATTTGGTTTATTTATTTTGCAGTTTATTTTATTTGCTTAACGCCGTACATGTTTTATATAAAAAGCCTTGTTAAAAAAGGGCAAGAAGAAAAAGCAGAAGAAAAAATGAATCCCGTTATAATAAAATGGGCTACACAGCTTATGCGCCTCGCGGGTGTAAAAGTGCATGTACAAGGGAAAGAAAACATACTTACAAATGAGCCTTGTGTGTTTGTGTCAAATCATCAAGGGAATTTTGACATACCTGTTTTGCTAACAAGTTTAGATAAACCACATGGCTTTATAGCAAAAATGGAAACAAAGAAAATACCATTGGTGAGTACATGGATGACGCTTTTGCATTGTTTGTTTTTAGATAGGAAAGATGCACGTAGTGCAGTAGCCTCGTTAAATAACGGGATTGCACTATTGAAAGAAGGGCATTCGTTGATTATTTTCCCAGAGGGGACACGCAGCCGTGGCAATGAAATGGGGGAATTTAAACTTGGGGCTTTTAGCATTGCGGCAAAGGCAAAAGTACCTGTTGTACCTATTCGGGTAGAGGGTTCTTACAAAGCGATGGAAGCCAACAAGATGTTTATAAAGCCTACAAATGTTTATGTAAAAATATTGCCTGTTATGGAAACAGAGGGGCGAACAAAAGCTGAACTGAAGGAAATGGGAAACACCGTGTATGACCTTATTAAAAACACAGATGCGACAGCATAACAAAAAGGAGAACAAAAATGAGTACAGAAAACAGATTTGCTGTTTTAATTGATGCGGAGAACGTTTCGGAAAAATATGTAAAAATTATTTTAGATGAAGTGTCTGGTGATGGAACAGCAACCATTAAACGCATTTATGGAGATTGGACACAGCCTACCATGGCAACATGGAAAAATGTATTACTTGACTATTCTATTACACCTATACAGCAATATAGCTATACCAGTGGGAAGAACGCAAGTGATTCTGCCATGATTATTGATGCGATGGATTTATTATATTCTGAAAACGTGGAAGGATTTTGCCTTGTTTCGAGCGATAGTGATTTTACAAGACTGGCGGTACGTTTGCGTGAGAGCGGCATGTATGTTGTAGGCATGGGTGAGAGAAAAACACCAAGCCCGTTTGTTGTTGCCTGTGATAAGTTCAAATATTTAGATGTTTTAGCACATAGCGCTGATGATGCTGCGCACGCCGTGCAAACGAAACTACAAGAAGAAGGTAGCGGTGAGCAAAGTATGACAGACCTTGCCACTGTGCGTGAAGCAGTACGGACATTTGTAGATGAATCATTAGACGAAGGGGAATGGATGAACATTGCAGAAATAGGCTCAAATCTGCAAAAGAGATTCCCAGACTTTGACGTGCGAAACTACGGGTATAAAAAGTTTACACCTTTTTTAAATTCACTCGGTTTTTTAGAGTTCGATGCTGTGCCTTCCGTTAGTGGAAACAGAAATACAAAAAGCGTGTATGCACGGTTGAAAAACTAAAAATAGAACAAAAGAAAAGAAGATGTTTTCACTGAAAACATCTTCTTTTTTGGTACAACATGAAAATTATGTGCCTTCTATACCTAAAGCGGTGCTTACAATACCGCATAAAATACCTCCGAGAGGGAAAGCAACCCAGGCATAACTCCATGCATGGAAAATGGCACCTGCAACAAAGAATATTCCTGTAGCAACGAGCATAATCATGCCGCTAATCATGCCAGCAAGTTGTTCTTTTCTAGCTTTTCCTTTTGCAATTTCAGGGGCAGCAGCCTCTTCATATTGCTTATAAAGCTTATCAAAGCGGTCTTTCTGCATACCAAAGTAAATAAAAATAGAAACAGCACCAGCAATAATAACAAAGAAAAGAGATAAAGCCAAAATACCACTTTCAAAAATAGAACCTGTAATAATTAAAGATAGAACGGCAACAATACACAATACCACACCAAGGGCAATGGCAATGGGAAACTTTCTTGAAAAATCATCATATTCATCTAAAAAATCAGGCGGAAATGTGTAACCATACGGTTCAGCGGTTTCTTGTTCTATGGTAAAATCTGCAGTGGCATCTTGTGCCTTTTTCGCCGTTTCCATTTCTGCTAAAATTTCATCAATGCTACCGAATTCAGACACGACTATGCCGAATGCTTCATTTTCATTTTTGCCCTCAGCAATAAAAGCTTCATACTTGTCAACCATCATTTCGGTAATGTTGGCTTTTGCTGTTATTACTTCAGGCGTTTGTGGTACAGTTGCAAACATGTTGTCTACAAAAACTTTTATTTGATTCATTTATACTGTCTCCTTCAATACGTTTTTCGTTTTGGTAAAATTTGTCATGAGTTCTTTTGTTTCTTCCCACTCACCACATTTTTCATGGTAATATTGCTTACCAAGCTGTGTAATGCGGAAATAAGTGCGAGGGCGCCCATGCGTTTCTGCCCCTGTGTATGACTCGATGTAGCTATTCTTTTCAAGCCGTGCAATGGCAGAATATAGCGTTGTTTCTTTAATGTTATATGCACCACTTGAACGTTCGAAAATTTCTTTAGAAAGCTCATATCCGTAACTGTCATGCTCTGTTAAAAGGTGCAGTAAAATGGTGTCATTATAACCGCGTAATACGTCGCTTCCAATCAAAAACACACCTTCTTCCTTTTACTTCATCTGTCGTAGTAAAAACAGTATAGCATGATTACTACGACAAGTAAAGTAATTTTTTAATTTTATGTAAAAAATGTAATTGACAAAGCACCAGTAAATTCTGTATTATAAATAAGCGCCTTCCATGAAGTGGAGAGTTGGCTGAGCTGGTCGAAGGCGCACGATTGGAAATCGTGTATACCCTTTAAAGGTATCGAGGGTTCGAATCCCTCACTCTCCGCCAAAAAGAAAAACCGCAAATCTACTCACAATGTGGGCAGTGATGCGGTTTTCTT
>CAZWXJ010000041.1:0-13276 GCA_964637735.1 uncultured Oscillospiraceae bacterium | reverse complement strand
TCTTATCGGCAACCATAGCACCAATCATTTGCACATGAGCCGCCTATCGGGCAAGCAGATAGCCGAAGAAATCTCTATTACCTCAAAAAAAATAGAAGTCATTACGGGATACATACCGACGTACTTCAGAGCCCCGTTTGGCGAATACGATAACAAACTAATAAAATACGCCCAAGATAACGGCATACAGGTTATACAATGGGATATCGACACGTTGGATTGGAAGGGGCTCTCGGGCGGGCAGATTGCCGACAGAGTGCTAAACCGTGTAAAAGAAGGCTCTATAGTGCTTTGCCACAACAACTCCGACCACATAGTCGAAGCGTTGCCGATAATCTTACTGGGGCTAAAAAACAAAGGGTTTACCCCGGTAAAATTAGACGAACTTGTATATGCCGACAACTACACTATAGACAGCGGAGGCACACAGATATTCAACGGCAACAACGCCGCATAAAGCAAACTATTGCATAAAAATCGATATGTACTTTTGTAACGTATTTTGGTATAATTTCATGAAGAAAGAGGTGTATTCATTTGGCAAATACAGAATTTACAAGAAGCGAGCTGAAGTACCTCGAACGGCTTGCAAAAGAGTATCCTAATATTCAAGCGGTTAGTAATGAAATTATTAACCTTGAATCTATTTTAAAACTACCCAAAGGCACTGAGCTTTTTATGAGTGATATTCATGGTGAGTATGAAGCATTTACGCATATTTTAAATAATGCGTCAGGCGTTATTCGTGAAAAGGTTGATACTGTTTTGGAAAAAACGCTTTCTTCACAAGAACGTGCTGATTTTTCCACTTTAATTTACTACCCCACGCCTAAGTTGCAGGAAGTAAAGCGCAGCAATGTGAACATGCAAGAATGGTACCGTGTGAATTTGTACCGTTTGGTTGAGGTTTGCCACTTGTTTGCTTCTAAAAGCACCCGCAAATATGTACGTAGCTGTTTGCCAAAAGGGTATGAATTTTTAATTGATGAATTATTATATGCACATTATGAAGAAGAAAATAAACGTGATTATTATGACAGAATTATTTCTTCTATTATTGAAACAAACCAAGCCGATAATTTTATTGAAGCACTTTCAGTGTTAATAAAAAGGTTGGCTGTACGTCGCTTGCACATTGTTGGTGATGTTTATGACCGTGGCCCACGCCCAGATATTATTATTGATAAATTAATGCAGCACCATGCAGTTGACTTACAGTGGGGCAACCATGATTTGTTATGGATGGGCGCTGCTGCAGGAAGCGATATTTGCATTGCAAACGTAATGAACGTAACAGTGAAGTTTAACAACTTAGAAGTATTAGAGGATGGGTATGGCATCAATTTGCGCCCACTTGCTTTGTTTGCAGAGCAGATGTACGGTGATGATGAATGTGCACCGTTTGCACCTCGCATTTTAGAGAAACGAAATTACAACCCACAAGATATTGCACGTGTTTCTAAAATTCACAAAGCCATTTCTATTATTATGTTTAAGCTTGAGTGCCAAGCGATTGACAGAAACCCTGATTTTGAAATGGAAAAACGCAAACTGTTACTTGCGATTGATTATGAAAAAGGCACTATTGTTATTGATGGGGTAAAACATGAATTACTTGATACAAACTTCCCGACTATTGACCCGCAAAACCCAACTGCATTAACGGAAGACGAGCACGAAGTAATGATAGGGCTGCGTAAAAGCTTTATGCAAAGCGAAAAGCTAAATGAACATATTCGCTTTTTCTATAACATTGGTTCCATGTATAAAATTGAGAATAATAATGTTTTATTTCATGGTGCTGTTCCACTTGAAGATAATGGTTCGTTTGCGAAAGTGGCTTTCGAAGGGCAAGAATACCATAGTGTTACATTGATGGACTATTGTGATAAAATGGCACGCCAAGCATATGATGCGCCACTTGGAAGCCCAGAGCGGCAACGTGGGTTAGATTTTTTATGGTATTTGTGGTGCGGGCCAAAATCTCCAACCTTTGGCCGAGACAAAATGACAACATTTGAACGTTTGTACATTGCTGACAAAAATACGCACAAAGAAGAAAAAGACAATTATTACCGCTATATTGATTCTGAAACAGTGGCAAAAGTAATATTGACTGCTTTTGGCGTAGACTCTGCCCGTGGGCATATTATTAACGGGCATGTACCTGTACAGGCAAGTAATGGCGAAAAACCTATTAAGGCTGGCGGCAAAATTATTGTAATTGATGGTGGATTTTCAAAGGCATATCAGCCTAAAACGGGCATTGCAGGTTATACCTTAGTTTTTTCAAGCAGAGGTATTTCCATTCGTAGCCATCAACCGTTTGAGTCAATGCAAAAAGCGGTGGCAGAGAATATAGATATTATTTCAACAGTATATGTATTTGAAACTGCCAGCAACCGCATGCTTATTGAAAACACAGATGAAGGCGATGAATTAAAAGGCGAAATAGAAGATTTGCACAGACTGTACACCGCATACAAAGAAGGCTATGTAAAAGAGAACATGCTATTTCACTTTTAATATGGAGGAATATCTTAGGTGAAAATATTAAATTTTGGATCTTTGAATATCGACAAAGTATATACAATGGACCATTTTGTAAAACCAGGAGAGACAACAGCTTCTTTAGCTTACCATAAATTTTGTGGTGGAAAAGGGCTTAACCAAAGCATTGCTGCCTCTTTAGCAGGTGCTGTTGTTTACCATGCTGGTAAAGTGGGAGACGACGGGCAAATGCTAATTGACAGACTGGAAGAAGCAGGCGTTATTACCAGAGACATTAGCTATTATAGCGGTTCATCTGGGCATGCTGTTATTCAGGTAGATAAAACAGGGCAAAATTGCATTATTTTATATGGCGGTGCCAACCAAGAAATTACGGAAGATGATGTGGATAGGGTTTTTCTATCGTTTCATGTAGGTGATATTTTGGTTGTACAAAATGAAACGTCTTCTTTGCAGTACATTTTACAAAAAGCTGCTGAAAAAGATATGTTGATTGTGATGAACCCTTCGCCCATTAGTGATGAACTTTTGCAGATGGATTTGTCAATGGTGCATTACTTTTTGATGAATGAAATTGAAGGGAAAGCATTTACTGGAAAAGATGACCCTGTAGAGATTTGCACGGCAATGCTTGAAAAATATAGTGGTTGCAAAGTGGTTTTAACACTTGGCAGCAAAGGCGTTATGTATAAAGATGATTTACAAACGTTAACGCATGGCGTGTACCAAGTAAACATTGTTGACACCACTGCTGCAGGCGATACGTTTACGGGTTATTTTTTGGCATGCCTAACAGAAGGGTTGCCTGTTGAACTTGCACTGGAAAAAGCAAGCAAAGCGGCAGCCTTGGCAATTAGCCGAAACGGCGCATCTGATTCCATCCCGACACGGGCGGAAGTTGACACAACAGCTATTCACTTGGCAAAATAAACAAAATTAGCAAGTGAAATAATATAAAAAGCACTTACGGAAATGAATTCCGAAAGTGCTTTTTGTGCATTAAATTTTGAGTAACATTTGACTACAATTATATGTGTAAACAGGCAAAAATGAGTGCATTTGGTCAAAATAAAAAACACAGGAAACCTTTCTAACTAGCGATTTTGCTGTGTTTCAAGTATGGTCCGAGTGGCGAGACTTGAACTCACGGCCTCTTGACCCCCAGTCAAGCGCGCTACCAACTGCGCCACACCCGGACATTTTGCAGTGAATATTATTATATCTTCTCACTTTTTGAATGTCAAGAAAGATGAACATTTCTAATATGTTGAATCTGCTATTTTTTGCCCAAAAAGTCGACAAGATTTATTTGCTGTGCTAAACTGAGTACATTGAAAATTTGAGGAGGATTATGCATGCAAACCCTTTATGACGGCAAAACAAAAACAGTATTAACAGACGAAGCAAGCGGAGATTTATTCTTGCTTTTTAAAGACAGTGCAACTGGTGAAAACGGTGTATTTGACCCAGGCTCTAACACAGTAGGTGGCAGTGTAGACGGTAAGGGAAACATTGGTCTTCGTATTTCCAAATTCTTTTTTGAGTTAATGGAAGAAAACGGTGTACCAACCCATTATTTAGGCGCTGATGTTGACAAAGATTTAATGAAAGTGCGCAAATTAGCAGTTCCTCCTCTTGAATTTGTTTTGCGTTATTTTACAGCAGGTAGCATGTGCCGTAGGTTTACCTTGGAAGAGGGAATACCTTTCAACCCGCCGTATTTAGAAGTTACTTTGAAAGACGATGAACAAGGTGACCCGCTTATTAGCGAGCGTTTATGTTTAATGAAAGGTATATTGCATGCAGGGCAATATGTAGAAGCCCAAGAAATTTTATTAAAAGTAGGCGAAGTTTTACGTGATGCTCTTGCAAAAATGAACCTGACACTTATTGACTTCAAAATAGAAATAGGCTATGATGAAAACAACAAAATGTATGTTGTAGACGAAATTACACCTGACATTTGGCGTGTGAAAGATGAAAATGGAAATATTCCAAACCAAATTGATTGTGCAAAACTAATTCTTGACAGAATTGATTAAGTTTCCTTTTGAACAAGCCTGTGACGTATCGTTTGCAGGCTTGTTATTTTTATATAAATCAATACTGTAAAAAAGACAATTCTTTATTTTCTAAAAACTATTGACAAAAGTACGATATACCTTTATATTTTTTATTGCGTGTTTTGCATCTAGAAAACACTTTTTGTGGCAGTATGCAGTGCTGTAGCTGTGTTTTACACAGTGTAACAAACCTTTTGCGGGGTACTGTAATAAGCCGCAATCTACACAATATGTGTAGCAATTTCCGCAAAGGGGGATGCATGATGAACGAAAACATCATAGTAAAATTAAAAGACATTGTTATTGACTTTGACGGGGAAGAGGTCCTTTCGGGTCTCTCGCTTGACATTCACGACAAAGAGTTTGTTACCTTACTCGGGCCATCGGGTTGCGGCAAAACAACAACGTTGCGAATTATAGGCGGCTTCCTAGAGCCAAAGGCGGGCGGTGTTTTTTTTAATGGAGAAAACATCACCAAATTACCTCCTTATAAAAGAGAGGTAAACACTGTATTTCAAAAATATGCTCTTTTTCCGCATTTGAATGTATTTGAAAATGTGGCTTTTGGGCTACGTCTGAAAAAAATGGACGAAAATGAAATACGAACACGAGTTCTAGAAATGCTTGAACTAGTGGGTTTGAAAGGGTACGGACGTAGGAGCACAACCAACCTTTCAGGTGGGCAGCAACAACGTGTTGCCATTGCACGTGCACTTGTGAATCAACCAAAAGTGCTTTTGCTTGATGAACCACTTGGTGCGCTTGATTTAAAACTCCGCAAAGAAATGCAAATTGAGCTAAAGCGCATACAACAAAGCACAGATATTACCTTTGTATATGTAACGCACGACCAAGAAGAAGCCCTTACCATGAGCGACACGGTAGTTGTTATGAATGCGGGTAAAATTCAACAAATTGGCTCTCCGCAAGATATTTACAATGAGCCAACCAACGCTTTTGTTGCTGATTTTATCGGAGAGTCTAATATATTAGATGGTATTATGGACAAAGACTTTATGGTAAGTTTTGCAGGGCAAACTTTCTCTTGTGTAGACAAGGGCTTTGACAAACAAGAGCTTGTACAAGTTGTAGTGCGCCCAGAAGATATTCAAATTGTACCCTCCATTCAAGGGCAGCTTTCTGGTATTGTTACCAATGTTATTTTCAAAGGCGTTCATTATGAAATCTCTATCGAGCAAGCGGGGTACCAATGGATTGTTCACTCGACACAATCTCAAGAACCAGGCGAGCTAGTGGGCATGAATATTGGTCCTGAGGAAATTCATATCATGCACCGCATGGAGGATTTGCCATGAAAGGAAAATCTTCCGTAGCAACCCCATATATTATTTGGATGCCATACCACTTGGGCTTGTTATTTACTTCGCTTTTACTGACAAAAGCGGAGCGTTTACACTTGACAACTTGTCAGGTCTTGGGCAATATGCACCTGTTTTTATGAATTCCATTATTCTGGCTGCAATTGCAACCGTTGTCTGCCTACTGCTTGCATATCCCATCGCATACATATTGTCCCGTATGCGGGTGGCACACCAACGTATGATGTTGATGCTTGTTATGCTGCCAATGTGGATGAACTTTTTGCTTCGTACCTATGCGTGGATGTCTCTGCTTGAGCGCAATGGTTTAATTAACCGCTTGTTCGGGCTTATCGGGCTTGGACCTTTTCAAATGATAAACACACAAGGTGCTGTTGTGCTTGGTATGGTTTATAATTACTTACCTTTCATGATTTTACCTTTATATACTGTCATGGTGAAAATCGACCACTCTATAATTGAAGCAGCACAAGACCTTGGTGGCGGGCATCTTTCCGTTTTAACAAAAGTATTGCTGCCACTTTCATTACCGGGCATTTCAACAGGTATTACCATGGTATTTGTGCCTGCTATAAGCACCTTTATCATTTCACGCATGCTTGGCGGTACCGCTTTAATAGGAGACTTAATTGAACTGCAATTCTTAGGCAATTCTTACAATTACAATTTAGGCTCGGCTATGTCTTTGGTTCTTATGGTAATTGTACTGCTGTGTCTCAGCATTACCAACCAACTCAGTGATGAGGGAATGGAAGGTGTTGTCTGATGAAAACAGCAAAAAAAATATATATGGCATTATTGTTTGGTTTTTTATACCTTCCTATTTTGGTCATGATTGTTTTTTCTTTCAATGACTCAAAAAGTCGAACTGTATGGGCGGGTTTTACATTCCGATGGTACGAAGACCTTTTCCAAAATGAGGTAATCCTCAAAAGTTTGGGTGTTACACTTGTTATCGCACTTGTTTCAGCAGTGCTTGCAACCTTACTTGGTACGATGGCGGCAGTTGGCATTTTCAACATGAAAAAGCTACCACAAAAAATCATCTTGAATATATCTTACATGCCTGTGCTCAACCCTGAAATTATAACGGGTATCTCATTGCTTTTACTTTTTGCAGTGGTGAAGAGTTTTACAGGCTCATGGATTTTTGGCTGGCCATCACTACTCATTGCCCATATTACATTTAATGTACCATATGTAATTTTATCTGTGTTGCCAAAATTGCGGCAGATGGATACACGGCTTTACGAAGCGGCGCTTGACCTTGGCTGCAACGAAAAACAAGCGTTTTTCAAAGTTGTACTGCCAGAAATTTCCCCAGGTATCATTTCAGGCTTCTTAATTGCTATTACGTATTCCATTGATGATTTTATCATCAGTTACTTTACATCGGGCACGCTGCAAACACTTCCCATTGTTATTTATTCTATGACAAGGAAAAAGGTGAGCCCTGAAATAAATGCACTTTCTACCATTATGTTTGTAGTAGTACTGGCAATTTTATTACTTATTAACTTGAAAGACATGAATGACCAAAAGAAACTCACAACCAATAAGGAGGTTTAATATGAAAAAAATACTAAGTTTTGCAATGGCAATTTTTTTGGGCTTTAATATACTTGCTATGCCTGCATTTTCCGCAGAAACAGAAGATGAGCTCACTTTAATTGATAGTACATATGATTACACAAAATTTAAAGATCAAGGGATAACTTTGAATGTTTACAACTGGGGCGAATACATTTCTGATGGTGGCGATGACTCTATGAATGTCATCAAAGAATTTGAAGAACTGACAGGTATTAATGTAAACTATACAATGTTTGCCACCAATGAAGAAATGTATACCAAATTAAAATCTGGCGGGGCAAATTACGATGTGATCATTCCTTCTGATTATATGATTGGCCGCATGATAGAGGAAGACATGCTAGCCCCGCTGAATTATGATAATATTCCAAATATGCAATATATAGGCGATCAATACAAAGGGCTTGAATATGACCCTACAGACGCATATTCTGTTCCCTATATGTGGGGTGTTGTGGGTGTTATTTACAACACAACCATGGTAGATGGTGAAGTGGACAGTTGGGACATTTTATGGGATGAACAATATGCAGGTGATATTTTGATGTTCAATAACAGCCGTGATGCTTATGCGATTGCCTCTTTTAGGTTAGGCTATAGCATTAACCCACAAAGCCCTGAGGAAGTGGCAGAAGCGACTGCCCTTTTGAAAGAGCAAAAAGCGGTTGTGCAAATGTATGTTATGGACGAAATTTTTGACAAGATGGAAGGCGGAGAAGCCGCAGTAGCACCTTATTATGCGGGTGATGCCATTACCATGATGGAAGAAAATGAAGACCTTGCTTTTGCTATTCCGAAAGAGGGAACTAATTATTTTGTAGACGCCATGTGCATCCCTGCAACTTCACAAAATAAAGAAGCTGCTGAAATGTTTATCAATTTCATGTGTGAGACCGATATTTCTGCTGCGAATGCCGAATATATTGGCTATTCTACCCCGCAAGTGCTTGCATGGGAAGCGTTACCTGATGAAATTAAAAATAACCCCATTGCGTACCCAAGTGAGGAAGTGCTTGCTAATACTGAAACATTTACGGTCCTCTCTGACAGTATCAATGAGGAAATGGATGCAGGTTGGAATGATGTAAAAACATATGATGAAAAAAGCAGTAATATGTTAGTCCCTGCTTTGCTAGGTATAACCGTGGTGGCAATTATTGTTATCTTCTGGCGCAGAAGTGTTAAAAAGAAAAGAAATGACTATTAAGTTATAAACTGTAAATGACAAAAAGAGCGTTTTCATTCACTCTTTTTGTCATTTTTTTGTTATAATTGTGTAATAAAACGTCATTGTTTTTGTTAATTTTAACCAGTAAAAATAATATAATTTGGTCAGTCTCACCTTTTTAAAGAGGTGAGATTGACTTCTTTTTCACAAAAGTGATATAGTTGCCATGAGGTACAGCTATGTACCCAATTTTATTGAAGGAGCGCAATTTATAATGAAAAAAGTATTATCTTTAGTTGCAGCTGTTGCAATGGCAATGACATTGCTTGTTGCTTGCGGTGGCGATGATTCAAGCGAAGTAGTTGACACACCTGAATTTGTTGATGGCACATACCGTGCAGAATGGGCTACTTATGACCATGGTTACAAAGAATTCATGGAAGTAACTTATGAAAACGGCGTTATCACAAACGTTATTTTCGACGCTGTTAACGAAGAAGACCCTGAACTATTCAAATCTTCACTTGGTATTGAAGAATACCCAATGTTTGATGCAGAAGGAAACGAATTCTATCCTGCAATTTGGTATCCTGAATTGATGGAAAACATCAAAAATGCTGCTACACCAGAAGACATTGCTTTAATTGCTGATGCTACACATTCTTGTGAAAATGCAAGATTGATGTTTGCAGCTATTCAAGAGCTTGCTAGAACTGGCGACACAACTGTAGCTATTGTTGGCGAAGTTGAAGCACCAGAAGGCGAAGAAGCTGAAGGCGAAGTAGAAGAAACTCCTGAAGAAGATTCTACTGAAGAAGAAGCCGCATAATTCATTTTCTAAATAAAAAACCACCGTGTACACGGTGGTTTTTTATTTTTGTAAACCTTTTAAAAAGCGTGGGCGAAATTTTTGCGTGTAAACTTGAAATAGCCTGTCTAAAGCAAAATCATACATTAAAAAAGTAACATTCCCAAGTAGTAGTAAACCAACAATAAAAGCATAAGAATAATCGGCGAATTCAGTTACGACAGATGCAATCGGGAAGATGAAAAGAAGTAAAGCATACATAGAAATAATGCAAACATTGAATAGTAATAACTTAAGTGCCACCTTTGCAATGAAAAGGTGTGGCTTTTGCAAAACTGGTTTTATAAGCGGGTAGAACCCAAAAAAGAAAACAAAAATAAATGCCATTTCTTTTTCAGGTACAAGTAGCAAAGAAAGAATAGAGACGGAAATATACATTGAAAGCCCAGTGGGAAGGCTTATTTCCTCACCCATTAAGCCAATAAATATACCAGCAAGGGCAGGCGCAACAAAAGTTGCAAAAGGAATAATGCTACCAAGTAGCATGGTAGCAATACATAAGGCACCCATAACGCCGCCAAGTGCAACTTGCTTGGAATTTTTTTTTGCCACTGGTTTACACATTCCTTTCATTATTTTATACATTATATTATAAAAGTAAGTGTTTAAGCAAATTTTTAAGTATATTATCATATAAAATCCACATTCTTGTTTTTACATATGCAGAGTGGTAAAATAGAATTGATTTTAAAAGAAATGAGGTGTCGGTTTGCATTTTTCATATTTTTCACTGGTGCTAAAAGCTTTATTCTTAACATCCGGCACAGTTTCTTGGTATGAACAATTTTTTGAAAATGTAAAAAATTTTATTGACAGCATTGTAGACAACATTGGTAATATTTTATGGGTGCTTTTGCAAATTGTAATTGTTGTTATTGTGGCACACATTGCAATTGATCTTGTTTCAAGTATAACAAAGCGTGTGATGGATTCTGAGCGATACCATGAAGATGAAAAGCAAGGAAAACGTGTTGACACATTAATGACACTTGCAAGAAGTACCATGCGGTATGTCATTTACTTCTTTGCTGGCATTATTATTTTAGGGCATCTTGGTTTTAACGATATTATTGGCTACCTTTTAGGAACAGCAGGAGTTGCCTCTGTAGCAATTGGGTTTGGTGCACAAAGCCTTGTGAAAGACGTTGTAACGGGCTTTTTCATGATGTTTGAAAATCAGTTCTCGGTTGGTGAGTTTGTAAAAATTGGAGAAAACGAAGGCTATGTAGAAGCAACAGCCATGCGTGTGACGTATTTGCGCACCACCAAAGGCGAACAAATTATTATTCCCAATGGTACCATTGGGCGTATTACCAACTATAGCCGTGGCAATAATTTGGCAAGCGTCACTGTTTCAACTGCGTATGAAGCAAATACAGCACAAATTATGAATTTAATTGAAGAAGCCCTTGCTGTATATGCAAAAGAGAACAAAGACCTTTTAGAAGGCAAACCAGCGGTGCTGGGCATTACCGCTTTTTCAGATTCTTCTGTTGACATAGGCATTAGCTGTAAAACAAAAGCAATGAAGCAACGGCAAGTAGAACGGGAGATTAGAATGGTTGTGAAAGAACTATTTGACGACAATAATATTACGTTTCCTTACCCACATGTTGATGCACAAGTTACGACAATCAATACAGACCAATAGTTAAAATTGAATATTTTTGTAAAAAGAAGCTTTGTATGTGCAAAGTTTCTTTTTTATTACAACTCAAAAGAGCATTACATATTTACAAATTATTATTCTTTTCATCATATTTCATAACAAATTTTGCTTTAAAATAAAAGCTACATAAAAAGAATATTGACAAATTATTTTTGTAGATGCATAATATGACTATACCCCCCTGGGGTGTAGGAGGAAAATATGAAGCAAAAATTTGATGTAACAGGAATGACTTGTTCTGCTTGTAGCGCTGCTATTGAAAAGAACATTCGCAAATTACCTGATGTAAAAGAAGTTTCAGTGAATCTTTTACAAAATTCTATGCAGGTGGAGTATGACGACAATGCACTTTCAGACGTGCAGATTATTCACGCTGTAGAAGATGCAGGGTATGGCGCAGTGCTTCACGGTGCCACAGCTGCTATAGCGAAAACTGACAATACATCTCAAACCACAGTTATAGATGATGAAATTCAGTCTATGAAAAACAGGCTCATGGTATCATTTGTATTTTTAATACCACTCATGTACCTCTCAATGGGGCACATGATGAACCTGCCCATGCCAAGCATATTTTTAGGCATGGAAAATGCGCTAACTTTGGTGTTTACGCAATTTTTACTAACAATTCCTATCATATACGTCAACAGAAAATACTACACCATGGGCTTTAAAACGCTTTTCAAAGGTGCCCCGAACATGGACTCCTTAATTGCCATAGGTTCAGGTGCGGCAGTGGTGTATGGCATTATTGCTATTTATAGCATCGGGTATGGGCTTGGGCATGGTAACATGGCGCTAGTTCACCAGTATATGATGGATGTTTATTTTGAGTCTGCAGGTACGATTTTAACGCTTATTACAGTTGGGAAGTATTTGGAAGCAAAATCAAAAGGGAGAACGTCTGATGCCATTACAAAGCTTTTAGATTTAGCCCCAAAAACAGCTTTGGTTATGGTAGACGGAGATGAAGTTGAATTACCAATTGAACAGGTAAAACAAGGCGATATTCTTGTTGTAAAGCAAGGTGCACGTGTTCCAGTAGATGGTGTAATCGTCGAAGGAAATGGCGCACTAGGTGAATCTGCTTTAACGGGGGAAAGTTTACCTGTTGAAAAAGCGGTATATGACACAGTAATAGGCGCAACCATTAACCTTTCAGGCTATTTCAAAATGGAAGCACAAAAAGTAGGGGAAGACACTACTTTGGCACAAATTGTCAAACTGGTTGAAGATGCCAATAGCACAAAAGCGCCCATCGCAAAACTTGCTGATAAAGTAAGCGGCGTATTTGTACCAACCGTTATTGCTATTGCATTGCTTGCAACAGTTGTGTGGTTAATTTTGGGTTACCCAGTTGATTTTGCCATTTCTATAGGCATTGCTGTTTTGGTTATTTCATGCCCATGCGCATTGGGGCTTGCAACACCAACTGCCATTATGGTAGGCACAGGCAAAGGCGCTGAACACGGTATTTTGTTCAAAACGGCAGAAAGTTTAGAAACAACACGTGACACTAATACAATATTATTAGATAAAACTGGAACGGTTACAGAAGGTAAGCCCTCTGTAACAGATATTATTACAGTAAATGGTTATAACGAAACAACTTTGCTAACGCTCGCAGCATCTGCAGAGAATAATTCGGAGCATCCCCTAGCAAAAGCGATTGTCGAAAAGGCAGAAGAAGAAAATGCAACTTTGCTATCTGGAAAAAATTTCAAAGCTATTGCAGGGCAGGGCATTGCTTGTAGTATTGACGATAAAGAAGTACTTGCAGGAAATGCCACCATGATGCAAGCGTTTGATATAAATATAAATGAATTGCAAACAAAAGCAGATGCTTTTGCAAACGAAGGAAAAACCGTTCTTTATTTCACAGAGGATAAAAAGTTAGTAGGCATGATTGCTGTGGCAGACACCATTAAACCAACTAGTAAGCATGCCATTGAACAACTGCAAGCAATGGGGCTTGAAGTCATCATGTTGACGGGAGATAACCGCAGAACCGCCACCGCCATTCAAAAACAACTTGGAATTGAAAAAGTAATTGCTGAAGTTTTA
>CAZWXJ010000040.1:0-13443 GCA_964637735.1 uncultured Oscillospiraceae bacterium | reverse complement strand
GGCTCTAGTGGGTAACCCCGTGAAGGTTCAAGTCCTTTCATCCGCACCATATTGAATAGCCATAAGAGGCAATTGCCTCTTATGGCTATTTTTTATATGCCAGCTTAAGACGGTCAACCTATTAAAGGGTCTGAATCTCTTCGAATTGCAAGTATGGTATAATAAATAGCAAAGACAACACAATACAACGGTGGAAAATAAACTCATGAAAAAGAAAATGCAAATAATAAATTTAATCTAATCATTTAGAACCAAATGTTAGGGGCTCAATAAGCATTTCTTTTTTAGTATACAAAATGCACAATATATATGAAACTCTAATTATTGAGTAGGAGGTACAACATGATTTCAGAAAACAGCGTTTTTATAGTTTTTGCAGAAGAAAAGCAAAAAGATAAGTTTTTAGATGCGTTTCAATATCATGAACATTTTATATTTGAAGAATACAATAGCCCATTGTATAATTCAAAAATTTTAGATGGTAAATTTCTGGTTCTCTCCAATCCTAAAGAAGGTATTAGCGGGATAGGAACTGAAATAGGGATTTTAATGCAAAGAAGTAATATGAGAAATTCAGGATTCTCAATAGAATCTCGCCAAAATGAATTGAAAACTCTTATAGAAAAAATAGAAACGGATTTATTTTACTGGATAAATTTAATACAAAAATTATTTTTGTTTCAGAATATTTCATATGTAGGCTTGTTAAGAACGGCTTTTAGAAGATCTAATATGGAGGAACACTCAATAAAGCTATATGGACCAAACTATATTTGCGTACAAGATTTATTTATGGAAACAAGTAGCACAATAACAAAAGTTCCTAAAAGTAATGAGAATTACGAAGAGTATATTGGTATGCCAACAGATTTCAGAAATGTTTTATATAATCTGCCTCACGATACTCTTTTATGTATTACAGCGACAGAAAAGGAAATCATAAAAAACTGCATTTGGGAATAAACTGTATGAAAAATTAGAGGTTATTTTGACAGTGTTATTAATTAAGCAAAGCTAGAAAAGAATGATATTCGTGTTATATTCACCAAAAAGTAATATATAAAAAGAGAAAGCTATTTTGCTTTCTTTTTTTATTGCACACATTTTTAATAATTTTATAAGCATTTCTTAATATGGAAATGCTTTTTCATTATGGATACTTTAAAATTTGCTAAATAATACATCGATATTTTTATTTGAATTATAAATATATGGAGGTATTTTTTCGGAAAGTTGTTTGCGTATATCATTTTCGCTTTTTGTTAAATGCTTAAATTTATCTAATAAATATGTAGGAGATAAAAATGAATTTATTGGAAGAACATAATCATTAAGAGAAAGGTCTTTCGCAATACCAATGGCCTTAGAAGAATAGCCAATAGCCAAAGAAGGAATGAAAGACGAATAAGCGGCAATAGTTGCATGTGTTCGGCAAAATACACCAAATCGACATTGCGAAATAATATATTTGTATTGAGCAGCATTATACTGGTCTGAAAATAATATTATGCGCTCACGGTTTGCAAAAGATTTCAAAACACCGTAATCATTATCCATAGGCATTGTCACATGAGGGATGAGGGCAATGTTCATGTCGGTGTGCTTTAAAATGTATTGAATAAGCGTTTCAATATTTGCAGATAAAATGCCAGCAATAGGTTCTTTACGCATTACAAGAGGGCTAATGTTAATAGCCACTGTATTACCAGGAATGAAAGGATGTTCCAAAGGAAAGTCTTCTGGCTGTAAGCAAAAAGCAATGTCAGAACATTTGATAACATTTTCTAAGCCCTTTTCTTGCAATATATCAAAAGTAATTTGCTCGCGCGCCGTAATTGCATCATGTGTTTTTAGAATTCGAAGCATTTCATCATTAATATTATCAGGGTCTATTGAACAACTCCATAATATACTGGTGGCCCCCATACTAAAAGCTTTTTGGTGAATAGAAGCATATCTTTGCCAATTTGGATAACAAAAATTATCTCCACCAATAGAAATGCAAAGGCTTGATGGAGAAATGTAATTCATTGTGGATAAATATGTTTTTTTTGCATCAAGTATTTCGATGCCATTTTCCTTTGCAAAGTTCATATAGTGTAAATCGCGTTCAAGGTATTCATCTACGGGAAGTTCAAATTTTTTATCTTGAGTTGCAAAATGAGTTGATAAAGCAATATATGAATCTGGATATTTCCGTTTTAAAAAATCAACAGTGCAACGAACAATAGCTTCACACCCATGATTATATGAGCCGCCATGGCCGTATAAAAGAATTTTTTTACTCATAGCAACTCCTTTATATATTTTTGCAAATATTCTTTTTCGAAATCTTTGATGTACTTACTTTGTAAAAAGGTATAGTAATTTGGCTTCAAAACATTAATGATATAAGAAAGTTGCATGTTGCAACGAGTTAATTGGTTTGAAATGATTTTATTGCACATAGATATAAGAAAAGACCATTCAGAATATAAAAAATAATCAGCATTTGCTGGATATATATCGGATAAATATATTGTACGATTACGGTAAACAGCAAAGTATTCTTCCAACTGTGAAGGGGAAAGAAAATGGTCGTGATCAGTAAATCCAGAATTATTTCCTTCATGCCGTATAAACGTATATTTGGGCACGCCTTGTAGAGCAACAGTATTGGCAGAAGCAATTAATTTATAAACAGTAGAGATGTCATCAAAATTTCCATAATTTTCAAATTTTATAGAGTTGAACAATTGACGGTTCCATAGTTTTGTTGGTGTGGCAGCGTTGAATTTTTCTCGTTCACATAGCTCAATAACAGCTTCCTCACCAGTTAATATAGAAAGAGTATTAAAAATAAAGTTAGGGAAAATTTCGTTATTGATTTTTTTCCAAGAGCCGCATATAGATATGTCGGCATTTGTATTTTCTGTTAATGTATAAAGAAACTCTAGCATATCGGGTTGCGCATAGTCGTCATCATCAACGAAAGCAATATATCGGCCAGATGCAACACTTAACCCAGCATTTCTTCCAGACCCAATATTTCCTTTTTCTTTAGAAATAAATTTTATGCGACTGTCTTTTTCAGCATAGGCTTTACAAATAGAAGAACTACAATCCGTAGATCCGTTGTCAACAATGATAAATTCAAAAGATGTCATTGTTTGATGAAGAATAGATTCAATCGCTTTTGGAAGAAAAGATTCTCGATTAAAAGTTAACATAATAACGCTAATATCATAATTGAAACAAGTATCGTTTTTCATAAGGTTCCTACATATCTTTCCAAATATACCAGGGTGCGGTTTGGCTATTCCAATACTCTTCAAGCAATCGTTTATCACGCTGTGTATCCATGCATTGCCAGAATCCAAAATGTTTGTATACACCCAAATTTCCTTGTGCACTTAATGTTTCCAAAGGTTTACCTTCTAATATAGTTGCGTCGTTCTCTAAATAGTCGAAAATTTCAGGTTGCATGACCATGAACCCAGCATTAATCCATCCGTTACGCTCCTTTCCTTTTTCGCGAAATCCGATAACCGTTTTTGATGGATCATCAATATCTAAAACACCAAAACGACCTTCTGGCTGAATGCCAGAAAGCGTTACAATTTTATTTGAAGATTGATGTTGTTTTAAAAGGTCTAACAGATTTATATCACTAAGTCCATCACCATAAGTTAAAAAGAAGGGTTCATTGTTTACGTAATTTTGTATACGACGAAGACGTCCGCCTGTTTGTGTATGAGATCCAGTGTCAACAAGAGTTACACGCCATGGTTCTGCTACATTATTATGTACAATCATTTGGTTTTTAGCAGAAAAATCAAATGTGATATCTGAACGATGCAAATAGTAATTTGCAAAAAACTCTTTGATAATATGCCCTTTGTACCCACAACAAATCACAAAATCGCAAAAGCCGAAAGTACTATAGTATTTCATGATATGCCAAAGAATAGGTGAGTCGCCTATTTCAATCATTGGTTTTGGCTTTAAATGGCTTTCCTCAGATATCCGCGTACCAAATCCACCTGCTAAAATAACAACTTTCATGATGATACCCCTATGAAATTTATTTTAATTAATGCCAAATGATAATAGATTAAAGCAGTTGTTCGGCAGGAGGATATCGTTTGGAATCAGAAGAAAAACCATTGCAATACTCACAAGCAGAGACATAAGGAATCTTCATGAAAGAGTCAATTTCATTGCGTAGTTGCGTGCGAGTTTTAGAAAGATCCATCAAATTGACAAAGCTCTGTGAGTCCAAGGGAATACTACCAGCAAGCATAGTGGCATAAGAGCGTGCACAATGATGTAAAACACCTTGAGTCATTGCCATGTAAGGAATGGATAAAATGAATTCATCTTCCTCAACAGGTTTATACCGCCCAGTTCTGCGTTTGGGAGTATTTGAAATAACACATGAGTTAAACAATTCTTGTGCTTTTGCAGGAGTATTTTTGTGAGAAAAATCCCCTAAATCCACCCATCCACCGAAGTGTGCATCCTCTCCGTAGTATTTACGTATAGTATGTGATATGCCACGTTGTTCTAATATTTTGTCAATTTCTTCTACTTTTCGAGATACATTTCCATAATGATCAATCATTACAAACACAATGTCAGAGTATTTTTCTAACACAGCTAAAAGCTCTTCGCTAGGGACAATAGTTCCGTTTGTTATAATTTCAAAAATATCAAACTGATTTTTATACTTCATAGTTTCTTCAATAAATTCTGGTAAATCTGTATGGAGCAATGGCTCACCACCACTCATAGATAACTTTCTTATAAAGTCGACAGTGTCAAAATATTTTTTCACCCATGTGTTTAATTCAGATAAAGGGAATAATTGCGGATTTTTCTGATACGGTGATGAGGTGCAGCATAACTTACATTTCAAATTGCATCGAAAAGTGAGAATAATAGCACTGGTATCTATCATTATTTTTTGATATTCCATATGTTAGTACCTTCCTTATTATAAGATGAAACAACACAAAAGCTTATTAAGAATATATTTTATCACAAAAAAGAAGAAAAATACATAGTAGGAAAGAAAATGGGAAATCAACAATGAATGGGTTATTATTTACGCTTAAGCCACCCAAAAGGTTTGGTAAAAAATTGCCCAATTTTCCATGAAGTCGAATTTATGGTGCTTTCGTATATGGTTTTCAAATCCATAGCATCTTGTAAACTGCGCTCAAGAGCCTGTCGATAGGTTTGTAGTTGAGTTTCAAGTGACACTATGCGTTGTTTTGTATTTAACAACTGTAAGAGTTCTTGATGCTCAGTCGAGCTTGCTCGAAGTTCTCTTTCAAGGAGTTGTCGGATAATAACTTCTGCTCGATCTAGTATTTGAACAATAATGAATGCGTTGAGATTAGCAGGGTGATAATCAGTATATTTAAGAACTAATTCGTCGGAAAAGTTTTTTGTAGGGAAAGTACCAGTTTCAGGAATATAATTAGGCATCTGTTCATCAAGTAAATTATAACGCATAGATATGTCGTGTAAATCTTTTTCTGTGAAGGTTCCTCGCTCTTTTAAAATATTATAAGCTTTTTCCCAGCCAAAAAAAGAAGACTCACCAGGTCGTGAAATGATTCGAAGCTGCCCAGTTGCATATTTTGCAGTACATTGGGCAATAGTGCGAACAGGAAAATGGCCTAAAAGAAGTTTGTTTGATATTTGAATTGGAGCTGGGGAGATGCCTTCAGGATAACCAAGTGCATGAACAGCAGGAGTAAAAAAATGAACACCATGATAATTTTCATATATATTTCGACTAATAGAAGTCTTGAATTCGAAATTTTCAGATTGAGGCCGATAAGATGAAAAATTGCTTGGCAAAAACTGAGAATTATCATTTGGTTCTTTATCATAAATATAAGTTACCCAAGGGTATCTGTGTTCAACGCCTTCGTCTTGTTGTTCTAATACTTCTCGAGGATTTGTTCCATCAGCACAGTATAGAAACTCATCGGGATCAAAACAAAGTATTAAATCAGCTTCTTTTCTATCAAATATTTCTTTGCTAATTTCAAAACGCGGATCAGTATAATAGATCTTATCTTCCCAGTATTCAGGACGATTTTCTACTGGGACAACAGAAAGCCCTTCTTCTGCCATTTTTTCAACAATCTCCATAGTATTGTCGATACAAAAATTATCATAAACATATACAGAGTCACAATAAGTCAAAGAATACCGGCAAAAAGATTCAATAAGATCATTTTCGTTACGAGGAGCAGTAATAACAACAATTTTTTTCATAAATATATCCTTTCAAATACTCACTATGATTTTATATAAAAAGTATTTTATTGTCAATTAAAAGTCATGGTAATCAAAAGTCACAAATAAAATACCTAAAAGGGGGTGGGCAAATAGCATTATTAAAAAGAAATCGACAATTTTGTTCGGCTGGATTTGAACGTTTACTGAAAATTTTTTCTAATGGAAGACGTTTACCTAACCATTGCTTTCCATGCCAAAATTTCAATTACATTAAAGTGAAGCATATGATATTGCTTTATCGTATACATAAAGCGCATACATCTTAAGAAATTCTTCATGATTTATCAAGCATAAACATATAAATATTGTGGTAAATTTAGTATACTGAACATACCATGTGATAGGTAGGAGTGAAAATAATGGCTGCAAAAATATTGATTGTTGATGATGAACGTGAAATTGCTGACTTGGTGGAATTATATTTAACCAGTGAGAACTACACAGTTTATAAATTTTATACAGCGAAAGATGCACTTGCGTGCATTGAAAATACAGAGCTTGACCTTGCTATTTTAGACATTATGCTGCCTGATGAAAGCGGGCTTACCATATGCCAGAAAATACGTGGGAAATACACCTACCCTGTTATTATGCTAACTGCAAAAGACGCTGAAATTGACAAAATAACAGGACTGACCCTTGGCGCTGATGATTACCTTACAAAGCCATTTCGCCCGTTAGAGCTAATTGCACGGGTGAAAGCGCAACTGCGGCGGTATACAAAATATAATGGTGGTAAAGCAAAGGAAACGGACGGCGTGCTGATTCACTCAGGCCTTGTTATAAATGTGAATACGCATGAAGTGTTTTTGAATGATGAAGCTTTACTGCTTACCCCGACAGAATTTTCTATCTTGCGCATTTTGTGTGAGCGAAAAGGAAAAGTGGTAAGTGCAGAAGAGCTATTTCATGAAATATGGCGTGATGAATATTATACCAAAAATAATAATACCATAACGGTGCATATTCGAAACTTAAGAGGGAAACTGGGGGACACCATGGACGACCCCAAATACATTAAAACGGTATGGGGAGTAGGTTATAAAATTGAATGCTAAAAAGCCGAAAGGCAATTATGCACAGCTGAAAAAAGAAATGATGATACAAATAGTAAGCATGGCTGTTGGTGCAGTTGTTTTTATTGGCTTGCTGTATTTTGTGGTGTGGGCAGGGCGCGGCGCTGACTTTATGGTTTCTGTTTTGCAAATCTTCTTCGGATATGACACAGCACTTTCTATTTATAACAATGTTTTTCGCAGTAATGCGGAAATTATTATTGTTGTTTCGTTGGTTCTTGCTTTTTTAGCGTTTCTTTATATTTTTGTTAGCAATTTTACCCGCTATTTTAACGAAATTAATAGCGGGATTGATGCTTTGCTGCAAGAGGAAGATGAAGAGATAAAACTGTCAGAAGGAATGAAGCCGATTGAAGATAAATTGAATACTGTGCGCAAAAATTTGAGAACAAGTGCAGAACAAGCACGGGAAGCAGAGCAACGCAAGAATGACCTTGTTATGTACCTTGCGCATGATATACGCACACCGCTTACCTCCGTCATCGGGTATTTGAGCTTGCTTAATGAAGAACCGAATATGCCGACAGAACAAAGAGCGAATTATACACATATTACACTGGAAAAAGCATTTCGGCTTGAAAAGCTGGTGAATGAATTTTTTGAAGTGACCCGATACGCATTTCAGGCAGATGCACTGGTAAAAGAAAATATTGATTTGCCTTATATGCTAGCACAAATGGCAGATGAGTTTTTCCCGCTGCTTTCTACAGATAAAAAGGAAATTAAAATTCATAGTGCAAGTGACATAACAATATGCGGAGACCCTGACAAATTGGCACGTGTATTTAACAATATTTTAAAAAATGCCGTTGCATACAGCCCCAGCGGTAGCGTAATTGACATAACAACAAACGTAAAAAATAATGCAGTAACAATTGTTTTTACAAATGATGGAAGCATACCACAAAGTGAACTGGTTTCTATATTTGATAAATTTTACAGGTTAGATGCGGCACGTTCAACAAAAACAGGCGGGGCAGGGCTTGGGCTTGCCATTGCAAAAGAAATTGTGATGTCTCATGGGGGAGATATTTTTGCAGAAAGTGACGAAAAACGAACGTCCTTTATTGTAAAGCTACCTATGGCATAACATAAAACAGATAATCAATAAAAGCTTACTTTTGGCAGGCAAAGCCAAAAGTAGGCTTTTTTCTTTTTGCTGCTTCTCAAAAAGTATTTATAAAGTATGTATAACATCTACATATTTTCTTAAGAAGTTACAAACAAATTATTTAAAAATAAAAGCAGCGTCTGCCATAAACTATACATTGTAGAGATGTTCTATTGCTTGCAAATAGAACATGGCACAATTGCATATGTGCAAGCGAGAAATAATAAGAGGAGACCTTTATGTGCAAAAAAACCAGTTTAATTGTTTATGGTTGTACCGAAGCAGAAGCAAAAGTGTTCAAGGAAGTTGCGATGCAATTTGAGGTTACAGTTGTTTTAATAACAGAAGATATATCAGAAGATAACGCATGTATGTTTCCTGGGTGCTCTTGTATTAGCGTAGGGCATAAAGCGAAAGTTTCAAAACCAATGATTGCCATGCTTAAAAAAGCGGGAGTACGGTATATTTCTACCCGCAGTGTAGGGTATGACCACATAGATATGCAAGCGGCAAAAAATATGGGAATCGCTGTAGATAATACAACCTATTCACCTGGAAGCGTGGCCGATTACACAGTTATGCTGATGTTGATGTTGCTGCGCAATACGAAATTAACTTTGTTAAATGCAGAAACCAACAACTTTAAGCAGCCTATAACTTGCGGTAAAGAATTGCAAGACATGACGGTGGGTATACTCGGCACGGGGCGCATAGGAACTGCCGTGTTTAGCAGGTTGGAAGGCTTTGGGTGCCGTGTATTGACATATGACCGCAAGCAAAAAAGTGGTACATCTTTTACAAAGCTATTACAAGAAAGTGACGTGCTAACGGTGCATGTGCCTTTCAGTGCAAGCACACACCATATGTTAAACGGTGAGGCGTTTGAGAAGATGAAACAGGGCACTTTTTTAATTAATACGGCACGTGGTGGCGTGGTAGACACAAACGCGCTGGTGCATGCGCTGGAAAAAGGGAAGCTTGCAGGTGCGGCGCTGGACGTGATAGAGGGTGAAGAAGAATTTTTTTACCAAAACTGTGCAAATAAGTTTATTGCAAACCCTTATTTGGGTAAATTGCAACATATGGAAAACGTAATCATCACGCCTCATGTGGCTTATTATACCGAGCGGGCAATGCGTGACACCGCCCAAAAAACAATACAAAATTGCTTGCATTTTGAAAGGAGTAGATTATATGGATAAGCTGAGAATTGCTGTATTATTTGGAGGTTCTTCGGAAGAGCATGATGTTTCAATTAAGTCTGCAAAAGAGGTGGCAGACAACATGGACTTAACAAAATATGACCCCATTTACATTGGCATTACACGAGAAGGTGTATGGAAAACATGTGTTGCACCTTGCGCCGAATGGGAAGAAAAAAGTTGTTCGGCAGTGCTTTCACCTAGTAAAGAAATGCACGGCTTGCTTGTAAAAAAAGAAAATGGGTATGACGTTTTTAAAATAGATGTCGCATTTTCAGTGTTGCACGGGAAAACAGGTGAAGATGGTGCAATACAAGGTTTGTTTGAACTGTCGGGCATTCCTTATGTCGGGTGCGACATTCAAAGTTCTGTGCTGTGTATGGATAAGGCGTTAGCATATATGATGGTGCGTAGTGCGGGAATAAAAACGCCCCAATTTTGGGTTATAAATGCTGGTGATACACTGCAGGAAGATGCGCTGCCTTACCCTGTTTTTGTGAAGCCCGCACGGTCAGGGTCTTCTTTCGGGGTAAGCAAAGTGAATAACAAACATGAATTGTTACCTGCTATTAAACTGGCACAGCAGTATGACAGTAAAGTTTTAATAGAAGAGGCAATTGTTGGAACAGAAACAGGTTGTGCGGTACTGGGAAATGGAGCTGATTTAACAGTAGGCGAGGTTGACCAAATTACACTTACCCATGGTTTTTTTCGTATCCATCAAGAAGAGAACCCAGAAGAAGGTTCAGAAAATGCAAAGTTTACTGTACCTGCGGCACTTTCGGCAGAAAAACGGGCAGATATACAGGAAACAGCAAAAGCAATTTATAAAGCACTTGGTTGCAAAGGCCTTGCCCGTGTAGACATGTTTTTGTTGCAAAATGGAGAAGTTATGCTGAATGAAGTAAACACATTACCTGGGTTTACATCTTACAGCCGCTACCCCCGCATGATGCAAGCCGCAGGAATAGAACTGACTGAATTGATAGACCGTTTGATTCACTTAGCGCTGGAGGGTTGATGATGAAAAACAAATTTGTTTTTTTAGACGAAGTGTTGCATGATATACGTTGGGATGCAAAATATGCAACGTGGGACAATTTTACAGGGAAACCAGTAGACGGGTACAGCGTAAACCGCATAGCGGGAACACATGAATTGGCGGTCGCTTTAATAGACGTACAAAAGAAAGCAGCAAGCCTTGGGTTTGGGTTGCTTTTGTGGGACGGATACCGCCCACAACGTGCAGTGAATGATTTTATGCGGTGGTCAAAGCTGCCAGAAGACGGACGCACGAAGGAAAAGTTTTACCCGAACATTGCAAAAAGCGAAATGTTTGAAAAAGGGTATATAGCTGAAAAGTCGGGACACAGCCGAGGAAGCGCAATTGACCTCACATTATATCAGCTTAGCACAGGGCGCATACTTTCCATGGGTAGCGGGTTTGACTTTATGGATGAACGTTCACACCATACTGCCATTACTATTACAGCAGAAGAGAAGAAACACCGCGCACAGCTGCGCTTTATTATGGAAGATTGCGGGTTTGAAGCATATGCATATGAATGGTGGCATTATGTTTTGAAAAATGAGCCATACCCCAATGTTTACTTTGACGTTCCACTTTCAGAAATTGAAAGTACCAGTGGGGAAGTGAAAAAAGGTATTAGTGTAGCAGTGTAAGAGCGGTTGAAAAGTGCAAGCAGAATTTCATTTTTTAATTCTTAACCCCAAAATTGAAACAATCAGCAAATAAATTTTATATGATTATTATGACTGGCAAGAGTGGCGATGTAGAATTTTCAATTTCTACATCGCTATTCTTGCAATTTGCATAGTATGCAAAAAGTGCCTACCATGATAAAATAGAAATAAAAAAAGAGGATAGCATGGAGTATAAAGAAGCTTTTACTTCACGGCGCATAAAAACGAAACGAACACAAAGTGTTGCCAGTGCACTAATGGAACGGGTAATACCCTATAGAGCTGAAAGTGCTGATGTGCGCAAAGAACGAAATTATAGACACGCAAAAAAACGGAGCGCAAAACCATATGTGCTGCCGCCAGCTGCTGCGCGTAGTTATACTTTATCTGCCTGGGAAGGCACAGATGATACGTTTGTCATGCGTAATGTAAAAGGCGATGAAACGTACACCATTTTTTATATACACGGAGGTTCTTACTGGAGCCCGCCGAAAGTGTACCATTACATTATGTTGCATTATTTAGTACAAGAAATAGGCGCAAAAGCAATCATTCCTGTATACCCTAAAGCACCAACTTACACAATGGCACAGGCTTTTCCTATGGTGTTGAAAAGGTACAAGCAATTGCTACAAAAAGAGAGTTCGCAGAATGTTATTCTGATGGGTGATTCTGCTGGAGCGGGCATGGCACTTGGTTTATTGCAAGAACTGCGTGATAAGAATATACCTTTGCCGAAAAAAGTAGTGTTGATGTCTCCGTGGATGGACGTAAGCATGAGCAACTCAAAAATGAAAGAAGTGCAACCATTGGACCCACTTCTTAGCATTGGGCAATTACGGTTTCAGGGCAGAGTTTTTGCAGGAGACTGGAGTACACGAGACCCGATACTTAGCCCCAAATATGCAGATTTATCTGGTTTGCCACCCGTATTTATATTTAGTGGAACGCATGACATATTGCACTGTGATATAGAAGAATATGAGAAAAAAGCAGAAGAAAAAGGCTGGCCTGTTACACTATATACCTATGAGAAAATGGACCATGTTTTTTGTGCATACCCCATACCTGAAGCACGAAAGGCATTGAAGCAAATTACAGAAATTATAAAGAATGATGAATATAAACCCGACTAAAAAGCAGGTTTTATATTCTGCTTGTACCAATGCTTGTAAATGCGATATAATAAACCCATTGTGAAGCAACTTATGATTGTTTTTTGGAGGATGTATGGCGTATTTAATGGAGTATCTTGTTTTTATAGCGTCACTTATCATTACAGTTGTATATTTAGTTGTGTGGTATTCGGCGCTTTCAAAGGCATGGCCGCCCGAGCGGTATGACCTTGAGAAAAAAGTATTTGGTACACTACCAGCACTTGCTCTTGTTATTATAGTATTTTCATTACGGTTTCTTGCTTCGTTTGACGTTGTGGGAGACTTTTTCTATATGTTTTTTTATGTTGTACTTGGCTATGTTTGGGTTTTGCTTTGCCTTGCTTTTATGTTTTTGTTTTTTGGGTTTTCATGGAAAGATGACGCTTTAAATGCAAACAACCATGCAGCGCTTTATGCCATTGCTGGTGGGTACATAGGTAGTATTATTATATATGCTGGCGCAAATATTGGAGATGGACCAGGCTGGTGGTGCGTACTTTTTGCAGGTGGCATGGGGCTTATTTGTTGGGGAGTTATTGCAACTCTGGTTAATTTATTTACAGGCATTTTTGAACGCATTACAGTTGACAGAGACACCAGTGCGGGCATTCGGTTTGGTGGTTTTTTGCTAGCCAGTGGTATTGTGCTTGGAAGAGCTTCTGCGGGAGACTGGACATCTTTTTGGGCAACTGTTGTTGAGTTTCGAGATGGATGGCCAGTTGTAGTTCTTGCCATAGCCGCCATTATAATTGAAAAAATATATGCGCGTAAACCAAAGTTGCGTGAAGATGATGGTATGGGAAGTTCTACCATAATAGCAATTCTTTATGTAATCATTGCTATTGCGTGCGTTGTGTTATTGCCATCGTTAAACGAGAATCCTGCCTATCCAGCCG
>CAZWXJ010000039.1:0-13625 GCA_964637735.1 uncultured Oscillospiraceae bacterium | reverse complement strand
TTCGTAAATTTTTATTTTGTTTTGCTTTATACTTACATTGACAACACCATATATAGGGTGTATCATTATAAAACAGAAACGAAAAAGCACAAAATATAGATATTTGAGGAGTAGCGTACTATGTTGCAAAGTATTATAAAGCGTGACGGACGCATTGTTTTGTATGATGAAAACAAGATTGTCATGGCTATTTTGAAGGCTATGGAAGCGGCTAACGAATTGGACACAAAAAAAGCGAATGAAGTTGCATACAATGTTGGAATGCAATTTTCTTCACGTGGGCAAGCAACGCCGCCTACAGTGGAAGAAATACAAGATGCGGTAGAGCAGGAACTGATGCGTGCGGGTGCAACAGCTGCTGCGAAAAAATATATCTTATACAGAGCATCACGTACACGGGTGCGTGAAATGAACTCTCAGCTTATGAAAGTGTTTGATGAGCTGACCTTTACGGATTCTTTGCAAAGTGATATTAAGCGCGACAACGCCAATGTGGACGGCGACACTGCCATGGGCACCATGCTGAAATATGGAACAGAAGCCTCAAAAGACTATTATGCAAAATATTTAATTACCGAAGAACAAGCAGAAGCACATGCCGATGGGTATATTCATATTCACGACTTTGACTTTTATGCGCTAACCACGACTTGTTGCCAGATTGATTTGATTGAACTGTTTAAAGATGGGTTTTCAACAGGGCACGGCTTTTTGCGTGAACCGAATGATATACAAAGTTACGCAGCACTTGCTTGTATTGCCATACAGTCAAACCAGAATGACCAACACGGCGGGCAAAGCGTACCGAACTTTGACTATGGGCTTGCACCAGGCGTAAAGAAAACATTCAAAAAACGCTACAGCGAAAACATTGCACGTTATGCAGACATGCTTGAAATTGAAAATGTAACATTAGCTGATGTAAAGCAATATATTGCCACATTAGAAGAGCAAGGCTTGCGCCCAAGTTTAGAAGATAATGCGGCTTACTTAGAGGCAGAATTCCCGATTTTGGTTGCCCTGTTAAAAGATGAGAAAAATGCGGGCAAAGCGCAACGGTTCGCCATGAAACACGCAACTGCGGAAACTGAAAAAGCAACCTTCCAAGCAATGGAAGCACTGGTGCACAACTTGAATACCATGCATTCACGTGCGGGGGCGCAAACGCCGTTTAGTTCTATCAATTACGGTACAGATACTTCTCCAGAAGGGCGCATGGTTATTCGCAACATTTTACTAGCGACAGAGCAAGGGCTTGGTGAGGGCGAAACCGCTATTTTCCCAATTCACATCTTCCGTGTAAAAGAAGGCGTGAACTATAACGAAGGCGAACCCAACTACGATTTGTTCCGGTTGGCTTGCAGAGTAAGTGCAAAACGGTTATTCCCGAACTTCTCCTTCCAAGATGCACCATACAACCTGCAATATTATGACCCAAGCCGCCCAGAAACAGAAATTTCTTACATGGGTTGCCGCACAAGGGTAATGGCGAATGTGCACGACCCATTAAAAGAACAAGCATACAGCCGTGGGAACCTTTCGTTCACCTCTATTAACATGCCACGCCTTGCCATTGAAGCAGACGGAGACGAAGACAGATTCTACCGTTCACTAACAAAGTATTTAGAGTTATGCGTAGGGCAACTGCTTGACAGATTTGCCATTCAGAAAAAGAAGAAGGTGCGCAACTTCCCATTTTTAATGGGGCAAGGTGTATGGCTTGATTCTGAAGAATTAGGCATGGATGATGAAGTAGGTGAAGTACTGAAACATGGAACACTGTCAATAGGGTTTATAGGGCTTGCTGAAACACTGGTTGCCTTGTATGGTAAACACCATGGTGAAGATGAATACGCCAGAAAAAAGGGCCTTGAAATAGTTGGCTACATGCGTGATTACTTAGACAAGGAAGCCGCAAAAACAAAACTAAACTTCTCTTTACTTGCAACACCCGCAGAAGGGCTATCGGGTAGGTTTGTAAAGTTAGACGCTAAAAAATACGGCACCATTCCGGGTGTAACTGACAAAGAATATTACACAAACAGCTTCCATGTACCTGTTTATTATGACATTAACGCATTTGACAAAATTAACATTGAAGCGCCTTACCATGCACTAACCAATGCAGGGCACATCTCTTACGTAGAGCTTGATGGCGATACCGCAAAAAATGTGGAAGCATTTGAAACCATTGTGCGTGCTATGCACGATGCGGGAATAGGGTATGGTTCTATAAACCACCCTGTTGACAGAGACCCCGTTTGCGGCTATGTGGGCATTATTGATGATGTTTGCCCACGCTGCGGTAGACGTGAAGGAGAAGCCATACCAGCCGACAGAATTGCAGAATTGCGTAAAAAATACCCGCAAATTAAAAAATTTATAGGGTACCAATAATTCATAAACATTAATAAAAATGAGATTAATGACGAAAGGGATATTAAAATGGAGAATACAGTAAAAAGACCAGGCGAGGGCATTGGATTTGAAAGAATACGCCGCATTACAGGTTATTTGGTAGGTACGCTTGACCGTTTTAACAATGCAAAACGTGCGGAAGAAAGAGACCGTGTAAAGCATGACACAAGCAAGCATTAATATTTCAGGGGTTGTGCCAGAGTCTATAACAGACGGGCCAGGCTTGCGGTACACTATTTTTGCACAAGGTTGCCCGCATGCGTGCCAAGGGTGCCACAACCCTGAAACATGGGGATTTGTTGAAAAAAAAAGAATGACGATTGCAGAACTGTTTGCAGACATTCAAAAAAACCCGCTTATAAAAGGTGTTACCTTTAGCGGAGGTGAGCCGCTAAGCCAAGCGGCGCCTTTCGCAACGCTTGCCCAAATGCTGAAAGAAAAAGGGTATGAAGTTGCTGTTTATACGGGCTATACATTTGAAGAGCTACAAAAAGCAAACCAGCATGACTGGAACACGCTGTTAAACTTTACAGATGTTTTAATTGATGGACGGTTTGAAGAAGCGCTGAAAGATTTAACATTGCAATTTCGTGGCAGTAAAAACCAGCGTATATTAAATATACCTGCTAGCTTACAGGCAGGTGAAGCCGTGCACGAAGCACACCCCCGCTGGACGGGAGAAATAACGTAATAATAAGCGAAGAAGAACCGAGTGTATAAGTGTTCTTCTTCGTTTTATTTTATGGCATTTTATTCATTGTAAACTTTTATGAAAGAATCGGTCAAAAGAATGGAAAAATGAAACCATAAAAAACTTGCATTTATAAATTTATTTTATTGAATATATTGATAATTTTTAGTATACTTTCAATGTAAAGTCATGCAATAACGGCTAAATTGACGGGTATTGCAAAAAGCGATATACTGTAATGTATATATGTATGTGCAAAAGAAAAGTTTTATTTTTTGAACTACTTTGCTTTTGCAGCATGAGAATATTTTTGTTTTCCTACGTCTATTATAATAAGCCGGTTTATTTCGGCGAGGTACCTGAGGATTGTAATGAAAGAAAACCAACAGGAAAAGTTAATACAATTAGCAACAATGGCCAGAACAGGTGACCAGGAAGCTTTTGAGGAACTCTGCAAAGTAAAAGGGCAGAGTATCCTGTATATTTGTATTCAGACGATGGGAAACTTGCATGACGGGGAAGATGCTGCACAAGAGGTGCTCATTCGCATGCACAAGGGAATTTCCAGTTTGAAAGAGCCAAAAGCATTTTCATCATGGCTGCACAGGTTGATTGTGAATACCTGTAGAGATGTAGGAAGAAAGCGCATGAAAGATAAATATAATGCTTCGGTTGAGGAGATGGGCGATGTTTTCTTAGATGAAAATGAAGCTTTCATTCCCCAAGAATACCTTGAAGTTGAAGAAAAAAAGAATAAATTACTTGAAATTATCGATGATTTGCCGAAAAATTATCGGCTTAGCATTGTGCTTTTTTATTTTGAAGGGCTTTCGTATGCAGAAATAGCGGAAGCGATGGATGTTGACACAAAAGCAGTGTCAAATTATTTATACCGCGCAAAAGAAGCCATACGTAAAGAAATTGAAAAAGACAATGACGACGATAAAGTTTTAGCGGGCTTTATACCACCTATGCTACCATTGCGTGCTATTTTAGAAAGTGATGCCAGCGTAAAAGCACCTACGAGAGTAATAGATCAACTCATACAAAACACGATAACCCCAGCCGCTATAAATGGAAATGGTAATACTGACGAGAACAATGCAAACCAAGGAAATAACGCAAAATCATCTGCCAACAGTGCAAAAACATTTAGCACAGCAGGTGTAGGGGTCGCGGCAGTGGCTGCGGTTTCCCTTGTGGCGCTTTTTGCGTGGAATTTGTTTAACCAACCAGCGGGGCTACCGACTGATAGTGAGTCAAACACGACGGAAAGTTCATCTTACATGATAAATAGCGAAGAAGTGAATAGCGAGGTGCAGGTCTCATCTGCACAACCTGTAGTTTCTTCAAGCGCACCAGCTGCGCAACCACCACCGCCTTCACAAAATGAGCCAGAAATAGTTGTATATGGGTCTATTTCGGGGCGTGTTTACTATACTGTAAGCGGAGACTCACCAGCAACAGGTGAGGCGCAAGCTACAGGTGTGAAACTTGTTTTGGTAAAGGCGAATGATGTATCTCAAACGGTTATGAGTTGCATGGCAAGTGATATAGATGGTACATTTATGTTTGAAAATGTACCTACGGGAGACTATAGTATAAAAGTAGTATTGCCAGAAGGTGCACGGTTTTTAACTGGTACAAGCGGCAGTGTTATTGAAACCGCTTCAGGGGAAGCGTTTATTTCAAAAGGTGACACCACGATCTTCAGCATTTATAGTGGACACAGTGAAATTATTGCATTAGATGTACCGCTGAATTATGCAATTGACATTGAGGGAACATTAACGTTACCTGTAACAATATTGGGCATGGGAAGACGAAGCGGTTCATCTGCAGCAGGCGTTACGGTGGAATTACATCTTGTTGCGAATGGGAGAGTAGGAACTGAAGTATATCGCACGGTAACAGACACAACAGGGTATTTCGTTTTTAAAAATATTATTTTAACGAATAATTCTACTTGGGAATTGCATTTTATAAAAGATGGACAGCTTTATTACACAACAAACGAACAAGCGGTTTTGCTTCATTTGGTGCCAGGGCAAAGCATGAATTTAGAAATTGTGCCAATTTTACCAGTGCCTGACACGGCACCACCTGTTGTTGAAGAGTTTAAATTTTTAGATGGAGACTGCGGTGTAACGTGTAACCACAAAAATCCACGCAATATTTCATTAGTTGTTAGTGATGCAAGTGCTTATACGGTTACCTTTATTATTACAAGCCAAGAAGGGAAGGAAGTAACAAGTGGCGAATGGCAAGCAGAGAGTATTCCAGAAATACTTGCAATGGTGCGTAATGTGGGTAATGGAAAGTATACAATTGCCATTACAGCAACTGATATTCATGGAAATACAGTAACAAAAAGCTTATCTATGGAAATGTATACAGCTAGTACACAGTAAAAAAGCACAGCTTAAGCTGTGCTTTCACTTTTACATTGCTGTTAAAAGCGACTGCCCAAAATAATGAAGGGCTTCGTTTATTTCAATTAAGTTATAAATTTGCCTCCCCAAAAAGAAAAGAATAATTAAATCGCCAACGTCTGAGGTGGAAAGTGCGTAACCGGCAAGTGCTAATAAATACCGTGCGTTATCTTCATTTAAATGCAGGGCAAAGCAAAGTGCCAACACGGTTTGCTTTTTGGGGTGATACGACGGATTGCTACGTATTTTAGAGAAATGCCGCCTGTCAATATCGGCACGCTTGTAAATGTCAGCGTCAGGCAGGCCGCTTTCGTCAATTAAATGAAAAAGAAATGAGTGAAAGGTGTCGTCTGTTTGATGACGACGAATATAATCATCAAGCGGGGAAATGTCTTCAGTAGGTGCTTGCTGTGGAAAAGAAATTTCTTTAACTGCTTCATCTGCAAGTATAACTTCTTCCATTTCAAATTGTAGTTCGCTTTGTTTGCGGGCAGCTTTGCCTAGGGCGAAAGAAGGCGCTGAAATGGTTTGTTTTTGCGGTGGTATATCTACCTGAAAAGAAGTTAAGTATACCTGTAATTGTTCTAATAAAACGGAAGATAGCATAAAAACTCCTTTCTAGAAAATGTATTTGTCGCTTTGAAAGCGACCTTTTTTATGTAATGGTATCGTATCATAAAAGTACCAAATAAGAAAGGGAGAAACAAAATGAAAAAGACAACAGAAATTATTTTTTTGCTAGACAGAAGCGGCTCAATGAGTGGGCTGGAGAGCGACACAATAGGAGGGTTTAACAGCTTTGTAAAAAGGCAAAGAGAGCACGGAGACACAAACATTACCACTATTTTATTTGATGACCGTTATGAAATTTTGCACTATAACCAAAACGCAAAAGAGGTTTGCCTAACAGAGAAAGAGTATTACACACGTGGAAACACTGCTTTGCTTGACGCCATTGGCAAAACCATTATAGATGTGGGAAGCCGCATTGCAAACACAGCGCCTAAAAGTAAACCAGGCAAAGTGATTATGGTAATTACCACCGACGGCATGGAAAATGCCAGCACGGAATTTGATTATGCGACGATTCAAGAGATGATTCGCCGCCAGCAAAAAGAGCACGAGTGGGAATTTGTATTTTTGGGTGCAAACATTGATGTAAGGCAAGAAAGTGCGAAACTGGGCATTCAAAAAAGATATGCAAGACCCTATCAAGCGACATCGAGGGGAACAAAAGAAATGTTTCAAGAGATGGATGAAATGGTATGTGAAATACGTGCAGAAGTAAAAGAATCATAGCGTCAATAAAAAAGCAAGTGTGTTTGTCCAAACGCACTTGCTTTTTTTGCTGCATATTGAAAGAAGATGATAAATACTATATGATAATACAACAATTGAAAAATGATGCGGAGGGAAAGAATGGGTGAAGACAGGAGAGACGCAATCAATGCGATTACGTCTATGATAGAACGCAGTGAAAAAGTGTGGGGAAAGTTTGCAGAAGGCACAGCACAACATACACTGCAAAAGAATAGAATAAAGGCACTACAAATAGCACTGTTTTTATTGAAACAAGAGGACGAAAAAACAGAACCACCCTTTACCAAAGAAGAACTTGAAAAAACGAAGGCGCCGCTGCTTTCATTAATAAGCAAAAGCGAAAAAGCACAAACGAAGCTGAAAGAAGATAGCTGGCAATATAAAATGTTAGAAGAAAATATAACAGCTTTGCATATGGCAATGCCGCTATTAGAAGAAGAAATAATAAAGAGCAACAGTTAAGGCTGTTGCTCTGTTTTTTTTAGTAAAGTTTCTAACATGGTAGAAAAAGTTTGGTTTTGTTGTTCTGTGCGCTTTTGCGGGCCTTTGGTGCGCCCGCCTGCACGCCGTGCTTTGGCAGAAAAATGCCGCTGGGCTAAAAGGGCATCTATATTATCAGGGGTGTACAGCATGCCGTCTTGGTTTAAGGCAATGCCTTCTTTCGCAAGGCACATGGCGGCAAGCCCGTAGTCTTGCGTGATGATGATATCTCCCTTTTGCACCATATTTACAAGGGCAAAATCAACACTGTCAGCTCCTTTTGAAACAATAAAGGTCATGGCGCCATCTCTATATATCTCATGGGATGTATCGCATAAAATCAGGCACTCAACATGGTATTTGCGTGCAAGGTCTACAGTAGCATCTACCACGGGGCAACCGTCGGCATCAATTAAAATACGCATGTTAGCTTCCTATGTACGTAAAGCGAAGCAAGGTTTCACCATTATGCGTAACAAGTTCATTCCACATAGAAGCAGGGCGCACCCAAACACCCTTTTCACCATAGAGTGCTTTGTACACTACCATGTCTTCTACTGTTTCTGAATGTTTGGCAAGGCACAATACTTCATACTCGCCACCTTTAAAGTGGCGGTATTTGCCTGGTTTTATGTTTATTCCTTGGCTCAAAATAGGCACCTCAAGTTCTTTATGAATTGGCAGGGCAATCAACCCCGCAGGTGTTTGAAAGAGTGATATTCATAGAAAAACTGCACTGCTGGGCATGCATGGTGTTTGTAATGGTTTGTAGCAGGGTAAAAACTTGTGCGCTTTCACCTGAAATAATGGTAGACATGTCGTTCACGGTGTAAGGGAGCCCGCTATTTTGAATGATAGCAATAACAGTATCAATAAAGGGCAGAAAGTCAACCTCACCAAGGGGGTAAAAGCTAAGCTGGCAAGAAACAATAGGGTTTGTTATAAGCTCTCTTTTTTGAACTTCACACATACAAAGCCTCCTGGTTTGGTTTCTGTTTGGTATTTGTTTTCGCTTTCCATGGTGTATTCTGTTTCAGGTAAGGTGGGCGGGGTATACAGGGTTTCTTTGGTTGCCTCTACACAGGCAGGGTCTAAAGACGTAATGTCGTTCTTAGAGTGAAAGGTAGCATATTCATAGGCAGTGCCTTTGCATATATCACTGCCATATAAGTTCGCCCAGTCTCCACCTTTTTGAATGGTGCCGATGACAATAACACCACCTGGTTCTAAAATGCGTTTCATTTCAAGGTAAACTTCATAAGGGTTTGGTATAAATTCAAAAGCCGTCATGGAAAGCACGGCATCAAAACTGTTGCTTTGAAATGGCATATGTGCGGCATTGCCTTTTAAAAACTGAATAGGTAAGTGGGTGTTTGTTGTTTTGGCTGTTGCCTGGTTTAACATGTTTTCTGCAATGTCAATACCGGTAACCCTTGCGCCAAGCTCAGCCAGTTTTATGCTGAAGTTGCCAGTGCCACAGCCAACGTCTAAAATGTGCATACCCGCTTTCGGTTGCAAGAGTGAGAATGCGGTAGTCGTTTCTAGCTCGTCAACAAATGCACCCATTTGGGTAGTGTACCAGCTGTCATAATCTTCAAAGAATGTGTCGAACACGATTTTTTGCATACTATAGTCCTTTCTGTTTTGCATAACCTATTTTATAAGTATACCATATAAAAGGCGTGCAAAAACAGAAAAGCGTGTGGTTTTATATGTGTTTTACAAATACACGAAGCACAGTGCGCAGTTTTTCAGGGGCGGCTTTACGGGGGTCTCCCATATAAAGCTCACGATGGGTATGGCTGCGTTTTTGCAGGTTATTTTCTGTTAAAAAAGCATCTATTTTGGCAAAGGTGGCGGGTTCGTCATCATAGGGGCCAATGTGCATAGTCTGTACAGAAAGCCCGTCTTCCATTTCAACAAATTGCACCCTTTTTAAAATGGCAGGGGCTACCTTTTTTGCAGCGGATGCAAGCGCCATTTCAAATAAAGTGGGGGTAACAAAGTCAGGCTGGCGAATCATGGCTTTATAAAGCAGTGCATTTTTGTTAAGGGGTGCGGCTAGGTCAGGAATTTCAGTAGAATCCCACACAGCTTCTAATGGGTAAACGGTGTATTCAAAATAACCGCTTGGCGTGGTGCCGCTTTTGGGCATCATGCGTATAGCGTAAGACAGGGCATATAAAGCACCAATATTTTCAGAAAATGCGTCTTGGTTTGGGTCGCCTGCACCTTCTATCATAAAAAAATTATAGTTTGGCACGGTAACCAAAGCAGGTGTTTGTTTAGGCAAGTACATATTTTTTTCTTCTTTTTTCCATTCATATTTCATAAAATCACCTCTGTAAATAAATATACCACAGAAACCCTGACAAATACCTGTCAGGGTTTCTGTGGTATGATATAGAAAACTGACAAAAAGGAGTAAGCCATGGAAATTATTGATGTAACCAAAGAAAACTTGCAAGACGAGCATATTTGCTGTGCCATTTCAGATAAAAAGGGTGAGACCTGTGTGTCTTCTAAAAAAGCGTGGATGCAGGCACGTTTTGATGAAGGTTTGGTTTTTAAGAAACTAGATGAGCGGGGCAAAGTGTTTATAGAGTATATTCCCACAGAGAACGCATGGGCGCCAGTAGAGGCACCTGGGTATATGTATATCAATTGTTTTTGGGTGTCAGGTAAATTCAAAGGGCAAGGCTGGGGCAAAGCGCTTTTGCATGAATGTATAGAAGATGCAAAAGCAAAAGGAAAGAAAGGCTTGGTGGTGCTTTCTAGTGAGAAGAAGATGCCGTTTCTTTCTGACCCGAAGTTTTTAAAATTACAAGGGTTTATAAAAGCAGACGAAGCACCGCCTTTTTTTGAACTGCTTTATTTACCATTTACAGAAAATGCGCACGTGCCACAGTTTAAAGAAACTGTAAAACAAGCAAAAATAAATGAGAATGAGCGGTTTGTGCTGTATTATACCAACCAATGCCCCCATACTGACAAATACGCCCCACTGCTTGCAGACGTTGCCAAAGAGAAAGGCGTACCGTTTAAACTGGTGAAAATTGACACAAAAGAAAAAGCGCAAAATACACCAGCGCCGTTTACAACCTATTCTTTGTTTGAGCATGGTACCTTTGTAACCAATGAAATTTTGTCTGTGCCAAAGTTTGAAAAAATGCTTTAATAGAAAAGGCGTGTATATGAAACAAATAAGAGAAATTCTGCGGCAAGTAAAATTGACCGCAAAATAAAATAAAAAAAGGAGAGTGTATGAAGATGAAAAATGCAATATGGCTTATTTCTTATGAGCTAGAGAAAGGTACATCTGAAGAAGAATTTTTGGTGGCATCAAAAAGGTGCCACGATGAGGTATTGTCAAAACAAAAAGGGTTTATTTCGTGGGACGTACTACGAGATGGTGATACCTGGATTGACTTTGTAAAATGGGAAACGGCAGAAGATGCCAAAAATGGTGAAACAGCAGGCGCGGGAGACCCTGCGTCAAATGCGTTTTATGGCTTTATGAACATGAACACTTGCACATTAAAGCTTTATACTGTTGAAAAAAGCCATTAAGAAAATAGCGTTCACCTATAAAAACCCCCGTTAGAGCATGTATACTCTAACGGGGGTTTTGTATGTAATGGTTTAGTGGCAGTGCCCTGCTTGAGAGCAACCGTCACACCCGCAGCCGCAGCTACCTTTTGGTTTTTTTACTATTTTGTAAATGGCAAAGCCAAAAAGGCCAAACACAACTGCACCAACTATAATAGTTCCCATAATAAAAGTCCTTTCTTGCTTTTAAGAAGAAAAGCGAAGAATTAAGTTAAGATTTTGCTTTTGCAGGGGCATCTGTTTTTGGAGTAGGCTTCTTTGCAGGGCGAAGCAGTAAGTAAAGTAACCCGACAAGGAAGATGATGGCAATAACGGTGCCAATGCCAAAGCTTGCGCCTTCAAACAAAATAGCGCCAAATTGATAAACGATTAAGCTTACTACATAAGCAAGTCCTGTTTGCCAGCCTACTGCAATCATTGTCCATTTGGCATCGCCCATTTCACGGTGAATGGCGCCGATGGCGGCAAAACAAGGTGCACAAAGCAAGTTGAAAACAAGGAAACTGTAAGCACTTGCTTGTGTAAACAGCATAGCCATTTGTGGCCAAATTTCCATGCCTTCTTCAGACACTTCAGCAAGCCCGCCCAGCACAATGCCAAAGGTGCTAACAACCACTTCTTTTGCAACAAGGCCTGTAACGGTGGCAACAGCAGCTTGCCAGTTACCAAAACCAAGCGGTGCGAAGATAGGCGCAATGGCACGACCCATAGCAGCAAGCAAAGAAGCATCGGTTTCAACCATGGTGAAGGTGCCGTTTTCAAAGCCGAAGCTTTGCAAGAACCAAATAACAATACTTGCAACGAAGATGATGGTGAATGCTTTTTTAACAAAAGAAACGGTTCTTTCCCAAACGCTCATGAGGGTGTTGCGTAAAGACGGGAAGTGGTAAGCGGGAAGTTCCATAACAAATGGGGCAGGGTCACCTTCAAAAAGCTTTGTTTTCTTGAGGATGATGCCTGAAAGAACAATAGCGGCTATGCCAATGAAGTAAGCAGAGGTGGAAACCCATGCAGATTCAGAGAACAAAGCGCCTGCAATTAGCGCAATAATAGGTAATTTCGCACCGCAAGGAATGAATGTTGTCGTCATAATGGTCATGCGGCGGTCTTTTTCGTTTTCAATGGTACGGCTTGCCAGAACACCAGGAACGCCACAGCCCATGCCGATCATCATTGGGATGAACGATTTGCCTGACAGCCCAAACCGACGGAAGACACGGTCAAGAATAAAGGCGATACGCGCCATGTAACCACAGTCTTCTAATATAGCAAGAAGAACGAACAGAACCATCATTTGTGGTAGGAAGCCGAGAACAGCACCAACACCAGCAAGAACGCCGTCTAAAATAAGGCTTTGTAGCCAAGGGGCAACAGCCCAGCTTTCAAGTAACCCGCCTACGAAATCGGGTATCATTTCACCGAAGAGCACTTCGTTTACCCAGTCAGTACCCATGGTGCCAACCGTTTCAATGGCTATGTAATATACAAGCCACATAACAAAAGCGAAAATAGGAAGAGCAAGCCAGCGGTTTGTAACAATGCGGTCAATTTTATCGCTTGTGGTCAAAGCGTTTTTGTTTTTCTTGGTAATGGCTTTTGCAACAACGCCAGAAATAAAGTTGTAGCGCTCAGAGGTGATGATACTTTCTGTGTCGTCATCAAACTCTTTTTCAGCGGCATCTACAATGGCTTTTATTTTTTCAGCTACATCAGTAGAAAGTGCAAGTTGCTCAAGAACTTGCCCATCTTGTTCAAACAGTTTTACAGCAAACCAACGGGCATCTTTCGTAGTGGTTTTATCAGTAACAAGTGCTTCAATTTCAGTTAACGCTTTTTCTACTTTTGCATCAAAGGTGTGTACAACTTTTTGTGTACTCTTTGCATTTGCAAGTTCAATAGCTTTTGCTGAAAGTGCACCGATATTTTCATTTCGAAGGGCCGAAATTTCAACAATAGGGCAACCAAGTGCATCACTTAGCTTTTTAAGGTCAATTACATCGCCTGTTTTTTTCACAATGTCCATCATGTTCAGCGCAATGACTGTGGGAACACCAAGTTCCAATATTTGCGTAGTCAGGTAAAGGTTTCGCTCAATGTTGCTACCGTCAATTACATTAATAACAGCATCAGGTGCATCGTTTATCAAGTAATTACGGCTAATCACTTCTTCTGGTGTGTAAGGAGATAACGAGTAAATACCAGGCAAGTCTTGAATAATGACTTCCTTATTGCCTTTTAATTTACCTTCCTTTTTTTCTACAGTAACACCAGGCCAGTTACCTACTGATTGATTGGTACCCGTGAGAGCGTTGAACAATGTTGTTTTACCACTGTTGGGGTTACCGGCCAGTGCAATTCTTAATTCTGCCATTCCTTCCAATCCTTTCATTGTTAGCATTTGCTAACTTGCTAGCTAAAAATAACAGCCTTTCAGCAGTTACTCACTAACAAGAATATTCTCTGCCTCTGACTTACGAATAGAAAGCTCGTATCCGCGTACGTTTACTTCAATAGGGTCACCTAAAGGGGCAACTTTCCGCACAAGTATTTCTACACCCTTTGTAATACCCATATCCATAATTCTGCGCTTGATGGGGCCGTCTCCTAGTAGCTTTTCAACAGTAACGGCTTCGCCAATGGTCACGTCGTTAAGGGTTCTCACAATACTCCTCCTT
>CAZWXJ010000038.1:4511-14664 GCA_964637735.1 uncultured Oscillospiraceae bacterium | reverse complement strand
TACCCCTCGGCGTACAGTATGCCGCTTACCAAAACCCATGCTGAAGTATTGCTAAATGACTTTATTCCGCTTGAAAAGAAGGAAGAAGAGTTTCGCTTTTCGGGTATGGAAAAGCTGAATAACATGATGTTGTCCGTCAACTTTGTGGCAACGGCATTTTATGTTTTTATGACGGGGCGCAGGGTTTCTCAAACACTGGGAGACTTCTTCACGCATGACACATGGCAAGCTTTTGTTACTTTTGAAAACATGATAGAACAAGTGCTTCCAACAGGGCTTACAGCGGTAATTGCCATTGTGCTGTTTATATATGGTTATGGCGTGTTAAAGGCTGCTTTACAACAGGCAGGGCTGGTGGTGCAAAAGTATAACAATGTGCTGGTGGCAAGTGGTGGCGTAATAGCCCCGTATGAGAGGCGTATACTTTATAGTGAAATAACAAGCTGTGAAGTGAAAATCAACATGCCGTCTCGGGTTTTGCGCAATTACCCTGTATATGTGCATGCTGGCGGGTATATGGGAGACGACTTACCCCTTACCCTATATAACAAAAACAATTTGGCAAAAATAAAACGCATCATTCCGCAATTTATAGCACCAACGCAAAAATACAGTGACCCTATGCGTAAATCTATCTGGCAATATTTATGGCGTCCACTTGCCATGTTCGCTGTTTCAGCAGGGGGGCTTTCGCTTGCCTATTTGCAAGAAGTACCTGCTTTATATGCCGTTTTTGGCTTGCCCATTCTTCTGTCTTTCTTCTACTTGTTTATATCTATTGAAGGCATTTTTAAAGAAGGTGTACGCAAAACACCAAGCGGGGTGTTGTCTTTAAGTCGCTCAGGCTTTTTAAACCGCTATATTATTACGTTTTGCACCGATGATATTTCACAAAGAAGCCGGTCGACGTCGGCAGGGATGCTCTCTCATAGGTGTTCAGTTACCTTTTTTACAAGTGAGCGCAAGGGTTACCATGTACGTGGAATTGACACGGAAGTTGCCATGAATTTATTAAAATAAAAACCCAGCAGCCAATTGGCTACTGGGTTTGGTTTTTGCATTATAGAGATTCTTCTTCATCCTCTTGTGCCAAGGGGTTTGGTACTTCATATACAACTTCGTCCCCGTCTACTAGTTCATCACCATCGTCATAATCATCAGGGGCGCTTTCTAAGTAGGCATAATATTTCTTAAAAACACCTTGTACAATGCCAACAGCCGCCGCCAAAAAAGCGAAAAATACCGCAATTTTTCCAAAACGTTCAAACATAATTTTGTTCCTCCAATAATATATCAGTTATTTTGTATATATGCTAATAGGGACGGAAGTAGTGCTTCTGTTTCTATGCGCCCTTCCCAATATAAATGCTCTAACTTGCGTACATCTTTTTCCATGCGCCCAACTTCCACAGGGCTTTGTGGGCGAATAACAAACAGCTTTCCTTGTGCTTCCCATGCGTCAATTTGGTTAAGTGCTGCGTTATAGCGTGCAGGCAGTGAAATGAGTTTTTCTACAAGGGCAGGGTGGTTTGCAAACGCTTGCTTATATAATGCTTGTACAGGCCTTGAAACCGCCGCTTTTCGGTAGCCTTTTTGCCGTGTTAATACCATTACTATTTTTTCATACCCTTGGTGCATAGCCTCTGGTAAACCAGTAGGCACGCCAATGCCACCGTCTAAATAAAAAGCACCATTCATCTCAACAGGTTTTGAAAAAAGTGGCATGCTGCCCGAAGCGGCACAAGCAGAAAAAATATCACTACAAACACCTTTTTCAAAATATTCAGCTTCACCAGTTGCACAGTTGGTTGCAACTGCTACAAACCGCTGTGGCGAGGCATCAAAAGCTGTGTAATCAAACGGAACAAGGCTGTGCGAAAGTTCACCAAACATGAAGTCAAAATTAAACATCGCCTGGGTTTTTATAAAATTACGAACGCTTAAATAACGGTTGTCATTCGCAAATTCCATGGTAACCTTTGCGTTGCGCCCTGCCTGCCCTGAAATATAGCTAAGCCCGTTTAAAGCACCTGCCGAAACACCTATTACATAGGGGAATAGCAAATCATTTTCTGAAAAAACGTCCATTACGCCAGCAGAGTAAATACCCCGTAGTGCGCCACCTTCTAGTACCAAAGCAGCTTGCTTCAAACTTGCACCTCGCTTTTAAAACGAATATTGTAGATTTCATTTTACAGTGTTTTGTAAAATAGTTCAATAATAGATGTAGCTGAACAGGTGTGAAAGTTTAGCAACACTGCATAAAATTCACAAAATCAACAAAAAAAGAGGCAGAAAAAAGAGTATAATGAAAATAATATAAAGTAAGGGAGGCGAGAACATGTTAGGTGTTTTATATATAATAATAGGGCTTGTGTTACTATTTTGGCCAGGGCTCTCTATACAGCTTATTTGCTACGCTGTTGGTGGGGCAATCCTCATTTATGGGGTGGGCCGCATTGTACGGTACTTTACGGGGCGCAAAAACAATACCTCTGAAATGGCGGATATTGTCTTGGGTATTTTAACGCTGTTAATTGGTATATTTATTGCAACAAGTTCTACTTTTATTGCCTCTATTTTCCCGTGGATGTGCGGACTGGCGATGTTTATTGGCAGTATTGGTAAAATACAAATGGCGTTTGCATTAAAACGTGCCCAAACACCATGGTGGAAGGGTACCATGCTGTCAGCAATTGTTACGGCTGTTTTGGGCGTTACCATGCTTTTAAACCCGTTTGGTAGTATATTGGCACTCATTCGCTTTTTCGGCGTAGGCCTTGTGATAGACGGCGTCGGCAGTGTTGTTTCAGAATTTATGGTAAGCAGAAACAAATAAACTGAAAAGCAAATGATATAACAAAATAAAAAAGAAGCGTATACATTGCGCTTCTTTTTTTGATAGGAAGACGATTTATAGGGAGTATTATAACTTTTCACCGACATTCCAGAAGGTTCCGTCTAAACTGCAGGTAAGGGGATTTGCTTTTTGCACGTCAGGCCATTCACCACCCATACAATTTTCATCGGCTAGGGTTTCGGTTACTTCAGCAAAGAAGGTGTACGTGTCGAACAGTTCTGTAAAGTTAATTACTTTACATGAAAAATTGATAGAGCATTCTGTAATAAAAGGGGTGTTTTGGGCGCCATAAAAGGTAGAAAAAAGGGAAGATTTATCTTCTTTTTTACCTGTGTGGGCACCGCCAAACTTTACTTTTTCAAGTAAACTTACTGGTGGTACATTTACGCTAAAACGCCCTGTTTTCAATATGTTGCTGGCTGTTTTGTGTTCTTTCAAAACAGCTAAAGCAACAACAGGTGGTTCACCGCAAACGGTGCAAATTTGCCCATGGGGCGCAAAGTTTAAAATGCCATCATTTTCAGTGGCAATAATAGTTACTGGCATAATGGGTAATACGCCAAAAGTGGTTATTTTTTGTTTCATTTAAACTCATCCTATCTCATAAAGTAATGGTAAAAGCATGCAAAAAAGTGATAGAATAAAAATTCCAAACAGGTGCAAAAAAGTGGAATTTCGTTTATTTTTTGGTGTTGTTTGGGTTATAAAACGCACAACTCGTCAAATGGTCATTCACAATGCCGCATGCTTGCATATATGCATACACAGTGGTAGAGCCCACAAACTTAAACCCTTTCTTTTTAAGGTCTTTGCTCATTTTGTCAGAAAGTTCGGTGGTAGCAGGTACTTCTTCGGCAGTTTCCCAGTGGTTTACAATGGGGGTGTTATTTACAAAGCCCCAAATATAATTGCTGAACGAGCCGTATTCTTCACATATTTTAAAATAAACGTGGGCATTGTGTACCATTGCGTTCACTTTTAACCTGTTTTTAATAATACCGTCGTTTTGCAACAGGGCTTCTTTTTTGGATTCATCATAGGTTATCAAAATGTCAGGGTCAAAATCATCAAATGCTTCACATAAGGTGTCCATCTTTTTCAAAATAAGCGCCCAACTAAGCCCTGCTTGCATACCTTCCAGCATTAACATTTTAAACAGCTTTTTGTCATCATATTCAGGTATGCCCCACTGGTTGTCATGGTAAATGCGTGAGAGCTCGTCTTGCATAGCCCACGGGCAACGGTTTGCAGTGTTTTCCATATCATGTCTCCTTATTGTTTCTTGTCAACTTATATTTACTTGAATTGTACCAAATATGCCCGCAAAAGAAAACAAGACCATGCAAAAAGCATAGTCTTGTTCTCTTTTTCTACATTCACCGAAAATATAGAAAGGTTGTATGATACATAAGAAGAACCTTATGTTTCTAAAAGGGTTATTTTCTTTTTTGGCCAATGATGATACCGACAGCAACCAAGAGCCCGCCAATTAAAGCGGCACCAGCAACCATTAAAAGCGTTATAGAGCTTTGCCCGCCAGATGGCGCTTCTGAAGAAATAACAGAACTGCTAGAAGGGGCAGGGGCTTCGCTTTGCGGTGCAGAGGGAACGCCTGAAGGCGTACTGCTAGAAGAAGGTGTAGAACTTGTAGGCATTGAACTTGCGGGCGGTGCAGGTTTGCCAGTGTTATAGGTCATGCCACCGTAGTTGTTTAGCTTTTGCTCTGGGAACATACCAAGGGCAATCATGTCACTAAAGCGGTAACTTACACCAAGCGCCAGTGGTTGTAACATTTGCCCGTTTATAATAAATCTGTCAGCGCCAGAGGAAAAGGTTACGGTAACGTCTTTGTCACGCATGGCTGTTAGTACAAAGAAAGGTACATAACCATGTCTTGCATCAATGGCAAATTGGTTGCCTGGTTGTGCGTAATAAAGCTGTACCATCAATTCATTGTAATAGGTTTCATCGTCTACTTCATGCGGGGCAGAGGGTACAGAAGAGCTAGTAACAAAAGGTGCATCAGACGAGGAAGAGGAAGAAGCGATAGCGCTGGAAGAATCATCAGAAACGATAGAAGAATCTGCGCCAGATGTGGAAATAGAGGAGTCGGAGGTGCTAGAGCTTTCATCGCTATTACTCGCCGAATCATCAGAAGAAGATTCTTCTTGAAATACCACATTTAAAGTGTAGGTAACTTCCTCAGTTGTGGCAGAGTCAGCAACGGTAAAAACATATTGGTGCGTAGCAGGTGTTGCAGATGTTAAGGTTAACGTTGTGTAAAGAGTGGTTGCCCCCGCTGTTAAGGTAAAGGGTGCCCCCTGTGAACTGCTTGTAGAAGAAACAGATATACCATCTTCTGTTTCGGTAACAAACACGTCACGTTCAGCAGGCTGAGAGTTGAATATTTGTACTTTTATTGTAAAGGTATCGCCCACCGTTGCGGTTATGGTTTGCGGGGTTTCTGTGTATAAGTCCTCACCAACAAGCAGTTGTATAGCAAGGGTGGGTAGTTCATCGTCAGCATTCGCTTTGTCAAAAGGTAGGGTAGAGATGACCACAACAGCCAGTAAAGTAAAGGCAATAGCACCTACAAGCACTTTTTTCCAAATGGCGGTGTTGTTCATAAAGGTCACACTCCTTTCACTATCTATCCTCATCATAAGCAAAATGTATTAACTTTATTGCGTAAAATCATGGTGAGATTGTTAAATTTCAATTGAAATACGGTAAAAGTATGAGGATTTCATGAACAAAACAGAAAATGCGTGAAAATATTGATGTAACTATTGACATTACAACGAGACATATTTATAATTCTTGTTGTAATATTAAAAATTACAACAAGAAGGAGAATGGGGAGATGAAGGTATCGGCATTATACTTTAGCCCTACAGGGTCAACCAAAAAGGTTGCACTGGCAGCAGCTGAAAGCATGGGGACAACCGTGACAGAGGTTGATTTAACAGCAAGCAAGGTGAAAACAACTCTTGCGCAAAACGAAATGGCGGTTTTTGCATTGCCTGTGTTTATGGGTAGAATACCCCCTGCGGCGGTAGAAAAAATACGTGCAGTAAAAGGGGAAGGCACCCCGGCTGTGGCCATGGTGGTATATGGCAACGGTGCTTATGAAGATGCTTTGCTAGAACTTTGTGACATTCTTGCAGAGCAAGGGTTTACCGTGATTTCGGCGGGTGCATTTATTGGGCAGCATTCTATGGACTATACAGAAGAACTTGGTGGTGGGCGCCCGAACGCAGACGACATAAAAGACATTGCAAAAGTAGCACAAACGGCGAAAGAAAAATGGGAAGCAGGGAACAAAACACCTGTAACAGTTGCGGGCAACCGCCCTTATATTGAACGCCCGGCAGCGCAGCGCCCTATATTGGTAGCAGAAAGTTGTACTGCATGTGGTGCCTGTGCTACACAATGCCCTGTTGGCGCTATACCAGCTGATAATGTACACGAGACAGACTTAGATGTTTGCTTTAGCTGTATGCGCTGTATACACATTTGCCCAGTAGGGGCACGTAACTTCCCAGCGCCTGTTACAGAAAAATTGCATGACTATTTGCAGCAGTATATGCCACCGGAAGAAAACGAACTGTTTGTATAACAGTGCTGTATATTTACATATATTTGTATTTGACAGAAAGAAAAAAGAAATATAAAATAGTGGTTGTAATAAAACATTTTACAACGAAAAGGAGAAAACTATGTTTATAATTTCTTTGCACTTTTTGGTGCCTGTTGAGCAAGTAAACGAGCACAGAGTGGAACATTTGGCCTTGTTGAAAGAATATTTTGCACAGGGCAAAACAGTGGCGTGGGGTAGAAAACAAAACCCCGAAGATGGCGGTATTATTCTGTGCCAAAACATGAGCCGTGAAGAAGTGGACGCTTTTATACAAAAAGACCCCTATTGCCAAAGCAAAGTGGCAGAATATGAAGTCATCGAAGCTGCATTTTCAACTGCGGCGGAAGGGTTTGAAGGATTGCTTGCTTAAAAGCAAACAGATGGTGAAAAGATGAGAATTAGTATCAAATGCTCACGGGCGTTACATGTGCTTACGTTGCTTGCAGTACTTCCACAGCAAAAATTAACAAGTGAAGTGCTAGCAAAAAGCGTTGGCTGTAACCCTGTTTGCATACGTACACTGCTTGGCTTACTAAAAGAGGCAGGCTTTGTAAAGGTGCAAAGTGGCACAGGGGGCGCCAGCTTAATTGCTGACCCGAAAGAAGTAACACTGTATGACGTTTATGCTGCGGTAGATAAAGCAGATTTAAACGAATTGATAGGTTTGCACCCAAACCCAGCGCAAGAATGCCCCGTTGGCAGAAATATACATACTTTACTAGAGGAGCCATACACACAGGTGGCAACGTCTGTAAAAGAAGAGATGAAAAGGCATACATTACAACAACTGATTGACAATTACTATGCCATAGAACAACCCACAAGCGTGTAAACCACGCAAACACAAAAATGGTTTGTATAAAATTATATATACAGGAGGCAATTTTATGAAAATGTCAGTAATGTACTACTCAAAAGGTGGCAATACAAAGAAAATGGCTGAAATGATCGTCGAAGGAATGCTGAAGGTAGACGGTGTAGAGGCAAAAGCATTTTCAATTGATGCGGTAGACGAAGATTTTGCAAAAGAAAGCAAATGTATTGTAGCAGGTACCCCCATTTATGTGGCAAGCACCCCTACAGAAATGCATGCCTGGTTACAAGGCGGGCTTCGCAAATATGAAGTTGCGGGCAAACTTGGTGGGGCATTTGCAACAGCAAACTACATTCATGGTGGTGGCGAGCTTGGTATTCACACCATTTTAGACCATATGATGGTTATGGGCATGCTGACATATTCGGGCGGTGGCTCATTCGGCAACCCTGTTATTCACCTTGGCCCTGTAGGCATTGGCGGAAATATTGATGATTTCAATGAAACATTCCGCACCTATGGTGAGCGCATGGCAACCAAAACGGTAGAACTATTCAGCTAATAGAAATAGCATATAAAAAAGTGGCAACCACTTAGGTTGCCACTTTTTGTTTTGAATTATTTGGTGCCTTCTTCGAATTGTTTAATGACTTCAATGATGAATAGTTCTAAATCCTCTTTATTAGCAGGCACAAATTCATTGCAGTCACAATGACAGGTATTTATATCTTTTTCCATTTATATATTCTCCTTTGTAGGTATAAGTTGCAAGTATGACTGAATATATTCTGTTGCAGAAAGAAAGGTGTCATAATTTAAGCTATATAAAATTTTCTTGCCATCTCGGCGAGAAGTTACAATGCCTGCCTCAATAAGTGTTTTCATTTGTTTTGACAAAGCAGGTTGCGATATGTTTAAGTTTTCAAGTAGTTCACAAGCGCATAAAGTACCTTCACGCAATTGCTCTAAAATAATAAGGCGTGTTTCGTCACAAAAAGCCTTGAACATTCCTGCGTTTTGAGAAAGTGTATCATTTGTTAGCATATTAATTACTCCTTATCTGGAAAGAAGGAACAGTCGTTTCTTTTGCATTGTTTGTTGAACGGATAAAAAGAACAAGTGATTTTTTCAAGAGGGAAATTTGTATGTAGCGTATCATTTGCATATTTGACGGCTTCTTCAAGTGCTAAGAAACTATCACGTTTGCAGCAACGGGGGCCACCTTGTATAGAGATGGCATCTGCACTTTGTGCAGCAAGCTGCCCAGCTTTTTTCCAAGCATCAGTTGAAAGAGGAGAAACCTCATTAATAATACTCATAAAAATACCTGTTCCAACTGCGGCACCGCATACTCCCCATGCTGCACATGCCCCGCCTGGTATATTTTGGCTTCTTTTGTGTGCTTCTTCCAAGGCTTTTGGTAAAGCTGGCTTTTCATCAGTAGAGTTATAATAGGCGGTCAATAATGAAGCAGGTACAATCATATGGTGCATAGGTCCGTGTATTGTGACTTTTGGTAATTTCATTAATTCTTGCGCTAAAGAAATGGGGTTAACACTGTTTGATGTTAAGCAATATTGAATGATTTCTTGTACAATATTATTATATTTGCAAGAAGGGCATACAAAATGATGATTTTCACATGTGATAGATGATTTCATCTGCTTTCCACATACAGAACAAGAAACGTCTTGCTCTGTATCAAGCTTAATAAGAGGTGCGTGACAAACGGTACAACTTTCTGTTGGTTGATGTATCATAAAAGCCTCCATAAATTTGCATTATATATAACCAATTGGTTATATATAATTATACAGATGCATTTTGAAAAGTCAACATCAATATAAAATATGATTTACATATGCTTGCCTTTTAACTATTTACTGCGGTATAGTTATAGAAACAAAAAGCAGATGAAAAGGGGAACAGCATGAATGAGATTAAATGCCCACAATGTGGGAAAGTGTTTAAAATAGATGAGAGCGGTTTTGCAGACATTGTGAAACAGGTGCGAGACCATGAATTTGAAGAAGAGCTGAAAAAACGGGAACAACACTTGCAAAAAGAAAAAGAAGATGCAGTGAAGCTAGTTGAAGCAGACTTTAAAGTGGTTTCCCAAAAAGAGATGGCACAGAAAGAAGCAGAATTGCTTGCATTAAAAGCAAAAATGCAAACACTGGAAGCTGAAAAAGATGCCGCTGTACAATTAACAGAGGCAAACATAAAAAATGTTACGCAGCAAGACCTTGCGAAGAAAGATGCGGAACTTGCAGAGTTAAAAGCAAGAATAAGCGCAGCAGACACAGAAAAGCAACTGGCCATTGCCAATGCACTGGCAACAGTTGAAAAAGAGCGTGATGCCCTTAGCAGTGAAGTAAAGCTGAAAGAAACTGAACGCCAACTGCTAGAAACCTCTTTGAAAGAGCAGCATGCTGCAGAACTAAAATCAAAAGAGGAAATGATTGCCTATTACAGAGACATGAAGGCGAAACTTTCTACCAAAATGGTAGGGGAAACCCTAGAACAACACTGTGAAACCGAGTTTAACAAACTGCGTGCAACAGGCTTTCAAAATGCTTATTTTGACAAAGACAATGATGCAAAAAGCGGAACCAAAGGAGATTACATCTACCGCGAGAACGATGAGCATGGAAATGAAATCATCTCCATTATGTTCGAAATGAAAAACCAAGAAGACCAAACATCTACCAAGAAAAAGAATGAAGACTTTTTGGCAACATTACACAAAAACCGCACCGAGAAAAACTGCGAATATGCTGTGCTGGTTTCTTTGTTAGAGCCTGACAATGACCTTTATAACGAGGGAATTGTAGACAAA
>CAZWXJ010000038.1:0-4501 GCA_964637735.1 uncultured Oscillospiraceae bacterium | reverse complement strand
TCACAGATTTCAAAAGATGTACGTGATTCGCCCGCAGTTTTTTATTCCGATGATTACTATTTTACGCAATGCTGCCATGAACGCCATGCAGTATAAAGCAGAGCTTGCAAATGTACGTAACCAAAACATTGATATTACCAACTTTGAAGAGAGTATTGAAATTTTCAAAAAAGGGTTTTCGAAAAACTATGAGCTGGCAAGCCGCCGCTTTAAAGAAGCCATTGACGAGATAGACAAAACCATAACCCACCTTGAAAAAACGAAGGAAGCGTTACTCTCGTCTGACAGGAACTTGCGCCTTGCCAATGACAAAGCAGATGATTTAACCATTAAAAAACTAACCCGTGGCAACCCCACCATGGCAGAAAAGTTTGCTGAGCTGGGGAAGAAAAGCGGCGAAGATGAATTGTAACAATAAACAAAGAAAAAGAGATTGCTGTATGAGCAATCTCTTCTTTTATAAAAAACAGATAAAATGAAACTGGAGCAAAGCGAACTTTGCTCCGACGTGGTATGCCCGACTGGAGTCGAACCAGCGACCTTCAGAGTCGGAGTCTGACGCTCTATCCATCTGAGCTACGGGCACATATTTGCGCATATGTATATTAAGTAAGGGGTAGCGCATTTCTTATTATACAATATAAAATGGGTTTGTAAATGCTTCACTTTTTCAAAAAACAAAAAAATATAAAGGCTCTATGCAGAAATATTCATAAAAAAGCGGTACCCTATAAGCAGGAAATAACAAATTTGTGAAAAAGCCGTGTAAAAAATTTCTTTTATGCTATACTACCTGTTAGCTATTATTTGTAAAGAAGAGGTTATTATTTTGGCAAACGAAAAAATTTCTATTATTGATGACAACAAAAAACCGATTGCGATTATTTTGACATTGGCACTTCCTATTTTTCTTGAAAACGTGTTGATGTCTCTGGTTGGTGCCATTGATACTGCTATGGTTGGCAGCCTTGGCGCAAATGCAACGGCGTCGGTTTCCATTAGCCAGGCCCCCATGATGTTGATTAACGGGGTAATTATGGCACTGGGTACAGGGTTTACGGCACTCATTGCCCGTAGTGTTGGTGCTGAAGAACATGCCCGTGCGAAACACTTAATTCGGCAAGCTATTCTAATGGTGATCTCTTTAGGGACACCGCTTGCTATTTTGTGCTTTGCTTTGGCACGCAAAATACCAATGTGGATGGGTGCAACCCCTGAAGTATTAGTGCTTGCAACCACGTACAATAAAATTATTGATTTATGTATGATGTTCCGTGGGTTGATGATGGTGCTGACAGCCATTTACCGTGGGTACGGAGACGGCAAAACGCCCCTTTATTTAAATGTATTTATTAATGCGTTAAATGTGGTTGGTAACTATTTGCTTATTTTTCCAACACGTACCATTACCTTGTTTGGAAATGAAATGACCATGATTGGTGCAGGGTGGGGCGTTGCAGGCGCAGCCGTTGCAACCGCTGCATCTACCATTTTAGGGTCGTCTATACTACTAATACTTTTATTTGTGCGCAAAAGCCCTATGCAAATTTCTTTGAAAGACAGCTTTATGCCTGATTTAAACGAACTGAAATTGGTTGGTAAAATTAGCTTACCTGCCATGTTTGAACGCTTCACCATGAGTGGTGCGCAAGTGGTATTGGCAAGTACAGTTGCTTCTCTTGGCACTATTGCGGTGGCATCAAACAGTGTGGCAGGCACCGCAGAATCTATCAGCTTTATGCCTGGCTTTGCCTTCGGCATGACGGTTACGACCTTGGTGGGGCAAGCACTTGGCGCAAACCGCCCTGACCTTGCAAAAGAGCTTGTTTCACTCACCAATAAAATTGCATGTGTGGTAATGCTTATAACCAGTGTGGGGCTGTTTACATTTGCGCCTTACATCATAGGTTTTTTCTCACCAGACCCAGAAGTAATTGCGCTGGGTAGCGAAGTGCTGAAAATTGTAGCGCTTATTCAAATTCCACAAGCGTGGGCCATGGTATTCTCTGGCGCATTGCGAGGTGCAGGAGACACGACAAGCCCGTTTGTTATCACGCTTATTTCTATGTGGGGCATTCGTATTTTAGGCGGTGTGCTTGCAGTGCGTGTGTTCCATTTAGGGCTGCCCGCTGTGTTCATTTGTAGCTGCACTGACAATGTTGTACGTTGCATTTTATTCTTCATGCGTTACAAACAAGGCAAATGGCAAACCGCACTTGAGGGCAAATAAATTGACAAACCGATTTGGACATATTATTCTGTAGGTAAGAAAGCCACCTGAAAGGAGCAAAGCAAATGAAATTTACAAAAGACAGTACGGTAAACAGCCTTGCAAAAGTAAAAGGTATTCAAGAAGCCATTGCAGAAATTACAGGAACAAAAATTACCCCTGGAATGATTGCCATGGGCGGCGGCATGACGTGCACCACAGCTGGCAGCTTTGTAGGGTGGACGGACGAGCAAGTAGAGCAAATTATTGCTTATGCGAACAGCGTGGAAGAAACAGAAGAATAAGTTTTAAAGAAGGCTAACGAATATTAGCCTTCTTTTTATATGGTTTGTGAGGAATTTTTGTATATGGTATACTTTTATAAAGTTCTAACAATATAAATGTATTAGGGGGAGACAAATGAAAAGAAAATTAGTTGCTTTGTGCTTGGCGGGTGTCATGGCATTCATGGCAACCAGTTGTGGCGGTAAAGATGATTCGAGTGAACCCGCAGAAACGAGTGCGCAAACGGTATCAGAGTTAACCGCAAGCGGAGAGCGCATAAAAGCAAGGCTCTTATATTTCACAACGGCAGACAGAAAGGAAGACCGCTTAGAGCTGCTGCTTGCTTATTACAACCCTGCCCTTGCAAAATATGGCGTGCCTGCTTTAAGTGCAAGTGATTTTGTACAAAATGCACTTGTGGATGACTTGTTCTTGTGTGACATAGGCGGATTTCGCATTTCGTTTGGAACAGGGAATGAAGTGTTTAATATCGTGATTCCCGCAGATGAATGGGAAGAGGCGCTACCGTATGTACAAGCTATTATCGACTGCACCAGCCCGACAGCAGAACAAGCAAAAGCGCAGGTGATACCCGCAGGAGATGTACGCCTAATAGAAGAGGAAGGATTACATTACAAAACGTATTTGATGGAAGAAGCGACGGATGAATGGAGCTATTCTGTTAATTATATAGTAGACGAAGACAATGTGTTTTTCTCAGCTTCTCAAAACTACTTCGGCATTGATATGCCAGAGGCGTATATTTAATAACCATATGCTGCTTTGTTACGGCGTGTAATAGTATACTTAACAAGAATTGCAATTAGCAATTATATATTGATTTTAAAGGTATAAACTGAATTGGAGGAGACAGATGAAGAAAAAATTATTTGTTTTATTTTTGGCAATGGCACTGGCGTTCATGGCAACTGGTTGTAGCGGAAAAGATGAACCTTCTGAACCGGAACAGGCGAGTGAACAAAGCGTGGCAGAAGTGCAAACAAGCGGAGAGCGCACAAATGCGAAACTGTTGTATTTTACCACAGCAGACAAAGAGGAAGACCGCTTGGAACTTTTGCTTGCCTATTATAACCCTGCCCTTGCGCAATATGGCGTTCCCGCTTTAAGCGTAAGCGATTTTACGAAAAGTGAAGTAATAGACGATTTGTATTTGTGTGAAAAAGATGGTTTCCGCATTTCATTTACAACGGGAGGCGAAGTGATTAACATTGTAGCTTCTGCAGATGCATGGGAAGACGCTTTGCCCTATGTACAGGCCTTTATTGACTGCACAAGCCCAACAGCGAAGCAAGCAAAAGCACAAGTGACACCCACTGGTGACGTAAGCCTGTTAGAAGAGGGATTGGCTTATGAGACATATTTGTTAAAAGAGACGCCAGATGAGTGGAGTTATTCTATTAAGTACGAAGCAGATGAAGACAAGGTATATTTTGCATCTTTCCAAGGCTCGCTTGGCATTGATATGCCAGAAGCGTATATTTAATAGCATATGCAAAACCGCTGAGAGTATATCTCAGCGGTTTGCTTTTTTGGGAATTATGTTTATAGCTTTGCTTTTTATATAATTGCTTAAGTTATTATGGAAGGTAACTTTACTACGTTATATCATGTCAAGCAGCATATAAACTCTTTACAAACGCCTCATTTCCATGTAAACTACAAAAGGTTATTTTTATATAATAATGTATTATAAATATATAAGCATGAAGGAGACCCTTACATTGGCATCACTGGAACAAGAAATTAAACGGCGCAGAACATTCGCCATCATCAGCCACCCTGACGCAGGTAAAACCACCCTCACCGAAAAGTTTTTGCTTTACGGCGGGGCTATTCAGCTTGCAGGTGCAGTAAAAGGTAAAAAGTCTGCTCGGCACGCCACGTCTGACTGGATGGAGATTGAAAAACAGCGTGGTATTTCGGTAACCAGTTCTGTTATGCAGTTTGAGTATGAGGGCTTTTGCATCAATATTCTAGACACCCCAG
>CAZWXJ010000037.1:0-14859 GCA_964637735.1 uncultured Oscillospiraceae bacterium | reverse complement strand
GCACCAATACCAGGAACAAGTTGTAAAAGTTTAGCTAAATCTATATAATCTCGGTATTCTTGTTGAAAACTTCGCCAATCTAAATCATTTATATCATCAGATAAAGTATTTTTATATTCATCCCAATTTTCTATTTTAGCAAAAACCTTATTAACATGATCTTGGCTAGAAAAAGCTAATTGAAAAATACTACCCTGGTTTTCCAGTGGAAATTCGTGAAACAGGCGGGCTCAACTCTTTCTATGCCGAACGTTCAGGGCTACTCGTTGCATTTTAACGTGGTATAAACATGTAAATAACAAGGCACTTTATAGAAATATAAGGTGCTTTTTGTCGTTTATTCATAATTTGTTCATAAAATTCTATTTCCACCCTCTTTTTGTTTACAAAAAAAACAGGAAATAAAATAAACTACTTTTTATAATAGAACATGAAAAGAACTTGTTTTGAAAGGAGACCTCATATTTATGTCCGCACCGAAAAAAGTCCTTTGTATACAAGATTTATCTGCTGTTGGAAGATGTAGTTTGAGCGTGATTGTTCCTACCCTTTCCGCCATGGGCATTCAAGTTTACCCATTGCCCGTTGCACTGCTTTCTACCCACCTTGGTGGCTGGGGAAACCCCGCTTTGCAAGACGAAACCGACTTTGTAGAAAATGCTATGCAACATTTTGAAGAACTGGGCCTTGCATATGATGCCGTGTTAAGCGGCTATTTAACCAACACAAGGCAAGCAAATTCTGTGCTTAAATCATTCGTTTTGCCAAAACAGACCCTGTTTTAGGAGACGACGGCAAACTGTATGCCAAGCCTGAACTTGCACTTTCTATGAAAACCCTTGCCCGCCAAGCAGATGTAATTACCCCAAACCCCACCGAAAGCGCATTGCTGTTAGACTTACCCATTGAAGACACTACCTTTACCCTGCAAACAGCGAAAGAACGTGTACACGCTTTGGCAGAACTAGGTCCATCCGTCATTATAACAGGGGCAGACGTTGACGGTGGGAAAAAGTGCATTGGGTACGACAAAAAGAAAGACCACTTCTTCATGGTTGACTTGCATTATGTACCTGAAAAATACCCCGGTACAGGAGACCTATTTACTTCAGTATTAACAGGCGCTTTACTGCAAGAAAAAACACTGGAAGAAGCCACCCGCATGTCCATTCACTTTTTAGAAAAAGTTGTACATTACACGTTTGCACAAAAAGGGGAACCACGCCAAGGCGTTTACCTTGAACTATTTTTGAAAGACTTAATTCCATAATGTTATTGATTTAAATTGAGGAGCTTGATAAATATGAAAAACAACAGAACAAATGTTTACCGTATTGCGGTGGTAGGCATTATGGCGGCCATGGTATTTGCCGCTACCAACATTCGTTACCCCATTCCTACACCTCTTGGCAACACACAACTTCACCTTGGCAATGTTATGTGTTTGCTTTCAGGCATTTTGTTTGGCCCTGTTCCTGGTGGGCTGGCAGCAGGCATTGGTTCCTTCTTTTTTGACTTGTTCTCTGAATATGCCTCAGAAGCACCCATTACCTTCATCAACAAATTTGCCATGGGCTTTGTTGCTGGGCTTATTGCCTCACCAAAAAATGGTGTGTATAGCCGTGCAAAACGCATTGTTGGGGCTATAAGCGGTGCCGTTACTTATGTTATTTTGTATATTACCAAAAATATTGTTACCCAGTATTTTATTTTGAAGGTGGAATGGCCAACTGTTGTAGCAGGTGTTACCGTAAAAGGCATTACCTCTCTTGTCAATGCGCTTATTGCCGTGGTTGCCTCTTTGCTTCTTGCCGAGGCGCTTATTCCAACCTTAAAACGCATGGGCTTGCTTGACAAAGTGCGTGGAAAACCCAAAACAGATAACGGAGCCTCTGCGGCACTTTAAACAATGAAACCTGTTTTTTGACAACCTTTTTCCACACTTTTTAGGTTGTTGCAACCTACTTTTTATACTATAATATGTAAATAAGGTGCCACCCATTGTATTTTACCTTGGGTGGTATTTCTATGAAAGCTGGTTGAGATATTGATAAATATTGTTCTTGTAGAACCGCAAATACCACAAAACACAGGGAATATTGCCCGCACCTGCGCTGCCACAGGCGCACGGCTGCATTTGGTGCAACCTATGGGCTTTACCGTTACAGATGCCAAATTAAAACGGGCAGGGCTTGACTATTGGCATATGTTAGACATTACCTATTATGCATCTCTTGATGATTTTTACGAAAAAAACAGCACGGTAAACCCTGCTTCTTTTTTCTATTTCACCACCAAAGCACCCCAGCGTTACAGTGACGCCACCTACCCCGAGGACACTTTTTTGGTGTTTGGGCGTGAAGACGCAGGGCTGCCTGAGTCGTTATTATTAGAGAACCAAAACCAATGTGTACGCCTGCCCATGGTACACGACGCCCGCAGTTTGAACCTTTCAAATGCTGTTGCCATTGCCACTTACGAAGTATTGCGCCAGCATGATTTTAGCGGTTTGCAAGAAACAGGGCAATTAACCAAATATGAATGGAAGTGACCCATTGTCCAAGCCAATTATTATGACTGACTCTGCCTGTGACATTCCGTTAGATGTTGCAAAGCAGTTTGACATTCGCATTATGAACTTTTCCATTGCAGTTGACGGTAAAAACTACACTGAACGTGTTGATTTTACCCCTACTGAATTTGTTGGTATGCTGAAAGAAAGCACTGAAATTCCCGCCACTGCACACATTACCATGCCACAGTTTATGGAAACATATGAGCAACTGGAAGCTGAAGGCTATACCGATGTTATTCATGTTACCATCAATGCGCAGGGGTCTAACACATACAACGCTGCCATTATGGCAAAAGAACATTTTCACAACTCCTACCCAAACAGCACATTGAACATTACCATTATTGACAGTGGCACTTATTCCATGGGGTATGGGTACTTTCTTTGCAAGGCTATGGAAATGGCACAAGCGGGCAGTAGCCCCGCAACCATTATTCAGTTTTTAGAAACGTCTCTTCCTAAAATAGATATTCTGCTTGGTGTGTTTTCTTTAGGGTTTGTGAAAAAGAGCGGGCGTATTAGTGCCGCTGCTGCCTTTGCTGGTGAAGTTATGGGGCTACGTCCTATCATTCGTTTGAAAGACGGCACCACCACCATTGTAGAAAAAGTACGTGGTGATAAAAAGGTGCTTCCTTCCATGATTGAAAACACCAAAGCTTCTATGCGCCAAAACAGCCCCTATTGCATTGGCTATACCCAGCCCGAAATTGCCGATGAGCTTGCTACCCTTGCCGAACAAGAATTCGGCTACCCAGCAGAATATATCTTCCCACTTGGCGCTGCTGTTGTTTCAAACACTGGCCCTGACGGAATCGGTATCATCTTTTTGAACCAATAGACAAACATAAAAAGAAGCGCTTTGAAAGCGCTTCTTTTTTTATTTATGCTGTTTTTGCTTGTTTTTTCTGTACTACAACTTGGCTTTTTTCTTTTCCTGTTTGCCAGCGCCCGCTGTAATACCGCTGAAGAGAGAGCACGGCTTCCACCAGCCAACTTACAATGGCACCAACCCAAATGGCGTCATACCCTACCATGCGCATAAGCACATAGGTTGTACCTAGCCTTGCAACCACTCCCGCAAAGGTAATTAGGGTGTTGCGGTTTACGTCTCCTGCGCCTTTTAACACACCTTGCGTGGCAAATAAAATACTCATGGCTATAAAAAAGGGTGCCACACGGTTTAAATAATACACGCCCGCCCCCACTTCCTGCGGGTATAACGAAACATCTAAAAACAACCCCAGCAATGGTTTGCCTGCTAATAGCAAAACACCTGTCATACCTACGGCAAACGCCCCTGTAATTATATTGCCTGCTTTAAACCCTTCTTTTACACGGTCTGGTTTTCCCGCACCTATGTTTTGCGACGTATAATTTTGCACCGCAATACCTACATTCATAATGGGCATACGTACCAAATTGTCAATTTTATTTGCCGCTGTATACCCTGCAATATAAACAGCACCTAATGTGTTCAACATGCTTTGCACTAACAATGATGTAATGGACACCGAAAAAGTTCCCAGTGCCGCAGGTGCCCCCATTTTTAAAATTTGTTTTAATAGGGCAACATCAAAAAAGGCGGCTTTTGTACCGTGTGCATTGCTTTGTTTTATATCTTTTAAACGTTTTTGCAATACCACAAATGCCAGCACTGCTGAACACATTTGTGCAATAAGTGTTGCCCACGCTACCCCTGCAACGCCCATGTGAAACACGACTACAAACACAACATCTAACAGAATGTTGACAATGCTTGATACAATTAAAAAGAACAAAGGTGGCTTGCTTTCACCCATTGCATGGAATATGGCCGCTTGCATGTTGTAAGCAAACATAAACAAAAAGCCATAGAAGTAAATTTGCAAATAGCGGGTTGCCTCTTGCAATATTTCTGGCGGGGTGTGCATGGCAACTAATATTTTTTCAGCACTTATGCCTCCCAGTATGGTAATAGAGATAGACACCACCGCTGAAAACACAAGCATGGTGGTAAAAACCGATGCTACTTTATCTGTTTTGCCTTCTCCGTATAGTTTTCCTGCTATAATAGAAACACCACTAGAAAGCCCGCTTGACACCGCAATGGCCATGAATAAAATAGGCCATGAGCACCCAACAGCAGCAAGGGCATCTGCCCCTACAAACTTGCCTACTACCACACTGTCTACCATGTTGTATAATTGTTGAAACACCGTACCCATTACCATAGGTAATGCAAACCAAAATATGGTTTTGAGTGGCGTTCCCTTTGTTAAATCTGTTTTCATTGTTTACCTCTTTTCTTAAACTCTCTTTTATGTTAAAATGCCAAAGTATGTTTATGCCTCCGAATAGGAGATGTTATACCATTGTCAGTTAAACCGCTAGCACGCACGGCGATGATTGCCGCCATTTATACCGCTATTTCTTTATGTTTTGCACCGCTTTCTTTTGGGCCTTTTCAGGTGCGCATTGGTGAAGCTTTGGTGCTTTTGCCCGTTATTGCCCCAAGTTCTATTATTGGGCTTACTGTGGGGTGTATTCTCACCAATGCCATTGGCTTTTTTATGGGTTCCAATATTGTTGGCTGGGCAGATGTTATTTTTGGCTCTGCTGCAACCCTTGCTGCTGCACTGTGTACATATGCTTTACGGGGTGTGCGGTTTCGCAACGTACCTGTTTTTTCTGCCATTCCGCCTGTTTTGCTTAATGCTCTTGTCATCGGGGCAGAGCTCACCTTTGTATTCAATGGCTCTTTTCAGCCTACCTTTTTTGCTTCGCAAGCGCTTTCGGTAGGGGTGGGGCAGATTGTTAGCTGTGTTTGTTTAGGGCTGCCCCTTATTATGTATATTGAAAAACAACCACGCTTACTTGCTTTTTTTAGCGAATAGACAAAAAAATAAACACAGGCGCAACTGCACGGGGCAGTTATAGCTGTGTTTTATATACTGGGGTTCGGCTATCATCCAGTTCTATTCATTTGTCAACTTTATCATATAAAATGCACACTGCATTGTCAAGCAAATTCATACAACTCTTACACAAATAAAGTTTCCCGCTTTACTTATAAAAGTTTGGTGCTTTATTATATAAAGTAAAAACAGGAAGGCACATTACCTTCCTGTTTTGCTTTATGGTTCTATTGCACTAATCACCTGAAAAATCTCTTCTTGTATGGCGTTAAAGCGTTTATCATCTGGCATAAAGCCGCCTGTTGTATATTCTTCACCGCCTACTACAACGGTAATGCCTTGGTAATCTCCGTCTTCTGCCTCAAATTCGTAATAGGCAGGCAAGTTGAAAAAGTCATACTTTATCAAAACATTTCGCAAATGTTCTATTTGCTCATCTGTCATCGGTTGTTCCCATGTTTTTATTATCGTTTCGCCGTCTAACAACCCACTTTCAAATGTTGCTGTTTTTGTTTCAAAGTCAAACGTCAATGTATAGTAAGGCAGTTCTTCTGCAATGCCCCAACTTGCATTTGTTTTATAAACCACTTTTTCTATTTGGTCATATCGTTCATCTTTTTGGGTGCAGCCTACAAGCAACAACACCACTGCAAACACTGCCAGCAGTGCATTTATTCTCTTTCGCATACCATCACCTCTTGCTTTATATCATTCTTCTGCATGGGCGCTGTTCATTTTTTCTTTTGTGGCACGCATGTTTGTGTTTAACATTGCCATACATACCATAGAAAGCACAGCCCCTATAACCCCTACCATGCTACGGGTGTTCCCACCAAACAGCGGGGTGAATAATGCCATCAATGGCGCCCCAATTAAAGAGCCTATGCTGTTGGAAATATTAATAAACCCAACATTTGTGCCAGCATAGGTGTAGCCAAATAGCTCGGTTGCCATAGGGCCAATGGCAGAAAACCCACCACTGTAAACAAATGCAAGTAGGGCATATATTACTATAATCATGTTGCCGCTTGCCGTCATGAACAAAAAGGCACAGGCAGCTACAAGTGCCCACATCACTACTATTACACGTTTACGCCCGAAAAAGTCTGACAGCCATGGCACTATCAGCCTGCCCATTGCCGTACTGGCAGAAGAAATTGCCAACGCCGAAAGTGCAACTTCTTTGGTTAGCCCCTTTTCTATACAAATAGTAATAAATGCAGGGTTTATAAGCATATACGCTGGCATTACTAGCATAATGCTTGCAATTAACAGGTAATATTGCTTGGTACGCAACATTTCATTTGTTTTAAAGTCTACCACTTCAATTTGTGTATTTTTGTTTTTTGCATTCTTTTGGTCTGCCAAAGCTGTTTTTTCTTTCACGTAATCATACGTTGGGTTTACAAATACAAAGCTAATTGTAAAGGCAATTACCGCTGAAACGACACCGATGATTAAAAATGTTTTACGTGCCCCAAAATGAGAAAGCAAATATTCTGCAAGGTACATTAAGCTTATAATATAAAACCCTGACATACACCCTATTAAGCCATTGGCAAAGCCCTTTTTGTCAGCATACCACTTCATAGCGCATGAAAACATGGTAGAACCTAAAAAGCCGCACCCGCCGCCAAAGAAAAAGCTAAACCCGATGTACATGTATAGGGGTTTTCCCTCAGGTATCCAGTATGCGTTGATGAAGGAAATTGCCATCATGGTGCTTCCTATGAGAGAGGCTAGCCTAGTAGACACCGTGTCTTGCACTCGCCCGCCGATAATGGAAACAATGCCGAAAGCCACCACGCAAAGTGGCATTACTAAAGTTGAAGCATCTTGCGTGTACCCATACTCGGTGGCAATATAAGGCTGAAATACACCCCAAGCAGACGGAAAGTTGCAAATACACTGGCATAGAATAGAGCTGATGAGAACGATCCATCTGTTTTTTGATAATGTCTGTTGCAAAATAATCCCCCAATAATACAAAAAGTAAAGTAATGTTTATTATATAGCACATCTAATATTTTGCATAGTATGCACTTTTTGAATAGGTACTATCTTATAAGAAAGTACCCGTTACACCGCAAATTGCCATGGCGTAACAGGTACTTATTATGTTTATTCGGCTGTTGTTAAGGCAATGGCAAGTTCATTTAGTTGTTTTTCGTCAACAAGGTCGGGGCAACCTGTCATCAACTCGCCCGCATTTTGCACCTTCGGGAAGGCAATGACATCACGAATGGAATCTTTCTTTTGCATGAGCATGCAAAGGCGGTCAAACCCGTAGGCCATGCCACCGTGTGGTGGCGCACCATATTTGTATGCTTCAATTAAAAAGCCAAAGCTGGTTTGCATGCGTTCTTCGCTAAACCCTAAAATTCTAAACATTTGCTGTTGCAGTTCAGGGTTGTTAATGCGAATAGACCCGCCGCCTAGTTCAACGCCATTCAGCACCATGTCATACGCTTTTGCACGGCAGGTACCTGGGTCGGTTTCTAGCAGTGGTATGTCTTCTTCTTTCGGCATGGTAAATGGGTGGTGCACCGCCGCAAACCGTTTTTCTTCTTTGTCGTACTCGAAAAGAGGGAAGTCGGTTACCCATAAAAAGTTGAATTCGTTCTCATCAAACAGCTCAAATTTTTTGGCAATGGCAAGGCGCAAGGCACCAAGGGCAGCAAACACTACATCATTATCAGCGTCGGCTACAAATAATAGCACGTCGCCTTCTTTTGCGTTTGTTCTTTCATAAAGGGCATTTATTTCATCTTCGGTTAAGAATTTTTCAAAGCTAGATGTTTTCTCAGCCATTAAGCGGGTAAAGGCAAGCCCTTTTCCACCGTATGTTTTTACTACATCAACTAGCTTATCAATTTCTTTACGGCTCAGCTTTTCAGCCAGCCCTTCCGCATTTATGGCACGTACGCTACCGCCATCTTTCACGGCGCCAGCAAATACTGAAAAATCACTACCTGCCACAATGTCGCTCACATCTTTTAACTCCAGCCCAAACCGCAGGTCTGGCTTATCAGAGCCAAAACGCTCCATCGCTTCTTTATATTGCATTCTTTTAAAGGGGGTAGGTACATCAACATTTAATAATTTTTTAAACACGTATTTAATAAACCCTTCGTTGACGGTCATGATATCTTCTTCGTCAACAAATGCCATTTCTACGTCTATTTGGGTGAATTCGGGTTGTCTGTCAGCACGCAGGTCTTCATCTCGGAAGCAGCGTACAATTTGCATGTACCTGTCATACCCTGAAAGCATGAGTAATTGCTTATAGAGCTGTGGGCTTTGTGGCAGGGCAAAAAAGCGCCCTTGTTGTACACGACTTGGCACCAAATAGTCACGGGCACCTTCTGGTGTGCTTTTTACAAGCATAGGTGTTTCTATTTCAATAAAGTTGTTATCATCATAATAGTCTCTTGCTGCTTTTGCCAGCTTGTGCCGCAATACAAGCGCATCATGTGCTTCAGGGCGGCGCAAGTCAAGGTAGCGGTAAGTCAGGCGCAATTCTTCATTGGTTTTTATATCATCTTTAATTTCAAAGGGTGTGGTTTCTGCTTTGCTAAGTACCTTTAATTCTGTAACATATAGTTCTACGTCACCTGTCGGCAACTTGTCGGTTTTGGCTGAACGCTCACGCACAACGCCTTTGGCAAGCACAACATATTCGCCATGTAGGTCTGCTGCTTTTTCAAATACATCTTTGGGGGTTGCATCATCAAAACAAAGTTGTAAAATACCGCTGGTGTCTCTTAGGTCAGCAAAAATAAGCCCGCCTAAATCTCGGCTTTTGGCTATATACCCGCCTACTGTTATTTCTTTGCCCACGTCTGCACCACGTACTGTTCCTGCATAAACGGTGGGGCGCATTGTTCCCATTTTGTCCATTTTAAGCCTTCTTTCCCATACAGTATTTCTTGAAACTTTATTTTAAAGGTGTAAAACAACCTATATGCTACACAAAAGGGAACTGAAGCAGTTCCCCTTTTCTTGTTTATAAACACACATAAGAAACCACTTTAATTACCTGTTACAATGTAGCGCCAGTCAAGGTCACCACGTTCTAAGCTGTGTATCAGCGCTTCTGCCGTTGCTATATTTGTTGCCATCGGAATATTGTGTACATCACATAGACGCAATAATTCGTCTTCTCCGGGGCTGTGCTCTGCTGTTTTAATAGGGTCTTTAAAAAATAAAAGCAAGTCAATTTCGTTAAAGGCTACCCGTGCGGCAATTTGTTGTACGCCGCCTTGCGCCGCACTTAAAAAGCGCTGAATGTCAAGCCCTGTTGCCTCTGACACCATTTTACCTGTGGTGCCTGTTGCAAGCAAGCTATGTTTTGAGAGGATACCATAATACGCAATACAAAACTGTATCATCAACTCTTTTTTGGAATCATGTGCCATCAATGCTATGTTCAAAACTTATCCCCTCCGTAGTGTTTATTATATCGCCAGTGGAACATATTCCCCCAACAAGCGCCTTGCTATATTACCATAAATTCTTTTTGCTAAGCTATTGTAGGGCAAAGGCTGCCCTAATGCGCCGCAAATATATACGTTTTGCTCTTCTGGTATAACCCCAAGCAGTTGTGCGCCAATGGTGTCTATACATTCGTCTAAGTCTTGCAGTCCTGTTTTCTTCACAATTTTGGGTGACACCCTGTTGATGACTAGTTGATAAGGTACTTTCCCTGCATCCAGTTCTTCTGCTACAATGCGCCCGTCTCGAATGCTCACTCTGTCAGGCGTGACAACAATTAAGGCAAGGTCTGCCACGGCTTTTGCCGCTTCAAAGGGTTTGCCTATGCCAGCAGCGGTGTCTAATATAATCTCATCAAACACATCTACCATGGCGTCTACCATGGTTTTTAGGTTTTCTGTTTCAATGTGCCCGCCAGTGTAAGGTGCCGAAATAATGGAAAGCCCTGGGTATAAAGCACTGTTTACCACTGCTTTTTCAGGGGTGCACCTGCCAGACAAAATGTCTGAAACATCGAACACTGTTTCACCTGAAATGCCTGCAATAACGTCAATGCTGCGCAGCCCTGAGTCAAGTTCTACCAGCAGCACTTTTTTGCCAAGTGCCGCAAGCTGTGCGCCCACATGTACTGACGTTGTGCTTTTCCCCGTGCCGCCTTTACCAGACGTCACCATCATGACTCTCGCCTGCATAGCAGCCCTCCGATGAAAACGGTTTCGTTCTTTTGCATTATATCACAACAAAGTGCCCTCATACAACAAAAGCTTTCGGTTTGTTGTTCATCTGTAAACCTTATGGTAGCAAGGTATTGCCTTGTTGTAATGTTAAACCTTCTTCTTCACTGGCATAATAGGCGTCAAATATTTGTGTAACTGCTTTGCCAAGCAAATAGCTGTTTGTACAGTCTTCAACTACAATAGCAATGGCAATTTCAGGGTTTTCGGTTGGCCCGTAGGCTATCATAATACAGTTGTACGCTGTGTTGTTTTTTTGCGGGGTTCCTGTTTTGGTTGCAATGCTAATAGGGTAGTTGGCAAAATAATTCCCTGAGTGCCCTAAAGACGCAGCAATCATGCCTTGTTCAATTGTGTCAAACACGGCAGGGTCAACACCAGGCATACTACTTGCAAGCACGGGGCTATTTTCATAATAGGTTGTTGTATAGTCATAACTGCGCACCGCTTGAATAATATGTGCTTCATAGCGATCACCTTGGTTGGCAACGGTAGCGGCATACACAGCAAGCTGTAGCGGAGAGGCATATGTACCACTTTGCCCAATGGCAACCTGTGCAATGTCTCCCGCTTGCCAGTTTTCGTCTTTTTGTGTTAAAGAGCCAATATTTTCTGGAATTTCAATACCTGTCGGTTGCCCAAACCCGAAAGATGTTGCTACTTTATTTATTTCATCTAGCCCTGTGCGGCGCCCTACATCAAAAAAGAACACATTGCAACTTTCACGCAGAGCACCCACTACATTTAAATTGCCATGCCTTCCGAGGCATGACGGGCGATAATCGTCCCAATACGTATAAGTTGTGTTGCAATAAACCGTGCTTGTTGGGGTAATGGTACCACTAATAAGCCCTGCTGTACCAGTGGTTACTTTAAAGGTAGAACCTGGACGGTAATTGCCTCGCAGCGCCCTGTTGAAAAGCGGATTCAAAGGGTCGTTCAAATAGTCGCTGTAGTTTGATGTGTATAAGTTCAAGTCATAACTCGGGTAGGTAGCCATTGCCAAAATTTCGCCTGTGCGAACATCAATAACCACGACAGCCCCTGCTGACGCATTTTTGCCGCTTGGCGTTTGCTGAAAGTCATAAATAGCTTGCTCTAAACTGGCTTGCGCTTGTTCTTGCACCACTTTGTCTATGGTAAGCACAACTGTGTTTCCAGGCACAGGCTCTTGTATCACCTCTTGAGACAAAATTTCACCTGTGCGGGTACGTTGCACCTGCATTACACCATCGGTGCCACGCAGTTCACTTTCCATTGCAAGCTCGATACCCGACTTGCCTAGCGTGTCATTCATTTGGTAGCCTTCTGCCTTCAGCAGTTCATATTCTTCTTTATAAATGGGGCCAACTAAGCCCAAAACATGCGGCAAAATGGTACCATCGGGGTATTCCCGCACAGCTTCTTCCATAATGTCAACACCAGTTAGTTCCATGCTATATTCTTTGATGGTTGAAACGGTTTTAATCGAAACATCAAGCGCTAACGTGAATGGGTTGGAGTACCCGTATTCTTTAATCTCCATTTCATACCGAATACCACCAACAATGCGCCATAAATTTTCAGGCACATCTTGCAAGTCATACCGTTCTACCATGCGGTCAATTACATTTTGCTCCGTAGCATACACATTCAAGCCTAATGTCGTTTTCAGCTTCGCCACCGCTGTACTGTTTGCAGTTGAATCGCCTTCATCTACAAAAAAAGTGTACGGGTATGTCATGCTCATCGGGGTAGAATCTTGCCAGGTTTCGCCTGACTCGCTCAAGATGCCTAGAATGCGTATGATGGTTTGATTTGTATCTTCTTCTTTTAAGTATGAACGGTTTAACACAATATTAAACCCTATTCTATTGGTGGCCAGAGGGCGGCCATATCTGTCAACAATCTCTCCGCGGGCGGCGGTAATGGTGTAGGTGTCGCTCGCCGTCGTGTCAGACTTTTCACGCAATTCTTCCCCTTGAATAAGTTGCCACTGCACAAGCCGCAATGTGAACAGAGAAAACACCAATAACACAACCACAAGAAGGGTCATGGTTCTTTTTGGAAATTCTTTTTTCATGGTGTTACTCCTTCACTTTTATTTTTCGATGAATTCTTCGCACCAGCCTAAACGGAATAGGGGAGATAAGTGCGGTATATATAATGGTAGGGAAAATGCGAAAAACCAAAATATCTCCTACGCCAGGTATATCTTGTAATAAATAACTAAACAAAAAGTCTGCCATGAAAATAACGGTAATAGCACCGCCGTTTAAAAGCATAATATTGGCACGGTTTTCTGTGAAGTACATTTTAAATAAATAGCCTGTGTAGTAGCAGGTTACAGCTGTTAAAATGGCAAAAAAGCCTGCTACACGCCCAGCAGATAAGTCCCACAGCAGCCCGCCGAACGCCCCTAGAAAAGCCCCTTCATATTCGCCTTCCAGTGCAGAAACCGCAACGCACACGGGTAATATAAGCACTGGTTTTATTGAAAATAACACAAACAGCCCTGGTGTTCCTTGCAAAATAGACGCAAAAAACACAAGCAATATATAACACAGCCATTTGGCAGCTGTTGTCAATTGTATTTTTCGCAAATCCAATTTGTGGCACTCCTTATTTATTAGTCTGTTTCTGTGGGGTCAGGTTCTTCATACGCACTATAATTTGTAATAACCACAACAGTACGTACGCTTTGAATATCTACCGAAGGTTCTATCACGGCATACATGCTTTTTCCGCTACTGTCAGGTATAATTTCTTGCACAACCCCTACTGAAAGCCCTTTCGGGAATAGCCCACCGTTCCCTGTCGTAATCACGTCATCTCCTTGGGTTGCCGCTGTTTCACGTGGCAACAGCGTTAAGGTGCAAAATCCATCTAGGCTATATTCAGCGTTACCTGTTAGCATTCCGTTGTCTCTGGTTCTGCTTACAATGCAGCTTATGTTTACCGAAGGGTCAAGAATGGTTACCACTTTTGCGTAATTGGGGCCAACTTCCACCACACGCCCTACCACGCCCGACTGTGTAATCACAACGTCGGCTACTTGTATACCATCTCGTGTTCCTTTGTCTATGGTAAAAGCATAATATTTCGCTGCGGGGTCTCTGTCAATTACAGAGGCAGACACCGTTTCAAATGTCGGGTTTTCTTCTCTAATTTGCAACTCTATTTCATACATTTCAATTTTGGCACGGTATTCATCAAGTTCTAACAGCTGTGCGCGTAATTCCTCGTTTTCAGCCTGTAATGCTTCATTTTCTGCAATAATATCGTCAATAAAAACATATTTATCAACAAATTCTTCCAGCCCTCCTGTAAAAAGAGACGTCACTTTTCGCACAGGAACGGTAACCGCCATCACTATTTCTTGAAAGACAGTTGAAAGCTTTCCGCTCACACCAAGGTATGTCATCACCCCTGCAAATGCTACCAGAATTACTGCTAATACTTTGAATTTTGTTGTTTGGAAAAACTTTTTCAAGCCGTGCCTCCCACCATTATTCTAAAAAAGGGCAACCGGAAGCAAATGCTTTCTGCCGGCAGCCCTCTTTATAAATTCTTTTAAAACCTGCGCTCTGTTTCGGCAAGTATGTCATTTAATACGTCAATGTTGTCAAGCACTTTTCCTGTACCGTCCGCAACACAGTCCAGTGGGTTTTCAGCTATGTGTACGTCTATACCAGTGCGGGCAGAAATAAGCTTGTCAAGCCCGCTTAAAAGAGCGCCGCCGCCCGTTAGGGTAATGCCGTTGTCAATAATGTCAGCGGCCAGTTCAGGCGGGGTGCGTTCCAGTGTTTCTTTAATCGCCTGAATCACTCTTTCCAGTGGTTCTTCAAGCGCTTGTCTAATTTCTTCTGATGCGATTTTGATATTTTTAGGAAGCCCATCTGTTAAGTTACGCCCTTTAATATCCATATATTTCTCTTCTTCCAGTTTGAAAGCAGAGCCAACTTCTATTTTAATATGTTCAGCGGTGCGCTCACCAATGAGCAAATTGTACTTTCTTTTTATGTAGGCGATAATGGCTTGGTCAAATTCGTCTCCGCCAACACGCACACTGCGTGATGCCACAATGCCGCCCAGTGAAATAACAGCAACTTCACTGGTGCCACCGCCAATGTCTACTACCATGCTACCCATCGCTTCTGAAATAGGCAGCCCTGCACCAATA
>CAZWXJ010000036.1:1844-15068 GCA_964637735.1 uncultured Oscillospiraceae bacterium | reverse complement strand
AAGGAGCTAGTCTTGAAAACTAGTGACTCGCGAGAGCCGTGGGTTCGAATCCCACCCTCTCCGCCAACTTTTTTTAAAATTGAATAAGCAACATAAACTTTGGAGAAGTACCCAAGCTGGCCGAAGGGGCTCCCCTGCTAAGGGAGTAGGTCGTGAAAGCGGCGCGGGGGTTCAAATCCCCCCTTCTCCGCCAAAACCCGCAAAGCGTAACGCTTTGCGGGTTTCTTATTCTTTCTTATATAACTACGAGTAACTATCACTAAATATTTTTCTATTACACCCTGTTTAAATATTAAACTAAAAAGCCACCCACAGATTAACTCTGCAGGTGGCTTTCAGTTTATCTGTTTTTAAAGTATATCTCCATACTTCTTCTGTATCATGTTCACTTTCTACCTATGCACCGTTATATAAAAGCTTTTTCTGTGTTGCTTGTAAGTTCTTGTAATTTCTTTTTGCGTAACAGTACAAGTGCGCAAATCAAGCAAGGAAGAGCAATGATTATTGTTGGCAAAATAGAAACGATCGCTTCTGAAAAAGCAACTGCTTCTACAGGCATATTGAGCATGGCTTCCATTTGTTCTTTGGGTATAATAGCGTTTAGCGCAAAAGACGCAAAGTCAATAATGGCATGTAACACAATGGGTGCCCACAACGTTTTACTGCGTACATACACTGCCGCCAATAGTGCACCAATAAACGTGGCATAAATAACCTGCCCAATTGTAGAGGCTAAGTCAGCACCAGTTATAAGGTTTAAAAAATGTGCTGCCCCAAAAATAACCGCTGATACAAAACAAGCTTTTTGAATGTTCTTTGGTGAAGTATCGGTTCCTAATAGTACATGCAACGCAAACCCACGCACCAACACTTCTTCAAAAAAACTTGTTGAAAACGCAACGCCAAGCATTGTAACAAATGGCCAGAAACGGAAGGTAAACTGCATATCTGCAAATAAGAGGTTTACACACATTAAGCCCACTGAAAACAAAATACTATACCAGCCAAGCGCAACGCCTTTCAGTGTACCTTTTGCACGAAATGCACCTTGTGCCAACTGCATGCGGCGCATTAGCATAATGGTGCCAGCACCTAACAACATTTGCGCAACCCCGTTAACGGCGGCTTGTGCAAAAAAGCTTTCGTAAGTGCCATTGTAAATAAATGCAGTTGCCCCCATTGAAACAACGCCTAACAATAGCATTTCCCCTGTTACCACCAGCATGCAACACCAAAATGGATGTTTTTTTGCAAAAGCAGAAAATTTCATTCTTCTTCCTCCTTCGCTGCGTCTGTATCACGCATAAATTCTAAAATATCGCCTGGTTGGCAATTTAGCGCATCACAAATAGCGTCTAGCGTAGAAAAGCGAATGGCACTTACTTTGCCTGTTTTAATTTTTGACAAATTTACATTTGCAATGCCCACACGGGCTGACAATTCGTTGAGGGACATTTTGCGGTCTGCCATCATACGGTCGAGTCGTAAAATAATCATATTTGCGCCCCCTAAAGTGTCTCGTCAGACTCACGCTGCAGTTCTGCACCGTAGTCAAATATCGCAGCTAAACAGAAGAAGAGCACCGCCAGCACAATATACGCCAGCTCTAAATTTACTGAAAAAGTAACCCCGCCTAACAATATACTTGCCATGCCACTTACTACTGTAGGCACAACAGCCATTAGCGCAATGCCCCACGCAATTCGTTTCAGATGTTTTACGTTTTCAACGATGAACGGAGATTCCGCATTTGCTATGGAGCGGAATATTAAGCCCGCTTGGTACATCATGTATATACCAATGACTGCCGTGATGATTGCTTCTGTAACAATGACATATATTTCTGGCAGCACCATGCCATCAGGAGACAGCACCACATATGGACTAGGCAGAATGTTGATCTCGCCAATGGAAGAAAGGTAACTGCTACCAACAGTAGGTAGCCAAAATAGCAACGCTACCAGTAGGGCTACTGCAATGTATAGTACAACCCGAAATACCTTCAGTGTGACATATGCTGTCTTTCCCATTTTTTGCATTTTTAATTGTTTCTCGTTCATCCTATATCCCTCCACAGTCTTTTTGAACTATGGCTAAAATATAACACATGAAAAAACGTTTGTCAACTATTTTTTAACGATAAACGTTAAAAAATATATTTTAAAAGTCATTTACTGCATGATAGTCGTATACTAATAACGTTTTTGAAAGCAATGTAAACAAGTATATATGCCATTTACCAGCCGCATTTTTTACATTCTGTTTACAAGTTATGTATTTCTTTTCTATGAACATCGTTGTAAAATAAAGGTAAGATCTCATAAAAATTGAGGAGGATGAACATGAAGATACATCGTAAACTATTTTCAGTCATGATGACCTGTGTTCTAGGGTTCACCTTATTAAGTGCTTGCAATAGGCAACCTGCTGAAAGCAATGTTCCATCAGGCACACCAGAAACGTCTGAACCACAAAGCACCATCACATCTTCACCTGCTTCTACAAATTCTGCTGAAGAAATGCTTGATGAAATTTCAAAAGCAAGCAAAGTAGGTAAAGTGCTTGGCTGCGATTTTGCGGCGGGAGACAGCGTTATAGAAGATTTTGAAGATGCCTGGGGCCCTGCAGATGTTTCTGACTATGTTGCAAGCGCCAAAGGGTTCTACAACACTTACCGTTCACAGCATATTGTTGTTGGTTTTGGCAAGGGAGATTTGGTTTTTGACATTCGCAACACTAGTCCAGATCTCTCTATCATCACCTATAATGATGTGATTGCTTATTTTGGCAAACCAGACCACACGGCTACAACAGCAGAGGGAGAAATTGTACTTGGGTATACTGTTAATGCTGATTATAAATTGAAGTTTGTTTTTCCGAATACCGATATAGATGCGAAACTGGATCATTATATCGTGTTTTACCCTGCGGGAACTGTTAACTCAATGGCTGGTGACCCTGGTAGAGAATGGTAAATAACCGACTTTTGAGAACAACCGCTGTGTTGTTCTCTTTTCTTTTGGGGGTGGCATTCACACTCTGTCTTTATGTTTTGCATTTATTTGTGTTACTATATACGCATAGTCGAATAGCTAATAAATAGGTGAATTGCTTTATGTAACTGTAGAACGATTTATTGTTTTTGGCATTTGTGTTTGTGGAAGATTGGAGATGGATTGCATGGCTGACAAAAGAAAACCTTTGAAAAAGAAAAAAGTTGTTACACCCCTTACGCCTGAAATAGAAACCGAACCCGTAAAAGGCAGACCTGACAACATGAACGATGGCGCAAAAACCTACAAAACGGGCAACTTGAACCAAGACAGTAGAACGGTTATAAAAAGCCAAAACCGCACAAGTTATAAAAGATAATATTATGTTTTATAAAACACGAAGCCGCTTATGCTTTATAAGGTGCTTCGTGTTTTTGTTTGCATTGCAAAATAAAGTTTGACATTGGGTTTTATTGTGTTATACTTACTTTGGTTCTATAAATGTCGCATTGTCTCACATGTTTTTGTAAGCCTTTGATTCATTTGACGGTTTACAAAAGCATGTGTTTTTTTGTACATAACTTAGAATACAAATTTAATGGAGGTACCTACATGAATACAGGTACAGTAAAATGGTTTAACGCAGACAAAGGTTTCGGGTTCATCACCAATGACAACGGCGGAGAAGACATCTTCGTACATTTTTCTGCTATTCAAACAGAAGGCTTTAAAACACTTGATGAAAACCAAAAAGTTACTTTTGATATTGAAGCTGACCCAAAAAATGCAAGTAAATTACGCGCTGCTAACGTACAAGTAGCATAAATTTGTTGCAGAAGAGCTAAACCGTTTTCGGTTTGGCTCTTTTTATTTTTTACGTGCGGTTTTTCTTGACAGGGCAAGGGTTTGTTTGTTAGCATAAACACAAGTAAATGATGTAAAACAAATGTTTTTGGAGGGTAAAATGGTAATTTATAAAACGAAAGACTATGCCGACATGAGCCATAAAGCTGCGAATATTTTGGCAGCGCAAATGGTTTTAAACCCACACAGTGTGCTAGGGCTTGCAACGGGTAGCACCCCAGAAGGGCTATATACCCGTTTAATAGAATTGAACAAGCAAGGCGAAATTGATTTTAGCACCATTACAACCTTTAACCTTGATGAATACATTGGCTTACCGCCTGAACATGACCAAAGCTACCGCTATTTTATGCAAACCAAACTGTTTGACCACGTGAATATTGACTTAAACAACACCCATGTACCAAATGGTATGCAGCAAAACGCTGAAAAGGCTTGCAGTGGGTATGAAACCTTGATTGCACAAGCGGGCGGCATTGACTTACAACTGCTTGGCATAGGGCCAAACGGGCATATTGGCTTTAACGAACCAGACGATGCCTTTGCCACTGACACCCACGCCGCTATGCTGACAAACAGCACCATTCAAGCAAACAAACGCTTTTTTGCCAGCGAGGCAGATGTGCCCCGCAGTGCTTACACCATGGGTATACGCACCATTATGCGTGCTAAAAAAATTGTAATTGTTGTTTCGGGTGAGGGCAAAGCCGCTATTGTAAAGCAAGCTTTTTTTGGCCCTGTTACACCGCAGGTGCCAGCCTCTATATTGCAATTACACCCTGACGTTATTTTGGTGGCGGACGAAGCCGCGCTTTCCCTTTGTGCATTATAAAAAGAAAATAGGTATGTATATAGCGCAGGGCGCTTGTTTTGACTTTATTTCATTTTTCAAAATTTAAAACGAGCCTTTAATATCAACCAAGAAAACTGACATAGGACAAATTCCTGTGCCAATTTTTGATTTATACGAATATAAATAGCCTAAAAGTGTATATCTGTATCCCAGTTTTCACATATTGTGAAGTGGTTTTACGGCAATTCCTTGCATCTGCTTGAAAAAGAACCTATATACCAGTACAATGCATATATAGAAAAATACAAACTAAAAAGGAGCGGACTATGAAATTTTTTGACATGCACTGTGACACCCTGATGCTTGGGTATATGAAGCAAGCAGACAATATGTATGAAATGCCTGGCATGCTAGACATTAAGCGCATGAAAGAGGCTGGGCAACTGGCGCAATTTTTTGCCATATTTATGCCCCCTGTAGGCGCCGAAAAATTGATGGGACTTGATGCCCCGCTTGATGATGATGTGTACATTGCCTACTGCCTGCAATTATTCCGTGATTCTATGGCGAAAAATGCAGACATGATTGCACCTGCCTATAACGTAGCTGACATTTTGGCAAACGAAAAAGCTGGCAAAATGAGCGGACTGCTTACCTTTGAAGACGGGCGCCCCATTGACGGCAAACTTGAAAACCTGCAAAAGTATTATGATGAGGGTATTCGGTTAATAGGGCTAACGTGGAATGGTGAAAACTGCTTTGGTTTCCCGAATTCTACCGACCCCGCTATTATGCAAAAGGGCCTGAAAGACTGGGGCAAAGAAGCTATTTTGAAAATGAATGACCTTGGCATGGTTATTGACGTTTCGCACCTTTCAGACGGTGGCTTTTATGATGTAGCTGCCATTAGCAAAAAGCCGTTTGTGGCTTCCCATTCAAACTGCCGTGCGCTTAGCCCACACCAGCGCAACCTAACGGATGACATGATTAAAGTGCTTGCCGAAAAAGGCGGCATTGCTGGCATTAACTTTGCGCCCGAATTTTTGAATGCAGACATTACCGCCAAAAACAGCACAGTTGACCTGCTTTGCAAGCACATACACCACATGATAAACCTTGGCGGCATAGACTTGCCTGCTTTGGGCAGCGACTTTGACGGCATTGGTGGCGAGTTGGAAGTTGGCGAGCCAACCAAAATGCACCTGATTTTTGACCAACTGCAAAAAGACGGGTTAAGCGAAGATGCCATTGAAAAAATTGCTTACAAAAACATTATGCGTGTTTTGACGGATGTGTTGTAAAATAGCGCAGTAAAATAAAATAGCAAGAGACTACTTTTGAAAATCAGTAGTCTCTTGCTATTTTGCGCTCTTTTAGTAACACATAAGCTCTAAAAATATCTTAAAAAACTTTACAAATCAATTTTAACATCTTCTCTTTTTACTTCATCCGCTTCAAAAAAGTCTCTTTTTGTCATTCCTTTATTTTGTGCAATGTTGCTTGTTGGAAATGAAACAAGTAATTGATTATATAAAGAAACATTTGAATTATAAAACCTGCGTGCAGCTTGTAGATGTTCTTCAACATCTGCAACGGTTAACTGTAACGTTTTATAATTTTCACTTGATTTTAATTCTGGGTAATTTTCAGCAACCATATTAACTTTTCTGAAATTTTCGTCCATTGCATAGTTTGCATCATTTTTTTCTTGCAGTGACATACCATTTCGAAGTTTAATGACTTCAAATAATGTTTCTTGCTCGTGTTTTGTGTAAGATTTAACCACATCAATCATTTTTGTTAAAACATCATATCTTTTGGTTAGTGCAACATCTATTCCCGAAAAAGATTCCTCAATTTTAACAACAGCCCTGTTTAATTTGTTAGACGCTGATATGTACCACATTACAGCGATAGAGGCAATTATAACAATTAAAAAAATAAATCCCATATTCAGCTACATCTCCTTTTTGAATAAGTCGTTGTCCAGGTTTAACCCATCAATAAAATCTGTTATCAATTTTATATCTTGGGAAATGGTGCGCATAATTTTTTCTTCGTCTACTTTAGTGGATGTTCCATGTTCAAAAGCATCTCTGCTATTTTGAACGCCTATATGCAATTTGTCATCTATAAAACAAAACAATAAGCTTCCGTTCATGTTGTTTGCCAACTTTTTTATCTTTTCCATCAGCGGTGGTGTTAACACATAAAATGCATCCAATTCTTCATAAGCATACGTACTAAAACTATCATTAAATGCTTGGTCTTCAAACATAACTTTTTTATATTCAATTCCTGCATCTGATTTTTTCAATCTTGCATTTCCAAAACCTTTTTGCCTCACTTGAATGCTCGATCTAAATCTCTTGTTGAAATCAAATATTAGCCATCTTCCGCTAAACATCGTCTCCCAATATATTTCTGTTTTTCCATCCTCATCTTTTCGTTCGCATTTTTCTTCAATATGCACATCAGCCTGTACCACACCCACGTTTTTGTATTTACCAGCAACGTAATCGTTCGAGGAATAGCGGTCTCCCATATACATCATGCCTGTATCTCTGATAATGGACGAATCTAAGCCTTCGTCAGGACGGTAGACTAAGTCAGTGAAAACCGATTGCAAAGATTTCAACACAAACGTGTTTTTGAACGCAAGCCTGAATTCTTTTGCAGGGCCTATAGCAACTGTCATTGTTCCAAATACGCCAATCAATATTACAAAAATCAATAAACTTGCGTTTAGGCCGCTAATAAGTATTAAGATAACACCCGCAACCGTGCCAAGTATTCCCTTTAACCATATGTCGTTTACTTTTTTTCTTAAAATTTCCAACTCTTCTGCATTCATGGTTTTACTCCAAATTACTTTTCATAGTACTTCTTCAAACTGCCTTTTCCTACTTCTTATTCCCAAACAGGCTACGTATAACTTGTGTGCCAATTTGACGGCCGACGCTGGACGCTGTATTGGTAACCACCCGCCCGACGGATTTTGTAATGTTGTCTATCTTCTTTTGTTGTTCTTTCTTTTCTTTTTCGGCGGCTTTTTGTTGCTCTTTGGCTAGTTTTTCTTGTTCTTTTGCTAGCTTTTCTTGCTCTTTCAACTGCGCTTTTTCTGCGGCTTCTTGCTCCTTCGCTTGTTGCAAAGCTGTTTCTTCTGCTTGTTTTTGCTCTGCTGTTGCGGCGGCTACGGTTTGCAAGTCTTCATAGGCAGACTTTCCGTCAACCGCTGTGCCGTATTTGGCATATAATGCGCTACCCCGCACACGTTGTTCAATTAGGTCATCTTCAGCAACGCCCATAAAGCTTTGGGGTGGCAAAACAAATGCACGCTGTACAATGCTTGGCGCACCCTTTTCGTCTAGAAAAGAAATAAGCGCTTCCCCTGTGCCAAGTTCAGTGAGGACGGTTTCTGTGTCAAATGCAGGGTTTGTGCGGAAGGACTGTGCCGCCGCCTTGATGGCTTTTTGCTCTTTCGGGGTGTAGGCACGCAGTGCGTGTTGTATTTTATTGCCTAGTTGGGCAAGTACCGTGTCAGGAATGTCTGACGGGGACTGGGTGATGAAATAAATACCAACCCCTTTTGAACGAATCAGCCTTGCCACCTGTTCAATTTTCTGCACAAGTGCTTTGGGTGCGTCGTTAAACAAAAGGTGCGCTTCATCAAAAAAGAAAACCATTTTGGGCTTTGCAAGGTCACCTACTTCGGGTAGGGTTTCGTATAACTCGGCAAGCATCCACAGTAAAAAGGTAGAATACAGCAATGGTGATTTTACGAGCTCTACACAGTAAAGCAGGTTGATGATGCCATGCCCGAGGTCGTCTTGGGCAATCCAGTCTTTAATATCCAGCTCAGGTTCGCCGAAAAAGATGTCTCCCCCGTTTGCTTCTAACGTGAGAATGGCACGCTGAATACTACCAACGGAAGCCGCCGTTACGTTGCCGTATGTGGTTTGGTATTGGTCTTTCTGTTCCACCACGTGTTGCAGCATTGCTTTTAAGTCTTTTAAGTCAATTAGCAACAGACCTTGGTCGTCTGCAATTTTGAAAATGATGTACAGCACCCCTGTTTGGGTGTCATTCAAGCCTAAAATGCGGGCAAGTAATTCAGGCCCCATGCCAGACACCATAGCCCGCACAGGAATGCCTTTTTGCCCGAACACGTCAAAAAAGCGCACGGGGAAGGGCTTGTAAGTAAAGTTTTCAACGCCAAGTTTTTCTACCCTCTCGTCAACGTTTTTGTTGGGCTCGCCTGCTTTGCACATGCCAGAAACATCGCCTTTGATGTCTGCCAAGAAAACAGGCACACCCATGTCACTAAAGGCTTCGGCTAGCACTTTTAAGGTAACGGTTTTACCTGTGCCTGTTGCGCCTGAAATAACCCCATGCCTATTGGCCATTTGTGGTAGCAGGTATATTCTTTCATCTTCTGCCTTGGCTACCCAAATTTTGTTTTCACTTTGTAAATACATACGGCACCTCTTCTGCTAAATTCTTCTTGCGCTTATTTTAGCATATTTAAGGCACTTTAGTACCGTACATTCTGTAAATAGTTTGTTAAAAAACGGGGCATGTTTATATTTGTTTGATATTTTTGAATATTTCTTGCAAATTACGCTAAATTGGAATAGAATGATAATAAATTCACAACCTATCATATGAGGGTGATAATATGTTTGACACAAACAAAGTAGCTATGAAAGTAACCTGCAAAATTAGTGACAGCAACACAACCATTGATATTATTGAGCGAGAGAACCGTAGTGACATTGTAATAGGTTGCCACATGAGTGAAACCTGCCAAGAAAAATGTTGCTTCACGGGGCTTAGCGGCGGCTTTAGCCCTTCTGTAGAAAATTTTATATTCTAAACCCATTTTATGGCGCAAAAAATAGGCAAGTTTTGCATAAAGCCGCAATGGTTTATGTAGAACTTGCCTATACAGTTACACGACTTTTATGTGGTATACTGGCAGTAGAATGGCATTTGGCAGAAAGGGTTTGATAGGTTATGCAAGAACCATACACAGTAACGCAAATAATGCCCCACATGTGGGAGATTTTTGAAAACGGTGTGCGCTGCTTTTTGTTTGAGGGCGCTGAACGTGCCATGCTGGTTGACACTGGTTTTGGAACGGGAGACCTTGCCGCCATGGTGCAAAGTTTAACAAGTAAACCTGTTTTTGTTTTGAACACCCACGCTGACAGAGACCATATAGGCTGTAACCACCAGTTTGAAACGGTTTATATGCACCCTGCTGAGTTTGATAGATACATGCTGACCGACACATATGAGACCATACAAAAACCACCCGCCCCCATTTGGAAAGGCGAAGAACTTGACCTTGGCACCTTTGCCTTTGAAATTGTTTTGATACCTGGGCATACTCCTGGCAGCATTGCCCTATTTGAAAAGGAAAAGCGGTTTTTAATAAGCGGAGATTCCGTGGCAGAGGGTGGCGCCATTTACATGTTTGGTGCGGGGCGCAACTTGCCTGCCTACCTTGCCAGCATACAAAAATTGCGCACGCTAGTAGCCACGCACATTGACGTAATTTATGCCTCTCACCATGTGCTGCGGGTGGCGCCTGCCACACTGAACACGTTAATAGCGGGCGGTACAAAACTGCTTGCAAGGGAACTGGAAGGCACTTCTGCCGCAGTGGTGCGCCCACAGCTTGAGAGCTTGTGCAAACTTTACTGGTATGAAAACGTGGCTTTTTTGTATTAGCACTTAAACCCCTATATTCATGTTTTTTAAACCGTGCTTTATGCGGGCTTTTTGGCTTTTGCATATTGTGCGGTTTTTGTTTTTCGCCCTCGCATTTTATTTGCAGTTTGTTCGCAAATAGGAAACAGTTTGTTTTTGTATGGTATAATATAATAAATATATAAGTAAATATGTAAATTTAACACGACGCTTTTTTATGAAAGGAGCTGCGGTATGAACCTGTCTTTAGGAATGATTGTACGTTATTTTGACTCTTCGTCCTCGATAATAGAATTTTTGAAAAATGCCGAAAAGTATGGGCATACCGTTACCAATGTTATTGTTGCATATTCACACAGGTATGACCCTGCGCCCGTACATGAAATTGAACAATATGTGCCGGTGCATTTGGTGCCCATTAACCACAACCACAATGCCACTGCTTGGTTTAAAGAACATGGTATCTTAAACAAATATGCTGATGAATTACTATATTGCAAGCCACTGGAAAAGTCTGGCTTCACGCCGTACGGGTTTAACCGTAACACCGTGGTAATTGAGGCTATGATACGTAAAAGTGATGTACTTGTATTTGTTGACAGTGATGTGCACCCCTATGTGCTGAAAAAAGATAACCAAGGTGAGATTGTACAGGAAGACATTGATTTCTTCGGGGCACACTTAAACGGGCTTGTAGAGGGCTCGGTTATTACCACCAGTGATTATTCAGGCTATAACATTTTGCCGCCTGCTATGTTTGACGGCATGGATGACTTGTTGTATGCTTTGCAGAAAGACAGCATGGTGCCGTACTGGACAAGCTGTGATACCCATCGCTGCCTGAGCGTGCAAACAAACTTCCCCGCAAAACCATTTGCCACCACCAAAGTGCTGGGTGGCAACATGGCAATTGACTTACACGCTTTTAAAAAGCTTGACCCATTTTTCTCTCCGCATTACTTCATGAACGAGACCATGTATTTAGGGCGTGGTGAAGACACGCTGCTTGGTGTTGGCGCAGCAGACTATGGCTGGAACTGCCTTGACGTTGACATGCATGTATTTCACAACACATATGGCAACTACCCCACTGTACCCGACGTGCAAAAAAACATTCATGTGCAGCAGCGGTTTTTTAACGCTTGCATGGGGTGGATAGGACGCAACCCGTTTTTGAACTGGATACGTGGGCGTGATGTGAAGCGTATACGGGCAGAGCAATTTGCCCATTTGCAAAAAAGTGTGCCGCATTTAGTAAACTACACAGGCAACACCATGTTTGCCGCATTGCTAAAAGCGTTTGACATTAGTTATGACAGCTTGCCTTATGCCATTGAACAATACCAGCGCACCAAAGAAGCATGGCTTGCGTTTACAGCAGAGGTTTAAAAAAGACTATTCAGGAGGGGTACTATGCGTATTTTAATCATCAACCATTTTCCACTGGTGGGCAGTGGCAGTGGCACTTATACCCGCAATGTGGCGGTTTACCTTGCAAAACTAGGGCACGAGGTTTGTATCATCTTCCCCGAAAACCAGACGGAGTATGAGCAATTGCCGAATGTGAAAATGCACCCTGTTTTTTTCACTCATAAAGAGAGCATTGCAGGTGCATTACCGTTCAACTTCCCTTGTTTTACAAGCCACCCCCGCAGCACCACCACCTTTGATGATTTAAGCGATGTACAATTTGCTGGCTATGTAAGCGCATTTGAGGCGGCTATACAAGAAGAAGTGACGGCATTTCAGCCTGACATCATACATGGGCAACACGTGTGGGTGCTGGCAGCTTTGGGCGCACGCACGGGCATACCCACCGTTATTACCGCACATGGTACTGACTTAATGGGCTTTCAAAAATGGCCACGCTTTCAGCCCTATGCCGAAGAAGCGGTTGCCCTTGCAAAGGGTATTATTACTATTTCAGTTGATACCGATAAGCTAATACACGCTTTATTGCCCGCCAGCCGTGAGAAAACCTACATGCTAACCAACGGGTATGACACAGGTATTTTTTACCCCGACATTGTAGACCGCGCCGCTTTGCTTGCTGACTATGGTGTGCCACCTGAGACTGACTTTTTGGTGATGTTTGCAGGAAAACTGACCGACTTTAAAGGCGTTGACGTACTGTTAGACGCTGCACATATATATGAAAACAGTGGCATAGGCAAAGTAACCACCTGCATTGCCGGCAACGGAGATTTATTAGACAATTTAGTAGAGCAAGCCGAAGACCTCGGTTTGCAAAACATGCACTTTTTAGGGCATGTTGACCATGAAAACCTGCGCAAGTTTTACAGCGTGGCTGACGTTTCAACCGTGCCTTCCCGCAGAGAGCCGTTTGGTTTGGTGGCTGTGGAAGCGCTTGCTTGTGGTTGCCCCATTGTTGCCACAAACAACGGTGGGCTTGCAGACATTGTTATACCTGAGGTGGGCACTTTGGTTGCAGTAGATGATGCTGAAGAGTTGGCAAACGGTATTTTGCAAGAACTGCAACACCCTGACAAACTCGCCCGCCGCTTGCTTGCCGCACAGTATGCGAAAGACCGTTACTCACAAGAAAAGAACACGGTTTTACTGGTTGATTATTACAACACTTTCATACTATAATAAAATATAGAAGTATTTATTTTGTAAACCTGCGGAGGCACCATGGAACTAACTTTTAAACACCGTGCATATGAACTGCAAGGGTGGGATGTATATGACGATGCGCAAAGCCATTTGTTTTTTGTGAAATCAAACTCGTGGTGGCACTGGGATGTAAGTGTGTGTGGTGCCGACGGCAAAGAAATTGGCAGCATTAAGCAAAAAAACTTTAGCTTTCAGTATTTATTCAATTTATATACTGACGGG
>CAZWXJ010000036.1:844-1834 GCA_964637735.1 uncultured Oscillospiraceae bacterium | reverse complement strand
CCATGCTACGCTTTCAAACCCTTATTTTACGCTAGACCATTTGGACTGGAAAATAGAGGGAAACGTATGGAATAACCTTTGGCTGGTGACAGACAGAGACAATAATTTGCTAATGGAAATTAACCGTGAGTGGGTTTCTTTTCAATATACTTACAGCGCTACCCTGTTATACCCTGAACACGCTTTTATTTGTACGTTAATTGTAATGGCCATTAGCATGACATTCCGCACATAGGAGGTTTTTTATGAATAAACGCAATATTGACAGAGGCGCTGCCATTGCCGCACTGCTTATTACATCAACCGTTGTTGTGTTTAGAGGGGTGCTGCCTTACATGGCCTTTCGCAAAGAGCTGAAAAACTTCTTTGGAAAGAAGAATGACGATAAAAAAGACAAGCATAAATAATAAAAGAGGAGTGTTTAAGCACTCCTCTTTGTTTTTATTTTGTTAGCAATAGCAATTTGTTTGCTGTGTTGGCATTGCGAATGGTAACACAGTTGTTTACAGAGGAACTTGCTATTTTAGACCACTGTGATTTGTGAAATGTTTTACGTGGAGCTGACCAAAAGATAACGTCTTTATAATATTCTGGAATGATCTCTCCCATCACTGCAAACACTTCTTCTATGGTGGTGGGTGCAATTACAAACATGGCATAATGTACCACACCTTCTTCACTTCCCCACCATGCGGGTGCATGCTGTAAAACGTCTTCCAGCTCTTCTGCCGTTACTATTTTAACGGGAATATGCAGTGCAAATCTTTCTGCAATGGCATCTTCACACAGTTTTGCAAGCGCTGTTTTGTTTGCCGTGCTGCTTTCAAACACAACGTTGCCACTGTTAATGTAGGTGGTAACACCTGTAAAGCCAAGTTCTTCAAACACTTGCTTTAAAATGGGCATGGGCACTTTGTTTTTGCCGCCAACGTTTATGCCACGCAAAAGGGCAATGTATGTTGCCATGTGCTCACCTCTTTCTTGTTCCTC
>CAZWXJ010000036.1:0-834 GCA_964637735.1 uncultured Oscillospiraceae bacterium | reverse complement strand
TATACTATAAAAATAGTGTTATGGTAAATTTCGCAACAAAAAGGCACCATTACATGATGATGCCTTTTTAAGTTCCTATTTATATTTACTCTGCTAACATTTTTTGTAGGGTATATAGCTTGATATCATCAGGGAAACCATTGACTTCACCGCAGAGAGTGTACCCTTGTTTTTGATAGAAAATGGGTGCTTGAAAAGAATAGGTTGTTACATAAGCCAACTTACAACCTGCATTTTTTGCTTCTTGCTCTAACGCAGTTAGCAAATGTGTTGCAATGCCCTTCCCTCGGTATGCTTCCTGCACCCATAGCACCTCTACTTCTACTGCAGAAAGAAAGGTTGCCCCCTGTATACCTCCTACAATATCGCCTTGCTTATTGCGTGCAACACAGCAATATTCCAAATCAGGAATTTTCAGTTTGCCATTTGTTTTTTCAATGTTTTCTTGTAACAAGTTCATGCGAACAGCGCTTAAAAATTCTTGCTCGCTACAACTATTGGTAAACGTAATTTCACTTTCCATGTTTGCATATCTCTCGGTTTCAAAAAAATTTACTCTTATACAATGGCAATGGTAACTTCTGCTGTGTTATAGCCTGTTGCTTCACCGCCAAATTGAGGGGTCTCGCCTTCTGCGGGGGCAAGGCTGTAAATAAAGTTTACGTTGATGGTATATTGCCCTGCTTCGGCCATTTCTAAGGTGGGGTATGCATCGCTTAGCGCTTCCCATGGTAACTCACCAATGTAGGTTTGGTCTTCCATATATAGCTCATGCGTATAGGTGTTAAACTCTTCATTTGGCTGTATGGCACGTACATATACATCAAACCGCAG
>CAZWXJ010000035.1:0-15278 GCA_964637735.1 uncultured Oscillospiraceae bacterium | reverse complement strand
TTAGCACGCAGAAGAGAGCACCAGCAAGAACAACATGACAAAGATACCGCAGAGATGGACAGATATTTTAAAACTATAAAATGTTTAGTAGATGCTGGTATGGACCCTGACCAAAAAGACAATTATGGCAAAACGTCAAAAGAAGTTGCGTTTGCATGCCAAGATATTCGCATACCCGCCCTGCTAAATGGCACTTATGTAGAAGGCGCCGAAAATGACGAAAACGCAAAACTTGAAATGCTGACAAAAGGCATGAACTTGATGCAAGCGGTTGACAAGCAAGACTATGATGCCGTAGAAGCACTGCTAAAAATGGGCGCAGACCCTAATGAATTCTATGGGGAATCGTTCCGTAATAATAGTTTTGAGTTGCAAGGTAAAGCACCACTGGCACTTGCTTGTGCTATGCTAGACGGTAAAATAGCCGACTTGTTAATCGCATACGGCGCAAACCCTAATTTGAAGGATGCAGAGGGCAAAGTGCCCATTGCCTATTTATTTGGCAGTAATGTGTTTGTACGTGTGAACCACAGTACATTTGAAAACAAAATTATTGAAAACCTTTTGAAAGCCATGGTAGACAGCGGGTTTGACATAAATGAAGAAATTGACGAAGATGGCAACACGTTGCTAAACATCGCTTGCAAAGATTATGGATCAAGCGGAAGATATAACGGGCAAAGTTTGTCACGGGTACTTATCAACCAGCTTTTACGTTACAAAGCAAACCCGAATATTGCCAGTAACAAGGGGCTTACCCCCCTTATGTTTATTTGCCAAAGAGATGACACCGAAATGGAAGATTTGCAAATTTCTTTGCTAGAGGCAAATGCGGATGTTGCTGCGCAAGATAAAGAAGGCAATACACCTCTTATGTATGCTGTACAAAACCGTAACAAATCTCTGGCAAAAAACCTTACGGACATGCTGTTTGAATTTGGAGACCCAAAACTAGAGGCTGTGAATAATAACGGAATGAACGCACTGGCTTTTGCCACAGAAGATGATAATGAAAACCTTGTCAATTATTTACTGATGAAAATGTAAAGGGGAATGGATAACATGGATAATATTTTTCTAAACGCTTGTAAAAATGGGCAAAAGGGTGTTGTACAGGCATTTTTGAAAAAGGGTGGCATTCAGCTAGATAAACGAGATGCCATGGGGAATACCCCGCTATACTATGCCTCTGCAAAAGGTGCAAGAGACATTGTAAAACTGTTGGTAGATGGTGGTGCAGATGTAAGCCTTGCAAACAATGCAAGCGTAACACCACTGCATTCTGTAAGTGATAGCGGGAACAAAGACATTATTGCTATTTTAATAGACGCTGGCGCTGACGTAAACGCAACTGATAAAGAGGGAAAAACACCGCTTATTTATGCTGCTGCTAAAGGGCGCACAGAAACTGCAAAATATTTACTAGAACATGGTGCTGACAAAACAGTGCAGGACAATAACGGGCATAAGGCTATGGACTATGCAACTGCTGCTGGCCTTCGAGATCTTGTTATTCTTCTCGGAGATGGCGCAGGAGACGCTGATGCTTCGGGCAATACACCACTTCACCAAGCTGTGTACAACGGGCAAAGCGAAGTTGTGGGTGCTTTATTAAAGCAAGAAGGCATTGATATAAATGCGCTGAACGACGGCGGCGAAAGCCCACTTATTTTGGCCATGCAAGGTGATAATTTACACCTTGTTGAAGTGCTTTTAAAAGCTGGTGCAGATGCGAACTTGCATTTGCTGAATGGTAATGCACCACTTCATTATGCGGCAAACTTTAGAAATAAATTTGCCACACAAACCTTGCTTGACAATGGGGCAGATATAAACGGTAAGAACGAAGAAGGTGAAACAGCGCTTATTGTAGCTACTATGGTTGGCGCAAACGACGTTGCCAATGTACTAATTGAAAAAGGCGCAGATGTAAACGCAGTTGATAACATGCAACACAGTGCCATGCACTATGCAGCCGAAAGAGGATTTACCGAAATTGTTGAAATGCTTATTATGGCAGGTGCCGAAAATTAAAAGGGGGTTTACCACATGTATGATGTAAACAAAATGATGGAAGATGCTATTGAACAATACAAAGAAACCATGAAAGAACAACTTGAAAGCCAGCTTGCCCTGCAACAACGCATGAGCGAAGAAAACGGCTGGGAAGTAACAGATGCCGACCGACAAGAATTGATAGATGACAACAGACGGCAAATGGAAGAATATGAAGCGATGATGCGCCAACAAATAGAAATACAAACGGCCATGATGGGAAGCATGGATGGATTGCAAGAAGCGGTTGCTGCACAGCAAGAACAACTGGCAAACATGATGCCAGGTATGATGCAATATGATGAAGATGCCATGGAGGCCGCTTGGCAAGAATTTTTGGTTGCCAACAAAGTACCTGATGTATATGAAAAATACATGCCGATTGGTGCGCTATTAATTGGTACACAAGAAGAACCTTATGAAACCCTTGCACTGATTATGGACGAGGATGACACAGACGCAATTCTTTCAGGTGGGTGGGGCATTGACAGCCGTGAAGAAGCACTTGAAATGTTAGCATCTTTACTGGAAGGCAGGCATGCTACCAAATTTGCCAAAAGCTTTGCAAAAGCAAAAGCTGGCAACTTTGATGAGTTAGACGAAGAAGATGCTGAAGACTACCAAACAACAGTGGCAGCATTAAATGAAGTATTGTATATACCCATTGACACCATAGAAGCCTGCGACACTTTGATTGCTTGGGATTTAGAACGCATTGGCTATCTGGTTCGGCTGTTTGTGAACATTGGGTATATTACAGAAGATGAAGCGTGGGAATGGATGGCAAAAGCCGCCGTGAAAATTAAAGAAACATTTACCTCATGGGAAGACTATATTGTGTCTATACTTTTGGGTAGAGGGTTTGCTATGGGTGTACACCAAGAACCGTTTGCCATTGCATATGACTTGCTTGTTGAAAACGAAGACTTTTTAAAGGCACACCCTATTGCCAATTTGGCATAAAATATTTTTACCAAAGAGTAGATGAGAAAATAAAATATAATATAAAAAACAGCTTGCTTTCTGCAGGCTGTTTTTTTGAGTTTCACAATTGGTTCATACTATTTAGCATAAAATTCAAAATATTCAAAGTAAAATGTATTCATGCATAGCCCAAACCAAATGTGAAAGCGAGGATAGAGCATGAAAAAAAGAGCTATTTTGCTATATGCAGCTATTTTATTTTTTGTGGCTTGCAATGCAGAAGCGCCCACCTCTGAACAACCACAAGAGAAAATGGCAGAGGGAACCATTGTAAATGCTTCTGTAAGTGACTTACAAATGCAAACAGATGAAGCAGTTGAGATGAACTTTCAAATAGAGAATGCGAATATTGAAAACGTAGAAGACTTGATAGCTGGGCAAAAAATACAGGTGTATTACACAGAAACGGCTGGCAATGATACTAAAACAAGTTTAACAGCTACACGCATTATAAACCCAGAAGTAAACCATGTGGAAGGCAATGTTGTTGATGCAACCATGAATACCCTTACCATTCAACAAAATGGTGGAGATCCGCTTTCTTTCTCAACGGAAGACGCAGACAAAAGCGCAATAGACGGATTGCTACTTGGTGATGACATTAAGGTTTATTATGTAGGTGAAGTAAGTGGCACCAATACGGCAAGTGTGGTTGTGCTAAAATTAACCCGCTCAGGTGAAAAAAGCGTTGTAGGAACAGTTACAGACGCAACTATGAACACGGTGGCTTTACAGCTTGACAATGGAACTACGTTGCAATTTGGCACTGAAAACGCTGACAAAAGCGCCCTTTTGGAACTGTTGATTGGTGATAGGCTAACGGTGGTTTACACGGGTACTATTTACGGTACGGGCACAAATAATATTACAGTACTTCGGCTGTCTAGCCCTGCCATGTACAGTGTGGAAGGCGAAATAGTAGATGCTGCCATGAACAGTATATTAATTAGAACAGATGATGGGCAAGAGTTGCATTTTGGAACGGAAGATATTGATTGGAAGCCGTGTAGTGGTTTATTATACGGGTGAAATTGTAGGTGATAACACAGACAATGCAAAAGTTATAAAGCTAACGCAAATATCTTAATTTCAGTGGGCATATAACAGCAAATATGATATAATACTAAAGTTATACCAGCGAAGGAGGGGTTATAGCTGGAACCGAACATCAATATTCTTAGTAAAGTGAATAATCTTCCGATGGTCAAGGCTATACGACAGGGACTTGTTATGACAATTCCTCTCTTGATGATCGGATCATTTGCGTTGGCGTTTCGCCATTTACCTGTACAAATATACCAAACATTTTTGGCGAATTTTGCAGGTGGCATTCTTATATACTTATTTACAGTTATTAACCAAGCAACATTTGGTATGCTGTCTCTTTTTATGGTTATTACCATAAGCTATAGTTATGCGAAAACAAAACTCATCAACAAAGGGCTTGTAATAGGGGCTATTTTTGCAGCGTTAAGCGTAAATATGGTTTTGAACGGTATTTTAACTGAGTCTTTTCAAATTACATCGCTTGGCACACAGGGTATGTTTACGGCCATTTTTAGTGCTGTGTTTGGTGGGTACATTTATTGTAAGCTCGTGTCAAGCCATGCGTTTACCTTTCAGTTTTACACAATGGGGGCAGACACCGACTTTAACGACATTATTTCTTCTATTTTCCCAGCACTCATTACCATTTTCGCTGCATTTGTTTTAAACGAAGTATTGATTGTGTTTTTGCACACCACCAGTTTTGAAGCACTTTTTCACGATACCATATTTCACCTGTTTGAAATGGTTACCAATCGGTTTTTTCGTACATTGCTATTTGTATCACTTACAAGTGTGTTTTGGTTTTTTGGGGTGCACGGCACCAATGTGTTGGAAAGTGTGGCGCAAACCTTGTTTTCAGGAAGTGTTGAACCAGGCGGTGCACTTGTAGCAGAAATTTTGAACAAACCTTTTATGGACGCATTTGTTTTTATGGGCGGGTGCGGCGCAACGTTAAGCTTAGTACTTGCCATTTTATTGTTTAGTAAGCAAAAAAATGTAAAAAATCTTGCCAAAATGTCTTTTTTCCCAATGCTTTTTAACATCAACGAACTAATGGTGTTTGGGCTTCCTATTATTTGGAACTGGTCATTCTTTGTTCCATTTGTTTCTGTTCCGGTCATCTGTATGCTTACTTCTTATGCGGCCATTAGCGTAGGCATTGTGCCTATGCCTATTACGCCAGTAACCTGGGTTACGCCTGTTATTATAAGCGGGTATACGGCAACAGGCTCAGCTGCGGGCAGTTTGCTGCAAATATTTAATATTGTTTTGGGTGCGTTTATTTACGGTTGGTTTTTAAAGCGGTATGAACGGCGCACCAATGAGAAAATGCAAGAAAGCCTACATAACCTTATGAAAATTTTACAAGAAGCCGAAGAAAATGGCGGCAGTGTAAACCTTTTAGAACTTGAAGGGGATGAGGGAAATATTGCCAAAATATTAGCGGAAGACTTGCGCTATATTTTAAAAACAGATGATGGATTTGAGCTGTTTTACCAGCCGCAATACAATGACCAAGATGAACTGTTTGGCGCAGAAGCTTTATTGCGCTGGAATCACCCCCGCTGTGGGTATATGTACCCGCCATTGCTTATTAGCATAGCGAGGGAAAGCGGGCAATTGCAAGACCTTGAACAGGCGGTATTTACAAAAGCATGTGCAGATATTAAAAAAATGCAAGAGAAAGGCATGCTTGTAAAACACATTAGCGTAAACGCAACCGCCTTTGCCTTGCAAACTCCCACTTTTATTACATTTTTGCAGGAAACGGTTGAGAAAAACCCGCATGTGAAAAATGTTATGTGTATTGAACTAACAGAGCAAATGTCTTTCTTAATGCGTGAAGATGCAGAGGAGTCTTTGAAAGCAATACATGACATGGGCATTTTATTTGCAATAGATGATTTCAGCATGGGGCATACGTCTTTAAAATATTTGCAAAGCAATTTGTTTAGTTTTGTTAAATTAGACGGCTCACTTACGAAAAATATTATTAAAAATGGACGTAGCCGCGAAATTGTTGCTTCCATTGTAAAACTTTCAGAGACGATGGACTTTGAAGTAATTGCTGAGTATGTTGAAACGGAAGACCAAAAATTATTACTCGAAGAACTTGGGTGCAAATTGTATCAAGGGTATCTTTATTCCCCAGTTATTCCGCTTGATGCACTGATTGAAAAAAATGAAACAGCAATGCAAGAGGCCGGCATGTAAAATGACGACACGATACGATAAAACCGGCTTTACATAAAGTCGGTTTTATTTATGAGGACAGCACATATATTTTGCAGACAGCTATGCTTTATGGTATGATAGACGAGATTAAATTCTTAAACTTAGGTGAGGAACGCATGATTTATTACACAGCAGATTTACACTTCGGGCATGACGTGAACATCGGAAAATCTGCCAGACCATTTTTAACAGTAGATGATATGGAAGTTATATTGGTAGACAGATGGAATGAAGTAGTACAGCCTGAAGACACCGTTTATATTGTGGGAGACTTTATGTCTCGGAGCAGAAAAACGCCCGACCATTATTTAAAACAGCTAAACGGAAAAAAGCACTTGATTATTGGAAACCATGACAAACCCTGGATGAAATACTGTGATTTAGATAAGTATTTTGATAGCGTAGGCGAATTTGCAGAAACATATGACAATGGGAAACGCATTGTGATGTGTCATTTTCCGATGGTAGAATGGTGGGGTTCAAAAAGGGGAAGCATTTTGGTTTATGGGCATGTGCATAACCGCAAAGAAAACCCAACGTTTCAAATTTTACGCAAGTTAAAACGTGCGTACAATGCAGGGGTAGACATTAACCATTTTCGCCCTGTTACGTTAGACCAGCTGATGGCAAACCATAAAAAGTTTTATGGCGTTTAAAAACGTAAATATAAAAAGAGTGGTCTCAGGTGAGACCACTCTTTTTATGATATGTGATTAAGAAGCGAATGTAGAGGTTGCCAACAATTCTTTGGCCTCCTCTTCTGTTAGGTCATAGTGGTAGAATAGGATGTAGAATGTTTGCCCTTCTTCTACCATATCATAGTCAAATAGTTCAGGGTAAACAAGGTTACTAAGCCAACGAATGCCTAAAAAACGATTGACTGCTGGTGGACGACCTGACCAGTTATAAGGTGCTGCAGGTGTTTGGTATACACGCCCGTTTTTTACAGCATCAAGCTCTGCCCAAAGTGGGCTTGTCAGGGCTTCTTCATAGGCTTCAGGTGTTACCAAAATAATAATGTCAGGGTTCCACGAAAGTAAATCTTCAATGGAAATTTCAGTGTTTTTTGTATTGCCAAGATCACATACATTTGTTAAACCAAGCACATCTAAAATTTCACTGTGAATGGTACCTGCGCTAACGGCTTCAAGCCCTGTTACACCGTCTCCGTAATAAACAGTGTAGCGGTCTTCGGCAGGAATGGTAGCGATGATGTCTTCTGTGGTTTGTAGTGTGGTTTCACAGTAGGTGGCAAGTTCTTCAGCACGGTCTTCACAGCCAAGTAATGTGCCAAGTTGGCGGTATGCCATGGCGCTTTTGGTTAAGGTAGACTCAATAAACACAGTAGGAATGCCTGTTTGTTCTTGTAAAGCATCCATGTCTTCTACGGTAGAATCTTTTACATCGCCAATGTCAATAATTACTTGCGGGTCAGCTGCCATTAAAGACTCTACATTCAAGTTGGCGTTTTTGCCATAAAATACACCAAATACAGGTAGGTTTACATAAACGTCGTCTATGTAAAGGGCTTGTTCTTCTGAAAAAGGTGCCCCAAGCCCAACTAGTTTTTCAGGGCATAGGGTGTATAGCATAATTTGTGCCATTGTGCCAGATGGCGCAACACGTTCAATGGCGGAATCAACTTCTACGGCACGCCCAGCAGAATCAATAAAAGTTACCTGTTCAGGTGTGGGCTCGCTACTTTCTTGTGGCTGGGTACAAGCGGTAAGCAGGGAAAATGTAAGTGCCAGTGCAAAAAATAAGGAAAGGGCTTTTTTGGTACGTCGCATAATATCCTCCTAAAAATAATATCGTCAGCTTCAAAAAAGCTGGTTTGAAAAATGAGAAGGGAAACAAATAGGAATATTTCCGTTTTGCCCTTGTACGGTGGCAATGGAAATTGGGGTGCCGTACAAAGCTGAAAGAGATTCTGAAGTTATGCATTCTTGCGGAGTGCCATTAAAAAACACAGTACCATTTTGCAAGGCAACAACTTTGCTTGCGTATTGCAAAGCATGCTCGGGTGTATGGGTTGAAAGCAATATAAGGTAGCCGCTTTGTGACAGTTTATAAATTGTATCCATCACCATATATTGGTTGCCAAAGTCTAAATTAGCGGTAGGCTCGTCCATTACCAAAATGGGTGCTTGTTGCGCAAGGGCACGGGCAATTAACACCAATTGTTGCTCGCCACCGCTGAGGGTTTGAAATGCACGGCTAGCAAGGTGTGTGGCAGAAAGTTGCTCAAGCGCATCAAGTGCCAGTTGTTCGTCTTTTTTAGATGGAGAAGCAGGAGCAGGTAAATGTGCAGTACGCCCCATCAGTACAACCTCTAACGCAGAAAAAGAAAAAGCAAGTGTATGGTGCTGCGGTATATATGCCATTTGGGTAGCCAGTTGCTTTGCAGGTGTGTTTTGCACAGGTGCGCCGTTTAGTAAAATATATTCCCCCTGCGGTTTTAAAATATTCAGTATACATTTGAGTAACGTGCTTTTCCCCGCCCCGTTTGGACCAATGAAACAAACGAAATCTCCCTTTTCAGCAGAAAAAGAAATATTTGAAAGCGCAGGTGCTTTTTTGTATGAGAAAGATAAATTTTCAACTTGTAACATGTTACGCATCCTCCTTTTTCAAAAGAAGATATAAAAAGAATGGGGCGCCAACAAAAGCTGTTAGAATACCAATTGGAATTTCACCAGATGTAAGGGTGCGAGAGAGGTTGTCAACCATCAGCAAAAAAATACTACCCATCAGCATAGAAACAGGAAGAACACGGCGGTAGTCAGCCCCTGTAAGGATGCGTGCAAAATGGGGAATAACAAGCCCTACCCAGCCAATTAGCCCGCTAACTGAAACACAAGAGGCGGTAAGCAAAGTAGCACCCAAAATAACAAGGGTGCGTACAAATTTGGTATTGATGCCAAGTGCAGAAGCTTCGTCTTCCCCTGTAGAAAGCACATTGAGTTGCCAGCGAAAGGCAAATAGAATGCAAATACCTATGAAGAAAGGTGACAATAAGAAGCGTAAGTCGCTCCAGCGAATGGAAGCAAGGCTACCCATTAACCAATAGGTAATAGCGGGGAGGGTGTTTTCAGTATCTGCAACCAGTTTTAAAAAAGAGGTAGCGGCAGAAAATAAAGAACCAGACATAACGCCTGCCAAAACCATGCTGAGCGTAGGGTGTGCCTTAGCACGTATGCTAACAATAAAAGAAATACCTACGGCAAGCAACCCAAACCCAAATGCAAAGGTAGTAGTTAGGCTGTAACCAATTCCTAAAAAAATACCAAGTGCAGCGCCAAACCCTGCCCCAGCACTTGCGCCAAGTACATCAGGTGAGACAAGTGGGTTTTGAAACAAGTTTTGAAAGGCTGAACCAGCTGCCGCAAGGGACGCCCCGATGATAACAGCTGCAAAAATGCGAGGCATGCGCACTAAAAAAATAACGTTTTCAGCTTGTGTGGGCCATGTTTTTTGCATGGGCACTATTTTTGAAAGCAAAATGTTGCATACGGTAGAAGGCGAAAGAGCATACCGCCCCAGTGTAAGAGAGAACACAACAGCGAAAACAAGCAGTACAAACAAGCCCATTAACAATAGGCGAAAAGACCGTTTTTGTTTGATAAAGCCTGCGTTTTCTTTTTGCAAAATATCCTCCGAAAAAAGTAAAAGCAATTCCATTCAGAATTGCTTTTGGTGGTAATAAAAGAATGATGTAAAAACACGATGATAAACTTTTATTATGTGCGCATATAGCAATTCAAAAAGTTTATTGCGCCAGCAACAAACTTTTTTATTGCGGCAAGGAAGAAATTCACTCTCCCTCTGATTTTTTGCAAAAATGAATGAAAACATCTGCAAAAAACTCGGAACGCATTTATAAAAATAGTATACAGAAAAAAAGAAAAGCATGCAAGAAGAATAGAAGGCAAAACCTAGAGAATGCTTTGATAAATACGAGACGTCTCGCCCCAAGGGTGGTAGCCAGTAGCAATGTAGGTGAAGCCATATTGCTCATAGTAACCAATATTGTCAGTGCATAGGTATAAAGACGCAAAGCCAAGCGCTTTTGCATCTTGCTTGGCATAGTCTATCAAAAGTTTTCCATAGGCGTTTTTGCGATGCGGCTTTTCAATATATAGCGCACATAACCAAGGGTATAAATCCATACGGCTGATCAGGTCGTTGGTGATTAACCCTGCACAGCCGATGATTTCATCGTCAAGCGTGAGTAAATACCACTGCGGCAATGGGGAAGGGCTTACTAAAAATGATAAAATAGAATCTTCATAAAACGCAAGAGAGTCATTCGTTGCCCAACATTTTTGAAAATAAGCAACAGCGGCATTTTTATACTGCGGGCTTTCTTTCACAGATATTATTTTTAAAGCAGAGGAAACTTGTTTGACAGGGGTTGCTTGCTTGGTAAGGCTTTGCATAAGCTTTGTTTTAAATAGCACATTGTCAATACTTTTCACAACAACTGCATTGGGGGTGCTTGTTAACAAAGTGTTGTTGCTTGGCGGGTTTTGTCCATAGTCAAGAATCACTTGCCCGTATGCAGGCTCTTCTATGGTGCAAACATAGCAGTGGCAGGGGAGTTGCTTGGCAACAACATCTGCCCACAATGCAACTGCCATAGCCACAGGGTCTGCAAAATCGATGATTTCTTGCCCTGAGCGTTTTAGGTTATATTCTATCAGCGTGCTGTTGCAATCAACTGCGAAAGAGGCAGCAGGGTCGCCAGAAGCGTGTAAGGCGTCCATGTCTGCACGGGTAAAGGCGGCGCCTCCCAAACAAAGGTCAAACCCTGCTATGGTAACGGGTATGCCACTTTCAAGCATTATTTTATAAGCTTCTGCATCTACATACACATTAAACTCAGCAACGGGGGTAACGTTACCAGGGCCAAACCCACCCGTACCCATAGTGTAAATATGTTTCACCTTTGCCATGGTCTCGGCATCTTTTTGAATGGCAAGGGCAATGTTGGTAGCAGGCCCCAATGTTACAATTTCAAGTCCATGTGGGAATTTGCGCACATAGTCTAGTATTGCATCAGGTGCAAAGCCTTCAGAAATGGGGATAGACGGCACCGTGTAATACATGTCTCCAAGCCCGTCTTCACCGTGTACATTTTCGGCGGTGTATAAAGGGCGGCATAATGGCTTGTCAGCACCCATATATACAGGTGGCTGGTATGTGTTTGCCATAGCAATGGAAATAAGCGCATTGTTCGTTGCTAGTGGTAGCGGTACATTTCCGCAAACGGTGGTGATGACTTCCACTTGTACCGAGGGCTCACGCAAGGCGGCAATCAACGCAACAGCGTCATCACTGCCCGTATCAGTATCAATTAAAAGGTGTCTCATTGTCTTGCTCCTATTTTATAGAATAAATATATTGTAATTGATTCAAAGAAAAAAGGGAATAGAAGTGTATTGCACAAAAAACATATGGTATACTTACATATAATTCTTAGTATAAAGGTGGTGTGTGTATGGCGGTAAAGGTAAAGCTTTCAGTTGGAAACCTAGTTGGGTTTGTACTGCGTGGCGGCAGTATTGATAACCGGTTTTCTGGGCTGGACAGAGCAGCGCAAGGTAGCCGCATACACCGCCAGTTACAAAAAGAAGCACCTGCAGGGTATATGGCCGAAGTAACCATGCGCAATGTACAAGTTTATAATAACATTGAATACACCGTTGAGGGCAGAGCAGACGGCATGTTTGAAGAAAACGACATGACTGTGATAGACGAAATTAAAACAACCACTGCCCCTATGGAAGCAATTACGGAAGAGTTTAACATGGCACACTGGGCACAGGGGCAATGTTATGCCTATTTTTATTGCGTGAAGAATAACGCTGAAAAAGCCGCAGTGCGCCTTACTTATTTTCAGGTAGATGAAGAAGAAATTGTGCGGTTTCAAAAAGAATATACCTTTGCACAGCTGGAAGAAATTTATGTTGGCTTTTTACAGAGTTATGAAAAATGGGCAGCTTTTATGGCGGGCTGGAAAACGACACGAGATAACAGTATAAATGAACTTGATTTCCCGTTTGACAGTTACCGCAAAGGGCAACGTGAATTGGCGGTAAGTGTATATAAGGCAATTATTGGGGGCAACAACTTTTTTTGCCAAGCACCCACGGGTATTGGCAAAACCATGTCTACCATATACCCCGCCATGAAAGCAATGGCAGAAGGGCATGAAGAGAAGGTTTTTTACCTAACTGCTAAAACCATTACTCGCACTGCCGCACAAGACGCTTTGCATTTTATGCAACAAAAAGGGTTGCGTGCAAAGCATGTTACCATAACTGCGAAGGACAAGGTTTGTTTTTTAGATGAACGCAATTGCAACCCAGACGCCTGCCCTTATGCAAAGGGCTACTTTGACAGAGTAAACGACGTGGTACTTGCAGAGCTACAAAGTAAAAACACATTTACCAGGCAAGTAATAGAAGAAATTGCGAAAGAAAATATGCTTTGCCCGTTTGAGCTTGCGCTTGATTTTTCGCTATGGTGTGATGTAGTGATATGTGATTATAATTATTTATTTGACCCTGAAGCCATGTTGCAACGCTTTTTTAGTGAAAGCACAAGGCAATATGTGTTTTTGATTGACGAGGCACATAACCTGCCTGACAGAGTACGTGCCATGTATTCGGCAAGTGTTTCAAAAAAAGAAATACTTGCTGTGAAAAAAGCCGTTGGCACAAAAGAAAAAAAGTATACACAAGCGTTAAATAAAGTAAATACTGCATTGCTTGACATACGCAAAGAATGTGAAGAAAAAGATGTAACATTTTTGGTAGAAGAAACACCACGAAAAGAACATATAACCCTTTTACGTGCATTGCTAAAAGAATATGAGCGTTACTTAGAAAAGTATAAAAACAATTTAGAAGAAGGCGTTTTGGAAACATATTTTTCTTTGCGTTTCTTTTTAAAAATTGCTGAATTGTATGGCGAAAGCTATGCGACTTTTTATGAAGCGAATAGATATGATGTTACCATGAAGCTACTTTGCCTTGACCCTGCAGCTTTTGTGCAAGCAGCGTTTGAAAAAGGGTATGCAGCGGTTTTGTTTTCTGCTACCTTCTCGCCACTTCCATTTTATATGGAAGTGTTAGGAAATGATGAAGAGGCAAAGAAGGCATCTTTTCTCTCTCCATTCAAGCAAGAGAATTTGGCTTTACTAGTAGAGAGTTCTATTAGTACAAAATACAAGGACCGTGCTTTTACACTTGAAGAAGTTGCAGATAGCATAGCGGCTTTTGCTGGGGTGAAGAAAGGGAATTATATTGTATACTTTCCGTCTTACAAATATATGGAGCAAGTGCTGGAAGTATTTGAAACCTTGCATGCAGATATGCCTGTGACTTGCCAACAGAGAAACAGTAGCGAAGAAGAGCGGGAAAACTTTTTGAAACAATTTGATGACCCAGCCAAAAACGTACTTGCTTTTTGCGTAATGGGTGGCATGTTTGCCGAAGGGGTAGACCTAGTGGGAGACAAACTGCAAGGGTGCTGCATTATTGGCGTAGGCTTGCCACAAATTAACCCAGAAATTGAGCTGATAAAACGACACTATGATGAAAAGAACAACAATGGCTATGCGTATGCCTACCGCTACCCTGGCATGAACAAAGTGCTACAAGCCGCAGGGCGGGTGATACGCACGGAACAAGACAAAGGTGTGGTGCTTTTAATTGACAGTCGGTTTGGCACAAGAGAGTACCGCTCACTATTTCCCTTGCACTGGAACCACGCAAAACGGGTGCATGGCACAGGTGAAATAAAAGAGGCCATTGAAACGTTTTGGGAAACTGAAAACCCTGCATAAATTGACATTTAATGAAAAGATATGTTACTATTTATTTGTTATATGCAATATTTTGCAGGAAAGGCAGTTTAACATTTCGTGGAAGACATACCGTTACCGCAGCAACTGAAGAATTGCAGGGGTGAATATTTTTTAGAATAGCGTGCTACCGAAGCAGCTGAAAGGCTAGCTTTAGGTTTGCACGTTTTTTATTTTTATAAATTTTTTGGGAGATGATATTTTTACTATGAATACTGCACTGATAGTGAGTATTGTTATTTGTGTTATTTTATCGGCATATTTTTCAGCGACGGAGACCGCTTTTTCAAGCATGAACCGTATACGGGTGAAGAATATTGCAAAAAACGGAAATAAAAAAGCAGAACTTGTGATAGAGCTTTCTGAAAATTATGACAAGTTGCTTTCAACTATATTAATAGGAAACAACATTGTAAACATCGCCTCAGCCTCACTGGCAACAACGGTATTTACGTTTTATTTTGGCTCAATGGGGGTTACCCTTTCTACTGTTGTGATGACAATTGTGGTGCTGATTTTCGGTGAAATTTCACCGAAGAGTTTGGCGAAAGAATCTCCCGAAGCATTTGCCATGTTTTCTGCACCGATGATTCGGTTTTTGATGGTTGTGTTTTCACCGCTGGTTTGGGTTTTTTCACAGTGGAAAAAATTGCTTAGCAAGCTTTTCAAAACCAAAGGGGATGACTCTTTTTCAGAAGAAGAACTGATTACCATTGTTGAAGAAGCTGAACAAGAAGGCGCTTTTGATGAACACGAAAGCGAACTGATACGCTCTGCCATAGAGTTTAACGACCTAGAAGCAGGCGAAATTTTGACATCTCGGGTAAACATGGTAGCAGTAGAAAAAGGCGCACAAATAGAAGACGTAAAAGATGTATTTCGTTCTAGTGGGTATTCACGCATTCCTGTGTATGAAGAGAACATTGACAATATTGTTGGCGTTTTGCACGAAAAAGACTTTTATGACATGCTTTACCGTGGGAAAAGTAGCATTGCAGGCGTTGTAAAACCCGTTATATGGGTTTCCCCTGGTACAGAAATATCTGATTTATTGCGCCGGTTGCAAAAAGAAAAAATGCACATG
>CAZWXJ010000034.1:5035-15285 GCA_964637735.1 uncultured Oscillospiraceae bacterium | reverse complement strand
CTGAACACAGCCCACAACCGTCGGCGACATAAACGATATCTGCGAATTCATCAGAAACGGCACTGCCTCGTTGAGAAAAATCGAAAGCTCGACAGTTGTCACCAATATAAGCGGCACCGTTACCGAAAAACATGAACTTTTTAAAGAAATTACCATTAAAACAAAAATAACAAACCAGCATGAAAAAACGGTTTGCCGTGGCGAGATAAAAGCGAGCGTGGCAAAATAAGGAGTATGTGTATGCAAAGCGAAAATAGGCAAAATGTATATTTGATAACGGGGGCGTCCTCAGACATTGGGGTGGCTTTGGTAAACTATTTGTACAATGAAACAGATGTTTTTATTTTACAAGGTGTTGGCGACATGCAAACGTTAGAAACCCTTGCCATAGGCAAAAGCAACATACACTGTTTAGAAGCTGACCTTTCGGCTGAAGAAAATATTCAACTTCTAATTGCCACTATTCAAAACGACTTCCCTGCGCCAACACATTTTGTGCATTTACCTGCTCTGCGTGTTATCAATACGAAGTTCAAGAATTTTGACTATGACCGATATTTGCTTGATTTGAACGTACAATTGCAGTCTGCCATTCTTATTTGCCAGGCATTTATACCACAGATGGCAAAAAATAAATTTGGGCGTGTGCTGTTCATGTCTACCTCTTATTTAACGTCGGTTCCGCCTAAAAACGTAACGGCTTATATGGTGGTGAAAAATGGTTTAATGGGGCTTGCCCATAGCCTTGCTATTGACTTTGCCAAAGACGGCGTAACGGTAAACAGTGTGCTGCCTAGCATGGTAGAAACAAAGTTTTTGCAAGACACCAGTGATTTGATTATTGAAGCCGCTGCGAAAGCAAACCCGATGGGGCGCAATGCAACGGTAGATGATGTTGTGCCTGCTATGGCGTTTTTGCTTTCAAACGAGGCTGGCTTTATTACAGGGGTGGACCTGCCTATTACTGGGGGTAGTGCTTTTTGAGTAAGTTTATTTTACGCCATGCAACCCCTGCAGATGAGGAAAGTATTATTCAATTTTTGAATATTTATTGGGGCTCTGAACACCCGCTGGTAAACAATGAAGACTTCTTTCATTATTATTATAAAAAAGATGATACCTTGCAATTTTGCCTTGCCATTGATGAAGAAGGCATTGCCGCTGTTTGTGGGTATATTTTGGCAAATGCCCAAACAGAACCTGATGTGTGGGTTTCTATATGGTGTGCACGCAAAAACGCAAAAGGTGCAGGGCTTGAACTAATGGGCGAAATGAAAAACTTAACCCATTGCCGTGTGCTAGCTTGTAACAACATACGTGAGAACACCATGGCTTTTTATACCTTTTTGGGGTACACTGCCCTGCGGCTACCGCATTATTACCGCTTAGCTGATAAAGAAACATATACCGTTGCACGTATTGTAGAAAAGGAAATTCTGCCTGCTTTGGAAGATGATTCTTCTCTTCCCCTTGTGCTTATTCCTTCTGCTACAATATTAAACGAGGTATACGCCCCTAACACTTCTCTTTTACCTTATAAAGACATCTGGTATATTACACGGCGGTATTTTCATTACCCTATGCAAGAACTGCAACAGTATAAAGTATATGGCGTGCAAGAAAAAGATGGTCGTGTTTCTGCTTTGCTTGTGCTACGTGCCATAAACGTTGAAGGCACTACCGTGTTGCGCATTGTAGATTACATTGGCGAGCCTGATTCTTTCGGAAAACTTGGGGCTGCAATACAAACATTACTGCATGAACTGGATGCTGAGTATATTGATATGTACTGCTATGGCATTGCTGAGGAAATTTTAAATGCGGCAGGGCTTGCTTTGCGTGAATGTGAAGATGGAAATATTATTCCAAACTATTTAAACCCACCTTTGTATGAAAACACGGAGTATTTTTTCTTTACTTCGCATGCTGAAGGCTTTACTATGTTTAAAGCAGATGGCGACCAAGACAGACCTAATATTTGAACCTTTTGAAAATGACAACGGAGTGAACAACAATGGATTATGTGATGAGAGAACCTACTATATTTGAATTATTAAGAGATTTTAATATGTTAAGCATATGCTTTCGTATTGGGCTTGCTTTGCTTATTGGCGCTGTGATAGGAGTAGACCGTTCCCGCAGCGGGAGCCCTGCTGGCATTAAAACACATTCACTTGTGTGTATGGGCGCCGCCCTTGTAATGTTAATGAGTGAGTACTGCATGATTCACTTTGGTGTGAGCGATATTACCCGTATGGGTGCGCAAGTTATTAGCGGTATTGGCTTTTTAGGGGCAGGTACTATACTTATTACTGGGAACGACCGTATAAAAGGGCTAACTTCTGCTGCAAGCATTTGGTTTAGCGCCTGTGTTGGCTTAACCCTTGGTATTGGTTTTTATGAAGGTGCCATTATTGCAAGTATTTTTGAAATTCTTGTATTTAGAATTTTCAGCAAAGCACAGTTTCAACCAGCACAACGTAAACTTATACACTTATATATTGAATACACTGCTGACTTTGAAATAAGCTCTGCCTTGCGCGCATTGCAAGAAGAGAACTTTTCAATTGTAGATGCAAACGGTGATATGTTTAAGGTGTTTAGCGAAGAAAAACCATATTATAACGCTTTGGTTACCGTAGAGGTTTTTCAAGCGCAAGACCTTGAAAAGGTAAAGATGTTATTTGATTCTTTACAAGGAATACACATGGTGCAAGAAGTACGATAAGATAAGTAAACTGCATAACAAAAAGCTTTGCGACATGCGCAAAGCTTTTTATGATATATTTATTAATTATACAGTTTTTTTATTCTTTTTGTCTGCATGCTTTTGGAGCAGAAATAAAACAAAAAGGCAAATGCAAACGCCTGTTAATGCGCCTGTTGCATCCACGCATACATCAAACACACGGGCAGAGCGCCCAGGTACAAAATATTGGTGTATTTCATCGGTTATGGCGTAAAAGAAGCAATACCCCATGGTGGCAACTATGCTCTTCTTTTTGGTTTGCGTAAACTGGTACACTGTACCAAACACGGTTATACCTAGTGCAAGGTAGATGGCAAAATGCGCCGTTTTGCGCACAATAAATGCAAGGCTTTTTGCAATTTGTAAAAGGGTTTCTGCATTATTGCCTTTCATGTTCGGGAAAAACTGTAATGCCGAAACAGTAAAGCCATCACTTATTTGCAAAGAAGCTGTGCCGGATTGTGCAGAAAACAAGAAAATTGCAATGCTAATGCCAATAGCCGCAAACAAAAAAAGATATTTTAAATACGGTTTGCGTTTTGTTAAAACCATAACATATAAAACAGCCCGGCTGTAAATGCTAAAACAACAACCAATATGCCAAGTGCCACTGCTGCAAGGCTGGTGCTACCTTTTTCTTTAAAATAGTCTTGCTTTGGTTTTTCATCAAGCATTTTTGCATAAACAATGTGTTTTTTTACATAAGAAGCATAAATTGGCGTTGCAAAGAAAAGCCCAAACACACGAAAAACTGCTGCCGCAATAAAGAAACCTCTTCCAAAAATAAATTGCAGTGCTGTTTGCAAAACCAGCATGGCACCGCCCAACAGGTATTGTTTGCGGTATAAAAACCAATATGGCCCAAACAGCAAAGCTGCCCAGTTTAAGCTGAAAATACTTCCGTTTTCAAGCTTTTCAAATGCGGTGGCATACATGTCTGAGTTTTCAAGAACGAACCTATGTACATCTGGTGTGGTAATGGTGTTTTCTTCTGTAAAAGGAACGCTATATGCCACAGTAGGCTGTGGTACGGTGATATTTTCTTCATCATAGTTCACCGCTTCTGGCGGAAAAGGAATGGGATCTTGCATAGCAAATACTTCAGCAAGCGGCATATTGCTTACGGGTTCTGGCTGGGGCAATACCGCTACTTCTGATGTAATAGAAATGGTTTCTGCAATATACTCTGCGGGTTGATTGATGGGCACAGACCCTTTTGTTGTTTGGGCTGGTGGTGCTATTTCTTCTTGCGGGGGTATGGGCGCAGCAAATGCAGTGTTTACTTGTGTAAGCTGTGTGCCGCAGCGCACGCAGAAATTGTTTTGGCTTGCGTTTTCATAACCGCAATGCGGGCAAAAAACTGTATTCATATATAAACCTCTCTTCACGGTGGATACATTCATTAAAATAATTCTAATAAATCTTGCAAAGAATTACAATAAAAATCTGCATTTTCGCTACGGGGGTAGCGCTCCATTTGTACGGTAATAAAGCCTTCTTTTTTGGCACCATCAATGTCATCTTTGGGGTTGTCGCCTATCATAACAGGGTAAACGGGGTTTCCCGCAACTTCTTTTGCAAGGTCAAAAAATTCTTTGCGTGGTTTTGCATACCCTGCTTTGGCAGACACTAAAATATCTTCAAAATACCCTGCAATGCCAAGCGTTTCACATAATTCTTGCATTTCAGGGAAGTTGTTAGACACCATGTAGCATTTATAGCCTTTCTCTTTCAAAGCATGCAAAGTAGAAACGGCATGTGGGTAAAGCACATGGCATGCGGGTTGCAATACATAGTCACGCAATTTGGGGGCAATTACTTCTGCCTTGCTTTGCGGTAAGCCTGCACGCACAAACATTTCGGTAAAACGGGCGGTGCAAAATGCCCACCAACCACCTTGCTGTGCTAAACTGCGGGTGTCTCTGCTAGGTATTTCAAGCCAGGGCAAACATTTACCGTGTAGCTCCCTGTCAATATCTTCCATCGCAATGTTTTCCTCTGGGAAATATTCTGTCACAAGTTCATATGCGCCGTCAATCCATGGGTTGTTCGGGTAAATAAGGGTACCATGAAAATCAAAGAACAAAACAGGCTTTTCTGTGGCAAGCGCAAATAACTTTTCTTTTGTATATAGGTTATTCAAAACACTTACCAGCCCCTTTTTTGATATTTTTTGCGGCAACCCCAAATGTTGCAATAAGGTTCTGCGGTACAACCCACTTTGTGCTGTGCCAGATAGCCCAAGTTCATATAAGTCTGTATAGGTAATTGGGTCTGTTTTAAGTTTTGGGGCTTGCGTTGTAGCACCGCTTTGCATGATGGCCTTTATAATCATTTCATCTGCAACGCCTTCCACGCCGAGCGTACCTTCTTTTGAAGGTATGGCTTTGCGTTTTTCTTTTCCTGCCACTTCGGGTATATAGGCATGTTTTACGGCAATGCCGTTTGCAATATTTTCAATATAATGCCGAATTTGAAAGCCAGCTGCATCACTGTCGGTCAGAATGACGATGCCTCTTTTTTTACCGAGCGTTTTGATGAGTTCTTTTTTTTCATCATCTTTGTAAATAGAAAACCCATTTGTGGTGAGAATGACAGTGTCTACAATATTGGAAAGTTTTGCAGCGTCATACTTTCCTTCAACAATTAAAATTTCATTTATGCGTAACATACATCACCCTATATGCTTATTATTTCGGTAAGTGCATTTTCAAGCAAGGTGCGGTTGGCAACAGACGATGATTTTAAGCTTCTGTCAAGCGTAGAAAGCACAAACAGCACTTGTTCTAGCTTTTCAAGTGAATACTTTGCCGCACGCTCGCCGCTTTTTTTTAGGCGCCAGTCAGACCCTGTGTAGTGCATGTCTTTATGTACTTGTGCGTACGAATGCCCTGTTTGTTGCCCCAGTTTTACACGGTACATATCAATAAAGCTGCCGGCAAGGGCGCCGCTAATCATAATTTCATCATACCCAGCGTCAAGCAAAATGCGTAAAAAAGAAAATGCTTGTTGTGCATTTTTGGCAAGGGCGGCGTTGATCATCTCAAACACGTCAGTTTCAAGGGTTTTGGTGGCAAGGCTGTCAATAATACCAGCTGTAATAGTGGTATACCCTGCCCCTGCTGCCAGTTTTTCAATTTCGTTTTCAAGTAGCGTTAAATCTTCTCCTGTGTTTTCAATAAGCATAACAGCTTCCGCTTTGCCAAGCTTTGCGCCAAGAGCGGTTGCTTTTTCAATTAGAAAATCTTCGGTTTCTTTGCGGGTTAGTTTTTTTAGTTCAATTGCCTCACCAAGTTTTTTGGCAGTATCAATTAGTAGTTTTGCTTTTTTGGTGCTTGCTTGCTTGGCGTCTTTCATAACAGAATAGGCAACCACCACAGCGTGTTCCATGCTAGAAAGTAAGTCACATAGTTCTTTTACATCTTTGTCTTGCAAAGTGCTTAGTTCGATTTCAGGCAGGTACACAAGGCGCATGCCACCAAACATAGAAATGGTGCCAACTGCATTTAGTACTTCATCTAAGTTTGGCGTAGGCCCTTCGATAACAGACATGTCTGGCTGTACCATTTCACTTTGCATATACGCATTGCAAATGTTTTGCGCTGTTTGTGCAAGCCTATATTTTTCGGTACCGTAACAGTACCAAAAAACTTTATCTTCACTTATTTTCATTTGCTCTTTTGGCATTTAAAAATACTCCTTATGAATTTTTGCACGGCCGTTTTCCCGCACCCAAATTTGTATATTGTTATCAAGTATATACAGTTCTTCGCTAAGTGTTTCAGCGGGTTCCTTTTTCATAACCAAAACATTCGTTTTAACAGAATAGGGCTGTTTAGTATTCAGAATAAGTGCGTCAACTTCTGCACCGCCAAAGGTAACTTGCCCTGTGTAAGTGGCTAGCGTGTACCCATTTACATTCATCAAAACAACGGTGCCGTTTTTCTGTTTTATGGCATAACACAGTATACCACTTATTGGCTGAATTTTGAAATCATCTTCTATTTCTGCCAATGAAATGACTTGATTTGCAAAAAGGCATTCTTTTAGAATAATATTGTTGTTTTCATTCTTCATATTCAAAACATATTCGCAATTGTCTATATTGATTTGTTCTAGTAGATATGCCACTTCGTCTACCCCACGTGCAGTGCCATTATAAACAACCATACATGTATTGTTTTTGATGATAATAAGGGATTGTGACTGCGGCGTGATGAAAATTTGCGCCGTATTTTTAGCGTATAGATGATAAAAAGCACTGGTGCAAATGAAAAAGGCGAACGACAATAAATAGGCTGCTTTTTTTACTTGTTTTTGCAGTGCCTTGTCTTCTTTATGGGTTTTGTTGTACCTTTTTAACCACCCAAAAATAAAGAAAATAGTTGCCACACATAAAATAGGTAAAACCCCTTTTATATAATAGGTGCTGCCTGGCAAAGAGGCAAACCATTTTGCAAGTGCAACCAAAATGCCAACTAAAACCTTGCAAACCCAAAAAAGTGGTATAGATAGAATATTAAAAATAGGTAGTATGCTAAACAATAACCCAACATAAGTGCAAATAATAAGAGGTGTAACAAGCGGAATAGCGAGCAAATTGGCAAGCGGAGATACCCATGAAATACCACCGCCAAAAAAACTGAGCACTGGAATGGTAAATAATGTGATTTTGATGGGGATCATCAAATTTCTGGCAATTTTGGAAAAAAGTGTCTCTTCTTTAACCGTTGCTGCTTTTAATTTTTCATTTTGCAACAATACCGCTGAAACAGATGCAATGGAGAGTAAAAAGCCGACGTCTAAAACAATGTAAGGCTTTAGCAATGTTAACAGAAAAGCTGTAAAGGTAATGGTGGTAATGGAATCGCTCTCTCTTTTAAAAACGGGTGCTAATAAAGAGATGATGAGCATGACCCCTGCACGTGAGACAGAGGGTGTAAACCCAACGAGTGCCATGAACCCTACTATAAAGCCAATTGCAATGCTGTTTTTCTTGCGAATATTTAAGTGAAATAGGTTTAAAAAAGAAAGAACAAGGCTTGCAAGTAGAGATAAATGTAACCCTGAAATGACAAGCAGATGTGAGATGCCGCTTTTGCGAAAAGGTGCTTGCAAAGCGGAAGAGAGGTAGGTTTTGTCTCCGACTGTCATGGCGGAAACAATGGCGCCTGTGTTTGTGCCTAGCTGCTGGCGTATATAACTACCTGTGCTTATACGAAATTTACTACATGCTATAGCAAGGGTGTTTTTTGTTTCACCCGTTAGTAAAATTTGCTCAGCCTTTGGGTATATGGTACCAACATTTCCCTGTGCTTTGTTGTAAAGTGCAAACTGCCCGTTTTGTGTGGCAGTGAAGTCGTACGTTCCTGTAAACATGGCACCTGCTTCACTTGCGGGCATGTAAAATGCCGTCATACGTACTGGAAACAATAACTGTTCCCCTTCTACACGGGTAACACGCACCTGTACTCGCAGTGTGCCACTTTGTTCTTCGCTTAGTACTTCTTCGTAATAGCCTTGCAGTTTTACGTCGGTTCCATCAAAAGGTTGTAAAGACTGAAAATAAAAATGATTACAAGCAATATTCAAAAGAATGGATGATGTGATTGCTATACAGAATAATTTAATTACTTGTTTTTGATTGTTTTTCTCTTTACGGAAAAAGAAAAAGAGAAGCACAAGAAATAGCGCCGATAACAGAAAAACTGTTTTGTACGGCGCTATAAAACAAATAAACTGTGTAACACAAAAGCAAATGCTAAAGAAAGCAAGTGGTCTCTTCATAAAAGTTAATTTTGCTCAGCGTTTTTGAAAAAGAGGGGTAGATGCTCAAGGAAGATGATGTCATCTCTGTCAGCGGCAACGCCCTCAGCAAGAACGGCTGCTTTGCCGACAATGTTTGCCCCTGCTTTACCTGCAAGCACTTCTAGCGCATACAAAGAGCCGCCTGTGCTAATAACGTCATCTACAATCAGCACTCGTTTGCCCTTCATAACGTCCATTTCGTGTTGGTCAAGGTATAAATGTTGTTTGCGGTTGGTTGTAATTGATTTCACTTCGATTTCTACAGGGTTTTCCATGTAGAGTTTGCTCATTTTGCGGGCGGGAATGTATACTTTCCCGCTTTGGCGGCTCATTTCATATGCAAGAGGAATTCCCTTTGCCTCTGCTGTTAAAATCACGTCAAATTCAGGGCACACTTCAATAAGTTTTTTAGCGCATGCTATGGTAAGCTCAACGTCACTAAACATAACAAATGCAGCAATTGACATGTTTTCGTTTACTTTACAGATGGGGAGCTCTCTGGTTAAACCTGCAACATGCAGGGTATATGTTTTTTCCATTGTAATCCTCCGAATATACAAAATTTATGAAACAATTCTTCTATATTTACCCTGGTGGCCATGTAAGGCTTCTGCCACCCAGTACGTGAAAATGCAAATGTGCAACTGTTTGCCCGCCGTCTTCCCCAGTGTTGGTAACAACGCGGTAACCGTTTTCCAGTCCTTGCTCTTTCGCAATTTTAGAAATGACGGTGAAGATATGCGCAATAATGTCTGCATTGTCTTCATCTATGTCATTCACAGATGCGATGTGCGCTTTGGGAACGACCAAGAAATGGGTGGGGGCCTGTGGATCTAAGTCAAGAAAAGCGAGGACTTTGTCATCTTCATAAACTTTGGTTGACGGAATTTCACCGTTTGCAATGTTACAAAAAATACAGTCCATCTTATTTGCCTCCTTTTTTATTGCAGGTTGTTTTTGACTATGCTTTCAAGGGCAGCGAGTGCTTCTTCAATTTTGGTATTGTCTTTTACGCCAGCCATGGCAATGTCTGGCTTTCCACCGCCAGAACCACCTGTAATAGTTGCTACTTCTTTGGCAATGGTGCCAGCTTTTATACCTTTTGCAATAGCTTCTGCACCGCAGGCAACTGCAAAAGTAGCCTTTCCGTCTTGCGTGCCACATAAAACAGCAACTGCTTTGGGTTGTTTGTCACGAATGGTAAAGCACATTTGGCGCATGTCTTCCACGCCTACCCCGCTCATGTTTGCGGTGAAGAGAAGTAAGCCTTCTACTTCTTTGCCGTTTTCAAGCAGTGTGTTCACGCCTGTTTTGGCAGCTTCTGCACGCAGGTGTGCAATTTCTTTTTCTTTTGCTTTCACCTCTTGCGTTAAGGTAGTTGCACGTATTGGTAATTCAGTAATGTTGTTTACTTTTAATATGTCAGCCGTTTCATGCAACAAATCTGTTCTATCTTCTAATAATTTTAACACGCCATAACCTGTTGTGCCTTCAATACGGCGAATACCCGCTGCAACTGATACTTCTGATAAGATTTTGAATGAACCAATTTGCGCTGTGTTGGTAACATGTGTACCGCCACAAAGTTCAGTTGAAAAACTGTTGACGTCTACTACACGCACTTTTTCTCCATATTTTTCGCCAAATAATGCAATGGCACCTTTCCCTTTTGCCTCTTCAAGAGACATTTCAC
>CAZWXJ010000034.1:3050-5025 GCA_964637735.1 uncultured Oscillospiraceae bacterium | reverse complement strand
CATCAAGGTTGTCAAAAATAGCATCGTTTACAATGTCTTCAATGCGGGCAATTTCTTCAGGTGTAACGGCTGTTAAATGGTTAAAGTCAAACCGGACACGTTGTGCATCTACGTAAGAGCCTGCCTGGTGTACGTGACTACCGAGAACACGACGCAGAGCTTCATGTAATAAGTGGGCAGCTGTGTGGTTACGTGCAGTTGCATTGCGCACATTTGAGTTAACGGTTGCCATAACGCTTGCGCCTTGTTTGACGACCCCTTTTTCAAGGGTACAGTTGTGCACATAATACCCACGTGGTGTTTTGGTGCAACCGTTTACAAGCAAGCTAAAGCCCTCACCTGTAATGCGCCCCATGTCTCCCACCTGTCCGCCGCTTTCGGCATAAAATGGGGTTTTGTCAAGTACTACCAGCACGTTTTCTTTTTCATCTTGGTCAACCGCTACGGCAGTTTGCAATTCTTCGTCATATGCAATGGCAAGAATGTTACCTTCAGCAATGAGTTTTTCATAGCCGACAAATTCAGTGCCTGCCGTGCCAAGGTTTTCAAATAAGTCATTCACCCAGCCTGCATTGTCAAGCTTTGCACGGGCGGCACGGGCACGGGTGCGCTGTTCTTCTAACAGTTTCATGAAGCCTTCTTCATCTACTTCAATGCCATTTTCAGCGGCAATTTCTTTGGTTAAGTCTAGCGGGAAGCCAAAGGTGTCATTTAGCTTGAACACGTCAAGACCTGACAGTTTGCGCTCTGCTTTCAGGGTGGCATTTTCCATTCTACTCATGAGTTCAGTTAATATGCCCATGCCTGCGTCAATGGTTTTTGCAAAGCGTTTTTCTTCTTCTTCAATGGTTTTCTTAATATAGTCTCTGTTTTCGTTTAATTCAGGGTAGGCCTCTAGGTTGGCATCAATAACAGTGTCACACAAGGTGCTTAAAAAGTTGCCTTCAATGCCAAGCATGCGCCCGTGGCGTGCAGCACGACGAAGCAAACGGCGCAGAACATAGCCTCTGCCTTCGTTGCTTGGAATAACGCCGTCTCCTACCATGAAAACAGTGGAACGAATATGGTCACAAATAACACGAATGGACACGTCGTTTCTATCGTTTTCTTTATAAGTGATATTTGCAATTTCTTCTACTTTATGAATAATGCTTTGAATGGTGTCAACTTCGAAGAGATTGTCAACCCCTTGCATAATAACAGCAAGGCGCTCTAGCCCCATGCCTGTGTCAATGTTGGGGTGTTCCATTTTGGTGTAGGTGCCTTTTCCGTCAGAGTCAAACTGGGTAAACACAAGGTTCCAAATTTCAATGAATCTGTCACAGTCACACCCTGGGGCGCAGTCGTCTTTTCCGCAGCCATATTTTTCGCCACGGTCAAAGTAAATTTCACTACAAGGGCCACAAGGGCCAGAGCCTATTTCCCAGAAGTTGTCTTCCCGCCCAAGGCGCACAATGTGGGAAGGGTCAATGCCTACTTCTTTTACCCAAATATCAACTGCTTCGTCATCCTCTTCATAGACGGACATATATAGCAAATCTTTTGGAATTTCCAGTTTGTCATGCAAGAATTCATATGCCCAAGCAGTTGCTTCGTGCTTGAAGTAGTCTCCGAATGAGAAGTTGCCGAGCATTTCAAAGAAAGTGCCATGGCGGGCGGTTTTACCAACGTTTTCAATGTCTGGCGTACGAATACATTTTTGGCAGGTGGTTACCCGTTTGCGTGGGGGTATTTCTTGCCCTAAAAACCATTTCTTCATGGGTGCCATGCCTGAGTTTATCAGCAATAGGCTATTATCATCTTGCGGAACAAGTGGGAATGACCCCAGCCGCAGATGTTCTTTTGATTCGAAAAAGGAAAGATAGCTTTCCCGCAGTTCGTTTAGTCCTGTCCATTTCATAAATATTACTCCTCTTTGTTCCTCTTTTCTGGCATTAAAAAAGGATAATTATCTTATATATATATTTATGAGAAA
>CAZWXJ010000034.1:0-3040 GCA_964637735.1 uncultured Oscillospiraceae bacterium | reverse complement strand
TTTGGCATTAAAAAAGCCTTCACCCCAATAACATTTGGGGCGAAAGCAAACCTTCCGCGGTACCACCCAAGTTGCCTAAGTAAATGCAAACGCATAAGCATTTGGCTTCACTTTAAGCCGCTTCTTTCACACTTTAACGCAGTGGTTACGCATGGTTCATCACCATGGGCTACAGGGTGGCTATACATGCCTTGCTTTGAAACCCTTTCAGCAAATGGGTTCTCTCTGTACAAAGAGTGCACATATTGGCCCTTTTAACGCCTATATTATTCTGTTTGTATTATATAAGGTATGTGAAAAATTGTCAAACAATTTGCATAGAAACCACGATATTTGAACAGAATTTGGAAATTATGTATAATGAAGAAAAATGGAGGTAATATATATGAAAAAATTATTAAGTATCAGTATGGCTTTTTTACTGTTATTTACGCTTACTGCATGTAGTAAAGACGACAAGGGAGAAGATGAGAGCCTTGCCCCTGTAAGCAGTGTGTACAATGAAGAAACCGTAAAGGAAGAACTGACTTCTGTAGTATATAAACTACATGATGGTGATTTTGAGGAATTGTTTGATAACATGACCCCTGAAATGCAAGAAGCTTTGATAGATGCAAACGGGCTTGGTGAGGTTTGGAGACCTATTTCAGAGCAAGTGGGGCATATTGTTGAAATTGAAGACATTGCCATGGAAGAAAGTGAAGGGTATATGGTTTCACAGGCACTTGTAAAATATGAAAATGCCAAAATGGTTGTACAAGTGACGTGGGATGAAGACATGAAAATTGCGGGGTTGTTTTTTAAGTAATATTTTTAGATGCTAATATGTTTGTAAAAAACAAAAGCGTGTGCAAAAAAATGCACACGCTTTTTATTTTATTCAGCGCTATGTTACATTCCTAAATTCTCATCAATAAAAACAATTATATTTTTCATGCCATTTGGTGGGCGTTCAATAATGGTTGTTACACGGCATATTCTTTCTGGGCTATTGCAATTGTAGCATTTGTCTCCTTTTTGGGCGCATGGTGTTTTCACTTTTAGCCGCTGTGCATTTTTGGGTGCTGCTACATTTTTACATCGCGTGTAGGCATCTTGCAAACTTTCTGTTATTTTATTTTTCCCAACCACATAGTAACAAGTTTCTGGCCCGAAGGACATCATGGAAACACGGTTTCCTGTAGCGTCAATGTTAACAAGTTCCCCTGTTTGCGTTACTGCGTTTGCGCTAGTTATATATATTGATGCACAGTTTGCTAAACGCCTGACATCTCGGGCGGGGATTTTGTTATGCCACACCACTGCATTATTTTCACTTAATACCTCATATAGTCCTATTTCCTTTAACGTTGCGCTTCCGCCAAAGCCGATTGTTCTTAACTGCAACTCTTGTTTAAAAAATGCAACAGCTTCTTCTTTTGTGTTAAAAAATTCTGTTACAAACCCATGGCTTTCAAAATTTGTACGCATGATTTCATAATCCATAGTCGTCTCCTTTAAAACAGTTGTTTTAACAAAAGTGTAACATATAACTATAAAAAAACAAGCGTAGAAATTACGCTTGTTTTTGTTTGGTTTATATGGTTAAACTTAGTACATACCGCCCATACCGCCAGCCATAGCTGCGTTTGCGGCTGCCGCTGCTGGGTCTTCAGGTTCATCAGCAACAAGCACTTCTGTTGTAAGCACCATAGCTGCAACCGAAGCTGCATTTTGCAAAGCAGAGCGGGTAACCTTTGCTGGGTCTACAATGCCCTTTTCAACCATGTCTCCATAGTCCTCATTTTGGGCGTCAAAACCGAAGCCTGTTTTACCGTTGCTTATTACTTTGTCAAGAATAACACTGCCTTCAAGGCCAGCATTTTTTGCAATTTGGCGAACAGGTTCTTCCAGTGCACGCTGTACAATTTTAGCACCTGTACGTTCGTCGCCTTCTAGTTTTTCTGCTATTTTTTGCACGGCAGGTATGGCATTTACAAATGCTGTACCACCGCCCGCAACAATGCCTTCTTCAACAGCGGCTTTTGTTGCAGAAAGTGCGTCTTCAATGCGCAGTTTCTTTTCTTTCATTTCAACTTCTGTTGCGGCGCCAACTTTAATAACCGCTACCCCGCCAGAAAGTTTTGCAAGGCGTTCTTGCAGTTTCTCTTTGTCGAAGTCGGATGTGGTTTCTTCGATTTGGTTACGGATTTGTTTTACACGGTCAGCAATGGCGGCTTTGTCGCCCATGCCGTCAACAATAATGGTGTTTTCTTTTTGCACTTTTACTTGGTGTGCCCGGCCAAGCATTTCAACAGTGGTGTCTTTCAGCTCAAGGCCAAGGTCAGAGCTGATGACTTGCCCGCCTGTTAATGTTGCAATGTCTTGTAGCATTTCTTTACGCCTGTCTCCAAAGCCAGGGGCTTTAATTGCAACGCAGGTAAAGGTGCCACGCAAACGGTTGATAAGAATGGTAGAAAGTGCTTCACCTTCAACATCTTCTGCAATGATGACCAGTTTTTGACCTGCTTGTACAATTTGTTCAAGTAGTGGCAGAATGTCTTGAATGACAGAAATCTTTTTATCTGTAATTAAAAGAAGGGCATCATCAATCACTGCTTCCATTTTGTCAGTGTCGGTTACCATGTACGGAGAGATATACCCTCTGTCAAACTGCATACCTTCTACCACTTCAGAATATGTATCAGCTGTTTTGGATTCTTCTATGGTAATAACACCATCAGCTGTTACTTTTTCCATGGCGTCTGCAATGAGTGTGCCAACTTCAGGGTCTCCCGCTGAGACGGTAGCAACACGAGCAATGTCTTCACTGCCAGCCACTTTTTGGCTATTTTTTGCAATTTCTGCAACGGCTGCGTCTGCCGCCGCTTGAATGCCACGTTTAATACCCATTGGGTTTGCGCCAGCTGTTACGTTTTTCATACCTTCTACAACCAAGGCTTGTCCTAACACGGTTGCTGTTGTAGTGCCATCGCCTGCGGCGTCATTTGTTTTGGTGGCAACTTCACGTACAAGCTGTGCCCCGATGTTTTCAAATGCG
>CAZWXJ010000033.1:0-15367 GCA_964637735.1 uncultured Oscillospiraceae bacterium | reverse complement strand
CGCCCCGAAGACTGGCGAGGCGAGAAAGTACCCTCTGTGCTGCTTTCTGGGCACAAAGCGAATATAGACAAATGGCGTGCCGAACAATCCGTTCAGCGCACCAAAGAAAAGCGCCCTGATTTATATAAAAAATTAGAAAAAGAAGAAACAAAATAAAAAGTTTTCAACAATAAAACCTATGTGAACAAGTAGAATTATACATACATGTTGAAAACTCTGTGGTGAAATTGCACAAACAGAATGATGTTATTTGCGTGAAGTAGGGCATTGTACAGAAAATAGATTTTGTTTATTGACCTTTTTTACTGCCATGCGGTAAAATAAGCGTATAGAAATACGAATTTGCGGTATTTTGAAATCAATTTTGATTAGGAGAAAACTATGCTTGTAAAAGAAGTAACTGTTGAAAATCAAGTGGGGTTACATGCACGTCCAGCTACATTTTTCATTCAAAAAGCGAACGAATTCAAATCAACTATTTGGGTAGAAAAAGATGAACGCCGTGTCAACGCTAAAAGTTTACTTGGTGTTTTATCTCTTGGCATTGTAGGCGGCACAACTGTGCGTGTTATTGCTGATGGCCCAGACGAACAAGAAGCCGTTGACGGCCTTGTAAAACTCGTAAACTCAGGCTTCAGCGAATAAGAAATAAACAAAAATAACGCTGCTTTTGCGGTACACATTGTGTACTGTAAAGCAGCGTTTTCTTGTGCTACAAATTAGTCCATTCTGAAAAATAGTGTATCTTCATCAACAACGTCTGGTAACACGTTATCCTGTGTTAAATAGCCAGTTTCATTATGTTTTGCACGCACTGCATTATAAAAGGCTAGCACAACGCCGTCATACCCTACAGGTACTTGCACGCCAACTTCAATGCTTACATAAAATGTACCATCAATCCATTCCGCTTGGTGCGTGGTCGAAATATAATCGCAAAGCAATTCTTCACCATTATAGTTAATGGTCAGCAATCTGTCATCATCGCTAGCTGTACCAACCATACTACCCGTGTAATAATCAGTTATACCACAGCGGGTACGGGTTCCAACTGCTTGGGCATTTGCATCAGAAAAAGCAATATTGAATGTAGCAATGCGCCATTCATAGCCTTCTTTTTCTGCATAGGTGTCATCACCAGTAATAATGCGGTAGTCAGCAATCGTTATTTCGCCTACGGTAAAGCGGTCGGTGTCTTGGTTGCAAATGGTGCGGTAGTTATAGGCTGCACCCACTTCCATGGCTGGTGTATAGCCATTTTGAGCAAAAAAGCCAACCAGTGGCTCGCCTTCTTCACCACATTCGGCGCAAAAGTTTGCTTGTTGGTAGGTTGCGTCTTGCCATACATGCTCATGTGCGGGTTCGCCACCGCATGCCACAAGTGAAATAGCAAGGTTAAATGTTAGTAATAATGCAAGTGTTTTTTTCATACTCATCTCCCTATAAATTTACATTTGTCAATGCAAATTTATAGTACCATACCATCAAGAGGTTTCATATAAACAGATTTACCAAAAAATAATACAATGAAATGGTTATCATAACTAAACAAAAAGAACGCCACGTTTACAGTTCACATACATGTACTGTAAAGCAGCGTTTTCTTGTGTTATAATATAATACGGTTATAAAAGTGTATATTAATCCATTCTAAAAAACAAAGCATCTTCATCAACAACGCCAGGTAATATATTATCTTCTGTTAAATAAGTATCTTCGTTTTCACTGCCATGTACTCCATTGAAAAACGTTAATACAATGCCGTTATAGCCAACAGGTACTTGAATGGCAATTTCCATGGTAACATAACAAGTTCTATCTACCCATTCAGCTTGTAAGATGGTTGCTTCTACGGTGCAAAGATATTCTTCGCCATTATAAGAAACAAGTAATGGGCGTTCATCGTTTATCGTTACATGTGCTAAACCGCCTACATAATAGTCTGTTACGGCGCACCGCCCACGGTTTCCATATAACCACGCATTGTCGTCAGAATAGGTGAAAGCATATGTCGCAATGCGCCATTCATAGCCTTCTTTTGCAGCATAGGTGTCGTCTCCGCTAATAATGTGGTAGTCTGAAACAACCACTTCGCCCACAGTGAAAACATCTGTGTTTTGATGGCAAATGGTGCGGTAGGCATAAGCTGTATTTTCCTCCATGCCAATGCTATAACCATTTTCTTCAAAAAAGGCAACCAGTGGCTCTCCCTCTAATTCACCACATTCGGTGCAGGTTTTTGCCGCTTGGTAAGTTGCGTCTTGCCATACATGCTCACATGCAGCTTCACCGCATGCCACAAGTGAAAAAGCAAGGCTCAACGCCAATAATAGTGCAAGTGCTTTTCTCATAAAATATCCCCCTCAATTTACATTTAAAAATGTAAATTCATAGTATCATAAACAGTTGCAGTTTGAAATAAACAGATTCACCAAAAAACAACGCAAGGAGGTGTTTATCATAACCAAACAAGAATTATACAATAAGGCAACAATGCTTCCACTTTTACCAGGTGTATATATTATTCGAGATGGAAAAAACGAAGTCATTTATGTAGGCAAAGCCAAACGGCTTCGAGACCGTGTCTCGCAGTATTTTCGTGAAAGCGTACCGCATGATGCCAAAACCACCCGCATGATTAACACCGCCCGTGAGTTTGATGTCATTGTAACAAACTCTGAAAATGAAGCCCTTATTTTAGAGGCAAGCCAAATTAAGTTATATTCCCCCAAATACAATATTTTATTGAAAGACGACAAGGGTTATAGCTATGTGCGTGTTTCAAATGAGGCATACCCACGCATTACCGCTGAACTGCAAATGAAAGATGATGACGCCCAGTATATAGGGCCATACCTCAGCCATTTTGCAGTGCGCCAAATGGTTGAAAATGCAGTTACAACTTTCCGCCTGCCTACCTGCAACCGTAAATTTCCTGAAGAAATAGGAAAAGAGCGCCCTTGCTTAAACTACCATATTCAGCGTTGCATGGGTGTTTGCACAGGTAAAATTCAGCATGATGATTATTTAGAAGATGTCTCTGCCGCAGTACGGCTTATTAAAGGCGGTAAAAAAGAAATACTGAAAAACTTAAAAGAACAAATGGAAGCAGCAGCTGAAAACTTACAGTTTGAGCGTGCTGCCCAAATTCGCAACCAAATACAAGCTATTGAAAAAGTACAAGAAGGGCAGGCGGTTGTTGCGCCTGACAAAAAAAGCCAAGACTTTGTTGCAGTGGTAGGGGCTTCTACCAACACCTGCGCCGCTGTACTGCGTTTTCGAGACGGACGCCTTGTTGACAAACAAGAATTCGTTTTTTATGACAGCCCCAACGTTGCTGAAGTGCGGGAAGCCTTTTTAGAACGCTACTATGTGAATGGGCAAGAAACACCGAAAGTAATAGGGGTAGATGTACTGCCCGAAAACGCAGAAGTGTTAACCGAAGTGCTTACCAAACAACGTGGTAGCAAAGTACAATTGTATAAGCCTGAAAAAGGGGACGCCGCCCGCCTTGTGCAAATGGCATACCTAAATGCAACCGAGCGCCTTGCCAGAGAACATGGGCGTGGTGCACGTGAACTGCGTGTGCTTGACGAACTTGCCAACCTGCTTGGTTTGCCAGAACCCCCTGCCGTAATTGAAAGCTATGATATTTCTAACTGGGGTGAAGGTACTTCAGTTTGTGGCATGGTGGTGTTTGAAAACGGCAAACCGAAAAAGAGCGGTTACCGCAAGTTTAAAATTAAAACCGTAGCTGGCACTGATGATTATGCCTCTTTAGCGGAAGTTCTCTCACGCCGGGTTGCCGAATATGAAAAAGGCGCAACAGGGCAGTTTGGCACAAAGCCAGACTTAATTTTGTTAGACGGTGGCAAAGGGCAAGTAAGTGCCGTGCAACCTGTTTTGGCAGGCACTGCCTTTGAGGATGTACCACTGTTCGGCATGGTGAAAGATGATAAACACCGCACCCGTGCCATTACCACTGAAAAAGACGAAATTGCCATTGCCATGCACAAAGGGGTGTTCAAATTTGTCACCTCTATTCAAGACGAAGTGCACCGTTTTTCTATCACTTACCAGCGTGCCAGCCATAAAAAGAAAAGTTTTTCTTCTTCTCTTACCCAAATTGAAGGAGTAGGCGAGGGCAGAGCAAAGGCGCTGCTTACCCATTTCAAAACAATCAAAGCCATTCAGGAAGCAAGTGAAGAAGAATTGGCACAAGCAAAAGGGGTAACGAAAGCCGCCGCAAAAGCAGTGTATGAACATTACCACCCGCAAGCGTAACTTCTTGACAAGTGCATGCAATCTTTTGCATAATAATGTAATGCAAATCAATCAATATGAATTCATAGAATATAGAAAAAGAAAAAGGAATGTTTCATGAGAGTTATTAGCGGAGACGCACGAGGCACCCGCCTTGTAACCTTAGATGGAGAAGACACCCGCCCCACCATTGAACGGGTGAAAGAAGCCATGTTCAGTGCCATTCAATTTGGCTTGCCAGGCGCAACCGTGCTTGACTTATTTGCAGGCTCTGGTCAGCTTGGTATCGAGGCATTGTCTCGGGGGGCAAGTACCGCTGTTTTTGTTGACGAAAACACAGAAGCCACCAAACTGGTAACGCAAAACTTAAAAGCCACAAAACTATTTGAAAAAGGCATAGTGCTAACGCAAACCGCCGAAAGTTATTTGCGTTTTGGGGCCAGCAAGTTTGACTATATTTTTCTTGACCCACCTTACAACAAAAATATACCCGCAAGCATTTTGCCCCAAGTGGCAGAATTAACAGCAGAAAACGGCGAAGTATTCTGCGAAACCGAGCGGGAAGCCACCTTACCAAAAGAAGTAAGTGGTTTGGTGCTGAAAAAAGAGTACAAATATGGTAAAATAAAACTATGGCGCTACCAAAAGCAAACCAGTGAGGAGTAACAATATGGCTATCGCAATTTGCCCGGGCAGTTTTGACCCTGTTACCAATGGGCATTATGATGTTATTGAACGTAGTTCAAAAGTGTTTGACAAAGTAATTGTTTGCATTTTAATAAACCCGTCGAAAGAGCCCATGTTTTCCGCCGAAGAGCGGGTTGCTTTTGTAAAAAAAGTAACAGCGCACCTGCCCAATGTAGAGGTAGACACATTCACAGGGCTTCTGGTTGACTATGCCCGCCAAAAAGGTGCAGTGGCCATCGTAAAAGGGCTGCGTGCCGTGTCAGACTTTGAGTATGAATTCCAGCAGGCGCTTACCAACAAAGTGTTAAACCCTGGCATTGAAACAGTTTATTTGAACACCAGTTCAGAATATATGTACCTTAGCTCAAGCATTGTGAAACAAGTAGCCGCTTTTGGCGGAGATATTTCAGCCTTTATACCAAGCGTGGTTGAGGGTGAAATAGAAGAAGCATTTCGTAAAAGGAGAGAGCAAAAATGAATATAGATGAATTACTGGACTTGATGGAAGAAACGCTGGAAGACGCTGCAACCCTCCCTTTTACAGGCGGTAAGCGTGCCATTGACGTTGACAAAATTAAAGACCTGCTTGACGATGTACGCATGAATATGCCGCAAGAAATAAAGCAGGCAAAAGCCATTGTGAATGACAGGAATGATATTCTATCTGGTGCAAAGCGGGAAGCCGAAACCATTATTCAAAAAGCGGAAGACCGTGCCCGCAATCTTGTGAAAGAGGAAGAAGTGGTAAAACAAGCGCAAGAGCGTGCCACCGAAATTCTCTCAACCGCACAGGCGCAAGCCCGTGAAATGCGCACCAACGTAACAAGCTACTGTGAAAATATGCTGCAACAAACAGAAGAAGTGCTTGCCCGCAGTACAGCAGAAGTGAAAAATGTACGGTCCACTTTGCGTAAAAGTGCCAAAAAATAATAAAGCTCAAACACGTTCATATAGATGAACGTGTTTTCTTTTTTCAAAATATATATAGACATTTATTTATTTGTGTGTTAATATTCGTTTATATAAATATTTTTAAATATTGTGCAAAATAGTTGGCAATAGCTAAAAATAAACATTTTTCGGCATGCAAATGAATAAAGTATGAGGAAAGGGTATGAATATGGATAAATATTTGCAATTTGAAAATTACTTTAAAGCGTTTAGCGATGCAAACCGCTTGCGTATATTGGAAATGCTTTCCAGAAGCACACTTTGCGCAAACGAGCTTTTGCAAGAATTGAACGTGACACAACCCACACTTTCCCACCATATGAAAACCCTTACCGAAACAGGCGTTGTGAAGGCTGAAAAAAGAGGGAAATCGGTTTATTATTCCATCAATAACAAACCCGTGCAAGACTTAATTGGCTATTTGTTCGTCCTTTAAACGAAAAAAATAAAAAAAGTGAAAAAAGTTCAAAATAATAAAGAAAAACCGTAATAAGGCTGCATTTTGCAGCCTTATTTTTTTATTTTGTTCAATTTTTGTTGAATACGCACAAAGATGTGCAAAAAATTTCAACAATTTTTAACAGGGGTAAATCGACATCTTTAGTTGATTTTCTCATCTAAAGTATATATAATAAAACAACAAAGTGGGTAAAAGTGGGGAAAAGTGGGTAAATTGTTAAAGAAAGGGGGACGCACAAATGTTAATCGGCGAATACAGCCATAATATTGACGCCAAGGGGCGTATGAATTTTCCTGCCAAATTTCGTGATGAACTTGGCGAACAATTTTATGTAACACGCTGGCTTGATGACTGCCTTGTTGCGTTCCCTGCCTCCGAATGGGACCGCATTGCAGAAATCATCGCCGAAAAGTCTATGGTGAAAAGCCGAGACATTCGCCGTTACATTTACGCAAGCGCCATTACCGCTGAACCTGACAAGCAAGGGCGTATTCTCATCCCCCAAAACCTGAGAGACCACGCAGGCCTTGAAAAAGAAGTAATTGTTATCGGCGTGGGAAGCCACGCAGAAATTTGGAATAAAACTGCCTGGGCAGAAATGAGTGAACGTATGCGTTCAGGGCCCATCGCAGAAGCGATGGAAGAGTTGGAGTTTTAACATGAGTGAATTTTCACACATTCCCGTTCTGCTAACCGAAGTGTTAGAAGGCTTGCAGATAGACCCAAACGGTATATACCTTGACGGCACAGCTGGTGGCGCAGGGCACGCAAAAGAAATTGCCACCCGCCTTACAACAGGCAAGCTGATAGCCCTTGACCAAGACCCTCTTGCCGTACAAACGGCAACGCAGCGTTTGCAAGGCTTGCCCGCCGTAGTGGTGCAAAGCAATTTCCGTAACGTACAAACTGTTTTGCAAAACCTCGGCATTCTTGCCATCAACGGTGCTTTGCTTGACCTCGGGGTGAGTTCACACCAGCTTGACGAAGCCGACCGTGGGTTCAGTTACAGGCAAGACGCTCCGCTAGACATGCGCATGAGTCAGTCAGGTATAACAGCGGAAGAAATCGTCAACACATATAGTTTAGAAGAACTGACAAAAATATTAAAAGAATACGGGGAGGAAAAGTATGCGTACTACATTGCAAAGAAAATCATTACTCGGAGAGAAGAAAGTCCAATCCGTACAACAGGTCAACTTGCAGAGCTTGTCACCTCAAGCCTACCGCCTGCGGTACGAAGAAAAGAAAAGAACCCCGCCAGAAAAACCTTCCAAGCTATTCGCATTGCGGTAAACGATGAACTAGGTGCACTGCAAGAAGGGCTGCAAGCCGTTTTTGACAGCCTTGCCCCAGGCGGCAGGTTTTGCGTCATCACCTTCCACTCGGTGGAAGACCGCATTGTCAAACAAACATTTCGCACATGGTGTACAGCTTGTACCTGCCCGCCCGAGCAACCCATTTGTACCTGCGGCGGCATAGCAAAAGCCAAAGCCATTACACGCAAACCCATCCGTGCAAACGAAGGCGAGCAAGAAGAAAACCGCCGTGCACGTAGCGCAAGCTTGCGCATTATTGAAAAAATATAACCACCAATTATCATACACACAAGAGAGGAAGTGAATACCATGGCACAACCTGCCTACAACCTAAAGACTTTTGAAAACCGTGAACCACGTGTACGTGTAAGAAGCAAACCTGTGCAAAAACGCAAACTGAAACGTTTCAACTGGGCACCTGTTAAAACGGCGGCAGTGGCTGTGGTGTTCCTAGCGCTTTTGTTTAGTGTGCTTTACTCAAATGCACAAATTACACAAATTACAGCAGACATTGCCGCAAAGCAAACTGAGCTTACCAACCTGAAAAGCGAGTACGACTACCTAGACACCGTTATGCAAGCCAATGCGTCTGTACGCACGGTTGAAGAATATGCAACCACACAGTTGGGCCTTGCGAAGATTGACAGCAACCAAGTGGTTTACATTACTTTACAAAATGAAAGCCGTGTTGAAATGGTAAACAATAACAATTCAGTGTGGGGCTATGTAGAGCAAAGCTTTTTAACCGTTATGGAATATTTTGCGGCATAGCAAAATGTGTTTATAACAAACCAATAAAACCCTGGTAGCTGCTGCGCAGTATGCCACCCCCATTCGGAGAATGCAAATGAATAAGCAATCACAAAAGCCAAAACCCAAATCAGAATCAAAAGCCAAAATGTCGCCAATCAAAAAACGCACTGTGATTGCCAGCGCGTTTTTTGTGCTTATTTGCCTTGCCCTTATAGCACGGCTAGCAAAACTGCAAATTGTTGACTATGAAGATTATTTACTGAAAGCCACCAACCAACAATTAAGAGATGAACAGCTCACCCCATCACGCGGAACGATTTATGATGCCAACATGAATATCTTGTCATACAGCATAGATGTATGGACGGTTTTTATCTCTCCCGCTGAAATAAAAGAAGAAGAGCGTGCGCTCATTGCGTCAGGGCTTGCAGAAATTTTAGAGATTGATGAAGCTTCTATTTTGGCAAAAATGGAAAAGACTACCAGTTACTACGAAGTCCTGAAAGCCAAGGTTGACAAACCAATGGCAACCACCATCAACAGTTTTGCTGCTGAAAATGACTTAGACGGTATTTATTTACAAGCAGACACCAAGCGCATTTACCCTTATGGCAACTTTGCATCTTCTATTCTTGGGTTTTGTGGGTCAGACGGGCAAGGGCTTTCAGGCATTGAAGCATATTACAACGAAGAATTGACAGGTACCCCTGGGCGCATTATTTCAGCAAAAAATGCTTGGGGCGTTGACATGCCTTATGAAAACTACCTTGAGTATCAAGCGCAAGATGGAAATTCCCTTGTGCTGACGATAGATGAACAAATACAGTACACCCTAGAAGAAAACTTAAACTACGCCGTACAAGAGCATAACGTAACAGGGCGTGGCATTGGCATTGTTATGGACGTAAACACTGGTGCCATTTTGGCACTTGCCGTGAAGCCAGACTATGACCCAAACACCCCCTTCGTTATATACGACCCTACGCTTGCCGCGGTGGTAGATGAAATATTAGATGACCCCGCAACCGAAGACGTGGACGAATATGCGGTAGCATTAAGCGAGGCGCAGCAATTTCAGTGGCGCAACAAAGCCGTGTCAGACCTTTATGAACCAGGCTCGGTATTCAAACTGGTTACCGCCGCCGCTGCACTAGACTCTGGCACATCCACCCTCAATTTCTCTTATGTGTGTCGTGGCTCTATTGAAGTGGCTGACAGAACCATAGGTTGTGCAAACCTTGCAGGGCACGGGCATGAAAACTTTGCCCAGTCCATTATCAATTCATGCAACCCCGCATTTGTTACCATGGCAATGAATATGGGTGCAGATAAATTTTTTGACTATTTCTATGCCTTCGGCATGACAGAGAAAACAGGCGTTGACTTACCTGGTGAAGCACAAAGCCAGTACTACACGGCTAGCCAGCTTGGCCCTGTGCAACTGGCAAGTAGCTCTTTCGGGCAGTCAAACAAAATCACCCCTCTGCAAATGATCAGCGCAGTTTGTGCAGTTACCAACGGTGGCTATGTTGTGCGCCCGCACATTGTAGCGCAAGAGCTTGACCAAGACGGTAACGTCGTGTGGACGGCAGATACCTCTACCAAACGGCAGGTTATTTCATCAAGTGTTTCCACACAAATTATGTCTATTATGGAAGAAGCTGTGAAACCAGGCAACCCGTGTAACAATGCTTATGTACTAGGCTACCGTGTTGGCGGAAAAAGCGGTACCGCACAAAAGCTAGACGTAGAAGGCGAAGATATTTGGGTAGCATCTTTCGTGGGGGTAGCCCCTGCAAATAATCCGCAAATTGCCGTACTGGTTATTCTAGATGAACCAAACAGTGACTCTATTTATGGCGGTGTGCTTTGCGCCCCCGTTGTAGGTGCCGTTATTGCAGAAGCCCTTCCGCTTCTTGGCATAGAGCCGCAATATAGTGAAAGTGAACTTGCACAGGCAGACGTTTCTGCACCAAATACCGTAACTCTACCGCTTGACAAAGCACAAGTACAACTACAAAAAATTGGGCTTACGGGTAAAATCATCGGCAACGGTTCAACCGTAATTGCACAACACCCCTTGCCAGGGCAAAGTGCACCTCGTGGTTCAGTGGTTTATTTATACACCGAAGAAGCAAGCGTAACCACCATCACCGTGCCAGACTTTATGGGCAGAAGTTATTCAGGTGCAACCTCTCTCGCAAATGGGCTTGGGCTGAATGTAAAACGCACAGGCGCTTCAGGCACAGGTAGCGGGGTAGAGGTAGTAGGGCAAAGCATTGCCCCAGGCACAGAAGTTCCAGCGGGTACTGTTATCACCCTCGAATACAGAGACATGTCTGTTCGAGACGACGCATAAGACATACCACGTTAAAAATTATAATTTACGATATATAACAACAGATGAAAGGAGTATTCTAATGCAATTACAAACACTTTTTGAAAAAATAGAATACAAAGGTAGCCTGCCAAACGGCACTGCTACATCTGTTGTGGTAGACTCCCGTAAGGTAAAGCAAGGTAGCATATTTGTGTGTAGCAAAGGCTTGAAGACAGACAGCCATTTGTACGCAGAAAAAGCCTTGCAAAACGGTGCTGTGCTAATTGTTACCGAGCGCCCCCTTGGCTTACCAAATGAAGTAACCGTGCAAAATGGAAGAGAAACCTATGCACTGCTTTCTGCCGCATTTTACGGCTACCCCGCTGAAAAACTGCACATTATTGCAGTAACAGGCACCAACGGAAAAACCACCGTAACAGGTATTACAAAATTCTTGCTGGAAGAAGCAGGCTATAAAGTCGGGCTCATTGGCACGATGTATAACCAAATAGATAAAATGGAAATTCCTGCAAAATATACCACCCCCGAAGCAGGAGACTTACATGCTTTATTTGCCCGCATGGTAGAAGCTGGTTGCACCCATGTGGTTATGGAAGCCAGTAGCCAAGCACTTGCACAAAAAAGGTTATTCGGCGTGCCCATTCAAACAGGGGTGTTTACCAACTTAACAAGAGACCACCTAGACTACCACGGTACCATGGAAGACTACTACCTAGCCAAAAAAGAGCTATTTGCCCAGTGCAAAGAAGCGATTGTGAATTTAGATGATGCCTACGGAAAAAGACTGGCAGAAGAACTTGCCATACCCTGTACCACTTTTTCTGAAACAGATGACGAGGCGGATTACACAGCCCGCAACCTGACTTTAAAATCAGAAGGCATTCAGTTTGAATTTGTTGGCAAAGGGTTTATCAAGCGGGTGAAGTTTGCCATGCCGGGTACTTATTCTTGCCAAAACGCAATGGCAAGTTTGCTGGCTGCAAGTACCACAGGTGCCAACATTGTGAATTTATGCGACGCCCTTGCACAAAGCCCTGGCGTGCGTGGCAGAAGTGAAGTGCTGTACCACGCAGAGTACACCGTTATTCGAGACTTCGCCCACACTGCAGACGGTATTGAAAACTTGCTTGCAAGCTTTCGCCCCTTTGTAGAAAATAGGCTGATTGTGCTATTCGGCTGTGCGGGAGACCGTGACGCCACCAAACGCCCAGACATGGCAGCCGCCGTTTGTAAATATGCTGACATTATTTATTTTTCGGCAGACAACCCAAGAGGGGAAGATTTTACCAAAACCGTGCAAGACGTTGTAGACATTTTGCAAAATAGCGGCATACCTTACCATATAGAAGAAGACAGAAAAAAAGCAGTACAACAGGCACTTGCCACATTGCAAAGCGGAGACACCTTGCTGCTTTGCGGCAAAGGGCATGAAGACTACCAAGTGTTAAAAGAACAAACCATTTATTTAAATGAAAAACAAATTGTAGATGAATGGTTTACTGCAAAGGAGGCGTGATTCCATGAAGAAAACATCATTACAACTGTTATTGCAAGGCATTGGAACGGTGGGGTTTGACGCCGAGGTTGAGCATGTCATCACGGACTCTCGCAGTTTAGTAGAAGGCTGTGTGTTTGTAGCCACGAGGGGTGAGCGGGTTGACAGTCATATCTTCGTGCAGGAAGCCATAGAAAAAGGCGCTGTACTTGCCGTGGTTGACCATTTTGTAGAAGGCGTGCCACAAACCAAACAACTGGTTGTACAAAACACACTGGCGGCACTTATTGCCATAGGCGGTAATTACCGCAACCAGTTTAACCCAGTTATTGTTGCTGTTACAGGCTCAGTGGGCAAAACCACCACCAAAGAATTCATTTACGCCGCCCTTTCAAAATTCGGCAAAACTTTGAAAAACGAAGGCAACAAAAACAGTGAGTACGGTATGACGGAAACCCTTTTAAACCTTGACGAAACTTATAATTATGCTGTGGTTGAAATGGGTATGAGTGCGCAGGGAGACATTGCCATGCTTTCTAAAGCGGCAAAGCCACAAGCGGCGGTTCTTACCAACATTGGCATTGCACATATAGAACGCCTTGGCACGCAAGAAAACATTTTAAACACCAAGCTTGAAATTACCGAAGGCTTGCCAATGGGCGGTACTTTGGTTTTGAATAAAGATGATGCGCTTTTGAAAACAGCAACCATCAACGCAGATGTAAAAAAGGTGTGGTACGCACTAGAGGATGACACCGCAGACGTTACCGCAACCAACATACAAACCGTAGAAGACGGGCAAACCTTTACCATTGTTGACAAACAGTTTCATGAACTGCCCGTGCATATTCCTACACTCGGCAAACACACCGTGTATGACGCACTTGCCGCTTACACCCTTGTAAGCCGCATGGGGCTTTCAGCACAGCAAGTGGCAGAAGGGCTAGCAGATTATGAAACCGCAGGGCAACGCCAAAAAATAAGCGACTTTCACGGCATTACTATTATTGAAGATTGCTATAATGCCAACCCAGACTCTATGCGGGCGGCACTTACCACCCTAGAAGAACTGCCAAACCACGGCAAAAAAATTGCCATTCTTGGAGACATGTTAGAACTAGGGGAGTTCTCTCAAACATTGCATGAAGAAGTAGGCACCCTTGCCGCCGAAAAAGAAATGGACATTGTGTATACCTTCGGCAGTGCCGCACAGTTCATAGCAGAAAAAGCTGCCATGGGCAAAACGGCAAGCAAGCACTTTGCAACAAAAGAAGCACTGGCAAATGCCTTAAAAGAAATCGCTTTCGCAGGCGACGCTATTCTTTTTAAAGCCAGCCGTGGCATGCAGTTTGAAGAAATCATCAACCTCTTTTTAGAAAAAGAGTAACGAGATAAAATTTTACATTCTACCAACCAGAAGTAGTATAATATAAAATTCATGTAGAACACGCAAAGCAGATTGAACGCGGAGGAAGTAAACAATGGCAAGACTCTCTTTTATCATAGCAGCATTTTCGGCAATGTTTATTACGGCAATGCTGGGGGTTGTGCTTATACCATGGTTGCAAAACCTAAAATATGGGCAACCCATTAAAGAAATTGGGCCAACTTGGCATAAGAAAAAAGAGGGCATCCCTACCATGGGCGGGCTTATGTTCATCATAGGCAGTTTGGCAGGGTTTGGCATTGGCATGGCACTTTTATTAAAATTTGTTCCTGCATTATACGCTGAAGAATATACACAGCAATACATCAGCATGGCAATTGGCATTGTAGCAGCACTTGGGTACGCTGCCATCGGCTTTACAGACGACTACATTAAAGTTATTAAAAAACGCAACCTTGGTTTAACAGCAGGTTATAAAATTATTATGCAACTATTTGTAACAGCGGCTTTTTTGGCGGCATTACAATTTAACGGCACCCTGTCTACCAGCATTGCCCTTCCATTTTTCGGCATGGTTGACTTTGGTTATTATTATTATATTTTTGCATTTTTGCTTATCGTTGGCATCGTCAACGCTGTAAACTTAACAGACGGCATTGATGGCTTAAACAGTAGTGTAACGTTTGTTGTCAGCCTTGGTTTTATGATATTTGCAGGCATTCTCGGTGTTTATCAAATTAGCATTTATGCAGTGGCGGTTGCAGGTGGTTGTGCAGGCTTTTTGGTTTGGAATTTCTACCCCGCTAAAGTAATTATGGGAGACACAGGTGCCATGTACCTTGGCGGCGCACTGGTTGCCATGGCATACGGCATTGGCCACCCTGAACTGCTATTAATAGCAGGGCTTGTATATGTAGGTGAGGCCGCATCGGTCATCATTCAGCGCATTTACTTCAAACTTACCAAAGGCAAGCGCATCTTCAAAATGTCACCCATTCACCATCATTTTGAAATGAGCGGCTGGAGCGAAATTAAAATTGTTGCTGTGTTTAGCCTTGTTGCAGTCATTGCAGTTGTTCTGGCTTACTTCTATTTACAAATTGTTATTTTATAAAACATAATACAACCAAACCTTAAGCAGAAAGGAGGCACGTGATGAGCGGGCAAGCAAACGCTAAAAGAAAACCAAAACCAACATCTAAACGCACCAATGTTGACCAAATGCGTAAAAAAGCACAGCCTAAAAAGCAAAAGCCTGCACAAAAAGCGGTGTCTTCTGCAAAAGCCAATGTAGCAGCTATGGACAGTTTCTTCTTCGGAACCGTTATCGTTATGGTTTTATTTGGGCTACTTATGTTGTACTCTGCAAGTTATGTGTCAGCCATTTACCGTTTTGGTAATAGCTTTCATTACTTTGGCAGTCAGTTTATATTTGCGGCTATGGGTATTGTAGTTATGTATATTGCCTCTAAGGTTGACTACCACTTTATTCGCAAATTTGCGTGGCCCGCTATGGCAGTTACCTATCTGCTATTGGTGGTGGTGTTGTTCATGCCCCCTATTAGTGACGCCACACGCTGGATCTTCCTTGGTCCAAACGGAAAGTTTGGCACTTTCCAGCCAAGTGAAATTGCAAAGTTCACCGTTATTTTGTTGTTTGCAGATATCATTGCGAAAAACCATAAAAAAATGCGAAGTAGAGACTTGAAAGAAA
>CAZWXJ010000032.1:0-15592 GCA_964637735.1 uncultured Oscillospiraceae bacterium | reverse complement strand
GCTGGCTGATGCAGAAATATTCGTTTTTGACAAAACAGGTACTCTGACAGAAGGTGTGTTTTCTGTACAAGAAGTATATGCAAAAGATGAAAACATAGAAAAGCTGGTTGAAGTAACAGCACTTGCTGAAAGTTACTCTTTACACCCAATTGCAAAAGCATTGGCAGAAGAATATGCACAAGATGTGGACAAAAGCCGTGTTGCAAAAACAGAAGAACTCGCTGGCCACGGTGTATCTGCTGAAGTAGATGGCAGACGTGTATTAGCTGGTAATACAAAATTGATGGACAAATATGAAATTGCATATGAAGACGTTAAAACAATTGGTACAATTGTGCATGTAGCCATTGAAAATGAATATGCAGGTTATATTGTAATTTCTGATAAAGTGAAAGAAGATTCCTCAAAGCTTATTACAGAACTGAAGCAAAAGGGAATTCGCAAAACAGTTATGCTAACGGGAGACAGAAAAGAAGTTGGTGAAACGGTTGCAAACAGCTTAGGTATTGATGAGGTGTATACTGAGTTATTGCCTACAGATAAAATGGAAATTACAGAACAATTACTAGCACAAAAAAGCCCCAATAAAAAACTTGTTTTTGTTGGTGATGGCATTAACGATGCCCCTGTACTTGCAGGTGCTGATGTAGGTATTGCTATGGGCGGGCTTGGGTCTGATGCAGCAATTGAAGCGGCGGATATTGTTATTATGGATGATAAACCTTCCAAAATTATTGTTGCAATGGAAATTGCCCAAAAAACATTACGCATTGTTAAGCAAAACATTGTGTTTGCTCTTGGTGTAAAAGCCTTGGCACTTATTTTAGGTGCTTTTGGCATAGCTACTATGTGGGAAGCCGTTTTTGCTGATGTAGGCGTTTCGGTAATTGCTATACTAAATTCAATGCGTGCTTTGAATGTAAAAGACTATTTAAAATAAACTGTAAAAGAAACAGTAAAAGAAACAGTATACAACATACTGTTTCTTTTATTTTTCTTTGTGCAAAAACTGTTTTATTAGAAAAGGCTTGCAAAAAAGAAGCGACATAGCTATAATAAGCAGTAAGCGATGATGAAAGCTACGGTATGTGTACCTTTGAAGAGAGCCGATGGTAGGTGTGAATCGGTAAGGAAGCATCCTTTCCACTTTCGGAGTTTTTGGTGATGAGCCAAAGGGTATGCCCTTTATAGCATAAAACGAGTGGTCAATAGTTTACATAGTGAACTATGGCAATTTGGGTGGCAACGCGGAACCTTCCGTCCCATATGTTTGTATGGGCTTGGAGGGTATTTTTATTTTCTGAGCTAATGCAGAACAAATATTATTTCAGGAGGTAGTAAAAAGATGATTGACATCAAACTAATTCGTACAAACCCAGACCTTGTAAAAGAGAACATTAAGAAAAAATTTCAAGATGAGAAATTGGTTCTTGTAGATGAGGTACTAGAACTTGACCAAAAGTTCAGAGAGGCGAAATCTCGTGCTGATGAGCTTCGGGGGAAACGCAACACCATTAGTAAAGAAATTGGTGCATTAATGGCACAAGGCAAAAAAGATGAAGCAGAGGCAACGAAACAACAAGTTGCTGACATTGCTGCTGAACTTGAAAAACTTGAAATATTAGAAGAAGACTTGGAAGCACAAATCAAAGACCGTATGATGGTGATTCCTCAAATTATTGATGATTCAGTGCCTCTTGGAAAAGATGATACTGAAAACGTTGAAATTGAAAAATTTGGCGACCCTGTTGTTCCACCATATGAAGTGCCGTATCATATTGATATGATGGAAACATATAACGGTATTGACCTTGAAAGTGCCCGCAATACCAGTGGTAGCGGTTTCTATTTCTTGAAAGGTGATATTGCACGTTTACATTCTTCGATTTTATCTTACGCACGTGATTTTATGATTAACAAAGGATTTGAATATTATATTCCACCATTCATGATTCGTGGTGAAGTTGTTACAGGTGTTATGAGTTTTACAGAAATGAATAACATGATGTACAAAATTGAAGGGGAAGACCTTTATTTAATCGGTACGAGTGAACATTCCATGATTGGTAAATTCATTAATAGTTTAAATGAAAAAGACACATTGCCACAAGCATTGACAAGCTATTCACCTTGTTTCCGTAAAGAAGTTGGTGCGCATGGTATTGAAGAACGTGGTGTATACCGTATTCACCAATTTGAAAAACAAGAAATGGTAGTTGTTTGCGAACCAGAAGATAGCCCAAAATGGTTTGATATTTTGTGGCAGGCAACTGTTGACTTTTTTCGTACGCTTGATATTCCTGTACGTACATTAGAATGTTGTTCGGGTGACCTTGCTGACTTAAAAGTAAAAAGCTTAGACGTTGAAGCATGGAGCCCGCGACAAAACAAATACTTTGAAGTTGGAAGTTGTTCTAACTTAGGCGATGCACAAGCACGCAGACTAAACATTCGTGTTCGTGGGGAAGACGGCACCAATTACTTCGCCCACACATTGAACAACACGGTTGTTGCACCTCCACGTATGCTTATTGCATTCCTTGAAAACAACTTGCAAGCAGATGGAACAGTTCGTATTCCTGATGTACTACAGCCTTACATGGGCGGGCAAAAAGAAATTAAGTAATCATATATTTTGCAACAAAAAAGCACTGGTTTGTTACCAGTGCTTTTTATATTTGTGCTTAATCTGCAGGGAAATCATCATCACGTCGTCTGCGCATATTCATGCCACGTTTATTCATTTTATTTTTATACATTAGCTCATCTGCAGTTGTAACCAAAGAGTCTAAAGTTGTGCCTGTATTTGGCGTAAAAGGAATTAAACCATAACTAAAAGAAAAAATAAACGGGTATTCTTTGCTTTGGTTTATTTTTTGCAAATCTTCTTGAATAGATTTTATACGTGTGTCGGCATTGTCATAGGTGTCAGAGAACCAAACCAAAAATTCATCGCCACCCCACCGGCAGATAAAGTCTTTATCAAGATTAAGATGATTTTGTACGGAGTCAACAGTTTTTTGTAATAAGTTATCTCCAGCATGGTGCCCAAATGTATCGTTTGTATTTTTTAAACCATCAACGTCAATGAAACACAAAATACCAGACTCTGGGTTTTCACCATTGATTTTTTCTTCTAAAACAGTGCTACCCCACTCACGGTTATAAATGCCAGTCATTACATCAGTAGAGGCAAAAAAGCGAAGTTGTTCTTCATATTCTTTTCTAGCAGAAATGTCAATTGCAGTTTGAATATGCACCAGTTCACCGTCAACCCAGTGAATAACGTTGTCACGAGTCAAGTAGGTTTTTCCATTGATGAGATTGGTCATCTCCCCAACGATTGTTCCTGACCGTTCTTTTCCTGTGTCTAAAGTGATAGTGGGCATTAACCCAATATCTTCAGCTTCTTCTTTGTTAACGTTAAATATATCCCAAACAGTTCGTCCAATTAATTGGTTTGGTGTTGCATTTACAATATCTGCCAGAGAACGGCTAGCAAATTTAATTTTATAATCATCTAAAGAATTTACAAAAATAATATCGTCTGAGTTATCAGTAATCAATTTCAAAATATCTTGGCTTAACTTAACGCCTTCTTCTGCTTTACGTCTTTTTATAAGGGTAGCTAAAAGTACAGAAATGCTTTGCAAGAATTGAATGTCATTGTGAGACCAAACACGGTATTTATCGCAGTCGTCAAACCCAACATAGCCCAAAGCTTTTTTATTGTCAAAGAAGGGAATAAGGGCTAAAGATTTGATATTTTGCATTTCTAATATTTCACGGTCTTCATCTGGAAGGGTACGCACATCATCTGTAACATATATTCCAGAGTCAATAATAACATCATAATTATATTCGTCTTTTTTCAAGTCTTGCAAATCTTAAATAGCGGGTTCAATACCAGCAGCACACCATTCATAGGTATTTCTAGTAGTGGTGGCAGAAATTTCTTCGAATATATACACACGGCTAACATCGATGTATTGCCCTGTAAGGGAAAGCACAGTTTGAATAGACTCGTTCACGTCTGTGGTTAAGAAAGAAGCATTAATGATGGCAGAAATTTGATTGTCATGATCTTCAGAATTGTCTCTTTCAATGAAGTAAAGCACAAAATAATCATTTTCTTTTTCAATTGTAATGCTATTTGAATAAACAGAGACAGACACCTTTTTTCCATCAAAGGTAATAACTTCACCTGCATGGTTATTTACATAACCCAAATTATTCATTGTGTTAGAAAACACTGCAAATGCTTCATTAGATGCTATTTGTAAAGTTTCTTTTAAAAACATGGTAGAGACGTTGTTAGAAAGAGAGTCGGTAGAATAGGAAGGCGCAAACAAAATACTTGCTGATGTATTCATATACACAATCGGCAAGTTGTCTGCATTTTTGCAGACAATAACAGGAAGATGTAAATCTTGATACAAATTTTGAAAGCGAATTAGATTCATGGTAGTCTCCTTACGAAGTGTTGTGAGCATCAATTTATTATATAGTATATCTGCAAATGATATTTGTATAAACTATTTTTAAAATGTTACGAATTTTTTAACGAGATGATGATTAAAAGGGAATATATTGAATGAAAAAGAGGGAAATACCGAGCATACCTATTAAAAAAAGTAAAAGTTTATCACCAAAAATGTTTTCAACAGGGTCACCAGAGATTCCTTTTTCAATGTTTAAATTGTATTTGAAAATAATAAATAGAAAAATAGGAATTGTAAATTTGTATAATGGGTTATTGTCTATACACCATAATGAATAAAAGGCAATTGAAAGTGTTAGGCAAATGTTAGAGGCATCTCTTAAAAAAGGCGCAGAATATTTGCTTAAAACTAAGCGGGCAGATGTGGCAACATCATACTCTTTTTTTCGTTTTAAGAAACTGAGGTACAAACTACCACATAAAACAGTAAGGTATAGCCAGTCAGAAATGGCGATATTCGTTACGAGGGCACCTATAAATAAGCGAAGTAAAAACCCCGCTGAAAGTATGAAAACATCAAGTAAAGGAATATGTTTTGCGCCAAAGCAATAAATTAAATTTAAAACTATATAAGTGAAAATAATAAGTGCAAACCGATAATTGAATTGTAGCCATCCCAATACAGAAAGGAAAACAGTAATGATACATAAAACCGCAGCACAGATATGTGCATTTTTAATGGAAACTTCACCAGATGCAATAGGGCGATTTTTTTTAATAGGGTGCTGCAGGTCAAGGTCAATATCTTTTATATCGTTTATAATATAAATAAACGAAGATGCAAGGCAGAAAGTGATAAAGGCAAATGCTGTATTTAAAAGCAAGGGTAATTCAAAAATAGCGCCATGAAAAAATAACGGCAAAAAAATCAATGCATTTTTTGACCAACTCTTCAAACGAAAAAGCTTTATATATTTTTTCACATGCACCCCTCTTTTATTCATTATTGAGAAAAAACGGCAAGATATATATCTTGCCGTTTTTGGTGCCGCTGACCGGACTTGAACCGGTACGATGTTACCACCGAGGGATTTTAAGTCCCTTGTGTCTGCCAATTCCACCACAGCGGCAATTTTGTTTGACTCAAATATGTTATAATAAATTGAACGTAAAGTCAAGACAAATTCAATGTTTATGCAAGAAAAAACAGATAAAGCACAATAAAGAAATATGTGGTGTATTTAAGCAAGCAATTGTATTTAAAGAACAACGTCAGCTTTCAAAATATTTGTGGTACCTGCAATCCCAACAGGAACTCCTGCGGTTGTTACAATTGTATCCCCTATGGCTACAAAACCTGCCTTTTTTGCCGTTTGAGCAGAAAGTAAGAACAATTCATCAGTGGAATACACTTCGGCCATTAATAAAGGCGTTACTCCCCAGGACAGTGCCAGTTGACGATATACATAGTCATCAGTCACGCAAGCAATGATGGGCGCAGCAGGGCGCCATTTAGAGATAAACCGTGCGGTTTTGCCAGATTTGCTAACAGTTACAATTGCTTTTGCATCAACATTGATAGCAGTACCACATGCGGAATGAGAAACAGCATCTGCAATACTTAAGTGCTTACTGAGAGGTGTCGTGTAAAAGCGATGTATATAATCAATGCTTTCTTCTGCACGTTTCGCAATATTTGACATTGTAGAAACGGCCTCAACTGGATATTTCCCCGAAGCGGTTTCTCCTGAAAGCATAATGGCACTGGTGCCGTCATAAACAGCATTGGCTACATCAGTTGTTTCAGCACGTGTGGGGCGTGGGTTTGTTACCATAGACTCTAACATTTGTGTAGCAGTTATAGCAGGTTTACCTGATGTATAACATTTAGAGATGAGTTGTTTTTGTATCATAGGAATTTGTGTAAAGTCAATTTCAACGCCCATGTCTCCACGTGCAATCATAATACCGTCAGATACTTCTATAATTTCATCAATGTTACGAATACCTTCGTCGTTTTCAATTTTTGATATAATGCGCATTGTGTCACAGCCGTTTTCTTTTAAAAGGGTGCGCACTTGTAAAATGTCATCTGCGCTACGCACAAAAGAACATGCCAAAAAATCAAAGTTGTGTTTTATTCCAAATAAAAAGTCTTCTTTGTCTTTTTCGCTGATATAGGAAACGGAAAGCCTGATACCAGGTAAGTTAATACTTTTTTTATCTTTAATAATGCCATCGTTTTCAACAAGGCATGCAATATCTGTATCAGTTATACTGGTTATTTTTAAAGAAATGAGACCATCGTCCATTAAAATATGATCGCCTACTGAAACATCTTTTGGCAAGTCGGGGTAGGTTATACTACAAATTGTTGCATCTCCAAGAATATCTTTTGTAGTTAAAGTAAACAGTTGCCCCTTTATTAACTGTGCAAAGCCGTTTTCAAAATTCTTTAGGCGTATTTCAGGGCCTTTGGTATCCAGCATCGTTGCAATAGGTACATCTAATTCATCTCGTATATTTATAAGCATTTGTAGTCTACTCAAATGTTCGTCATGAGTACCATGAGAAAAGTTAAATCTTGCAACATTCATGCCAGCTTGAACCATATTTTTTAATATTTCTGGCGAATCTGTTGATGGGCCAAGTGTGCAAATAATTTTTGTTTTACGCATAATTACCTCTCAGAAACTTAATTTATAAATATATTATACATAATGAAATGCTAAAAGGGAAACTTATTAACAAATGCATTAAAAAAGAGTATACTTAGTAAACATTAATAGGAGGCATTCTATGAAAAAAAGAGTATTTTTGATTATATTAGATAGCTTTGGCATTGGTGAAGCGCCAGATGCCAAAGAGTTTGGTGATGAAGGTAGCAATACCCTTGCTACCATTGTAAAAAGTAAATATTACAACACACCTAATTTAGAAAAACTAGGGCTGTTTAATATAGATGGTGTTGTTTGTAAGCCTTCTATAAATGCACCTATAGGCAGTTTTGGAAGACTTGAAGAACTATCTCAAGGGAAAGATACGACGGTAGGGCACTGGGAAATTGCAGGTGTGTCAAGTGAATGGCCTTTACCCACGTACCCAAACGGGTTTCCAGATTATATTATTCAAGAGTTTGAAGAAAAAACAGGGCGAAAAGTACTTTGTAATAAACCATACTCTGGCACAGAGCTGCTTGATGATTACGGCGAGGAACATATGAAAACAGGCGCTTTGCTGGTTTATACATCTGCTGACAGCGTTTTTCAAATTGCCGCACATGAAGAAATTGTTCCCATAGAAGAACTGTATAAATATTGCCAGATTGCAAGGGATATGCTGCAAGGAAAAGATGGCGTGGGGCGTGTTATTGCAAGGCCTTTTGTTGGAACAGGTAAAGGTAACTTCAAACGCACTGCCAACAGGCACGATTTCAGCTTGAAACCGCCAAGAAAAACGGTGTTAGACTTTTTGCAAGAAAAAGGCTTTGATACCATTTCTGTCGGGAAAATATACGATATTTTTGATGGCGAAGGAATTGATACTTCTTATAAAACAGCATCTAATAAAGAAGGAATGGAAGTTACCATTGAACTTGCAAAGAAAGATTTTAATGGACTATGTTTCGTGAACTTGGTTGAGTTTGACTCAACTTACGGGCACAGAAACGACATAGATGGTTATGCGAATGCCATGACGGAGTTTGACACGCAACTTGGTGAATTATTACCTTTGTTAAAAGAGGATGATATTTTAATGATTACAGCTGACCATGGTTGTGACCCTGGAACCTCTTCCACTGACCATTCCAGAGAATACACACCCTTCTTGGTATATGGCGAGCATATTAAGCAAGGGGTAAACTTAGGTACGAAAAAATCTTTCGGTTGTGTTGCTAAAACAATTGCTGATTATTTCGAGGTACCAACAGAAAACCTAGATGGTGAAAACTTACTTTCGAAAATTCAAAAGTAACATAAAGCAAAATTTATTATGAAGGATGCCAGTTATGAAAAAAATAGAATTAACAGATTTTTTGCAATATCAATTTTTATCAGGCATTGAACTTTCGCCGGATAAAAAGCAGGGGCTTTTTTTGGTAAAAAGCGCAAATGTAAATGAAAATAACTATGATTCAGACTTATGGCTTTTTCAAACAGAGGATAAAACCTATAAGCAAATGACAACTTTGCACGATATACAAAGTGCTTTTTGGCTTGATGATTCCACCATTCTTTTTTCTGCAGACAGAAATAAAGATATAAAAAAGAAGAAAGAAAAAGGTGAGGAATGGACGTGCTTTTATGCTCTTTCTATAAATGGTGGGGAAGCGTGCGAATATATGCAAATTCCCTTAGCAGTTTCGGATATTAAAGTAATGAGCGATAGAGCTTTTGCTTTGACTGCAGTGGTCGATTATAACAAGACAAACACAAATGGCGCAACACTTGACGTCGATGATGAAAAAGATTATGAAGTAATTGATGAAATTCCTTTTTGGGAAAATGGAAAAGGATTTACCAATAAAAAAAGAAGTATTCTTTTTTACTTTAATGAAAATGGAAATAAACTTGTACAAATTACTGATGAAAAGCATGATGCGCATTTACTAGACGTTTTGAATTCTCAAATTTTATACACTGTTAGAGAGATGCAAGGCAAAATGCTGAATTATGACGCATTGTATGAGTATAATGTAAAAGCAAAAAAAGAAAAAGAAATTGTGCAAAATAACATATACAGCATTCATGATGGTGGGTATATAGAGAAGCTTATATATTTTGAAGGAAATGATATGTCTCATCATGGCTTGAACCAAAATTCCGCCTATTATTTAGTGAAAAACGGAACAGTTGAAATATGGCATGATGAAGATATCTCTTATGGAAACTCGGTTGGATCTGACTGCCGTTTAGGTGGTGGGGAAAACGTTCGCGTGCAAAAAGATGCCTTGTATTTTACGACAACTGAAGGTTTTCAAACTATTTTATATAAACTTTTCACGAATGGAACAATGGAAACAATTAATAACCATGAAGGCGCAATAGATTGTTTTGATGTTGCGAATGATGATGTTTATTTCATTGGGCTGCGCAACAATGATTTGCAAGAATTGTATTACCAAAGCAAAAAAGCAGAAGTGAAAATAACCAATTTCAATACTGATATTTTGCATGAAAAATATGTAGCAAAACCTGAACATTTTACATACCAAAATGATGGTGTTACTTTAGATGGATTTGTGCTGAAGCCGATTGATTATGATGCAACAAAAAAATACCCAGCTATTTTAGATATTCATGGTGGCCCTAAAACGGCATATGGAACAGTGTTTTACCATGAAATGCAGGTGTGGGCAAATAAGGGATATTTCGTCTTGTATTGCAACCCTAGAGGCGGCGATGGAAAAGGTGATGATTTCGCCGATATTCGTGGGAAATATGGAACAATAGACTATGAAGACACCATGAAATTTGTAGATGTTACGCTCGAAAAATACTCTGCGATTGACAGTGAGCGCATTGGCGTAACTGGCGGTTCTTATGGTGGTTTCATGACCAACTGGATTATTGGGCACACAAATAGGTTTAAATGCGCTGCTTCTCAACGCAGTATTTCAAACTGGGTGTCCATGGCATATACCACAGACATTGGGTATTATTTCGCAGAAGACCAAGTAGGTGCAACACCGTGGAATGATGTAGACAAAGTCTGGAAACAATCTCCTTTAAAATATGCTGATAAAGTAACTACGCCGACATTGTTTATTCATTCAGAAGAAGATTACAGATGTTGGTTACCTGAAGGATTACAGATGTTTTCTGCTTTGAAATACCATAATATACCAGCACGTTTGTGTATGTTTAAAGGTGAAAACCACGAATTAAGCCGCAGGGGAAAGCCGAAACACAGGGCTAGGCGCTTAGAAGAAATGACGAATTGGTTTGACAAATACTTACAATAAGTGGCAATATTTATTACCTTGACTTTTCAATTAAAAAGTATTACTTTATTTAAGTAATACTTGGGCTCGTAGCTCAGATGGGAGAGCGCCGCGTTCGCAACGCGGAGGTCGAGAGTTCGATCCTCTTCGGGTCCACCAAGTAAAAAGCACTCTATCAATTGATAGAGTGCTTTTGTTTTTTAATGCCATATTTAAATGGTTTAAATTTCAACCCATGCTATATTGTTTTCATCACACCATTTTTTGGCAAACACTTCATATTGTGTGTTGCGGTAATTTTCCCATTCTTTTGTAATGCCTAAGGTAGATGTTGTTTTTAAGAATTCAATAACAGGACTCTTATGATTCATAGTACGTTTCATTTTCTTGCGTTGCTTTTCGTCGAAAAGAGTTTCGTCAATAAAATGGTTCATCACATCAACCATATTAACACTATTTGCGCCTGGCAACTTTAAATATGTATTGGGATTATTTAGAATATGGTTATACAATTCTTTATTTTCATTGCTATTAACAAGGTCATCCCATAGAATGAATTCTTCTTCTGTGTTAATGTTTATATAATACCCATATTCTTCTATGTCACTATAAGAATCGAGTGCATCCATTAGTGTACTCAGTTTTATTTTCGTCATGTCAATGAGCCTCTCTTAATACTTATTCTGTCATACATAACGTGAATCGGCGTATTGGTTTTGACGGATTTAATTATAATACAGTGTGGTTACAATTATTAACAATATGCATATCGCAATTACAACTAATAAATATGATTTTTTATTTTGTTTTTCTTTTTTCTGGTTTTCTGTAAAAAAATCAATACACGTTTGTGGGTTATTTAAGCAATCTAACAATTCTTCAAATGTTTCTTCATAATCTAAATGAGAATGTGTCATTTGCTTACCGTCTTTTGCGTATTCTACATAAGTTTCAAAATCACCAGTGTATATGTTAATGTGATAATGGTCGTTCAACTGTATAAGCATTATCGTTTTTTCGTCGTTCAACTGTAATATATTTTTCGAATCGTGTTTCTTTAATGAGTTATAAAGAGCTTCGAAATCGTCATAAGTGTGTTCACATGCAGTGTTTTGTTTATTACTCATAACGTCACTCCTATTTTCAATTGATTCTATTAATCTGAGAATAAGATAAAAGGTTGAGCAAACTAACTAACCAAATGTTGGCAACCATTCATTAAAATTACATACCATGTTCATTATAGTATTCATGCCTTTTTCACTTGGAATGTGCGCAGAATTTTCAACAATACTTATTGATAAATATTGGTTATTACATTTATTCACAAATTTTGAAATTTCTTCAGTTGACGTAACGATATCGGTATCACCTTGAACAATATGATATGGAACTGATACCTTCGTCAATGTATTAGATAGATCTATTTTAGAAAGTTCATTCATAATGCTATTGTTCTTCGCATAACCATTTTTTAATATGGCAATAAAATCTTTTAAAGTATAATCAGGGCTTACCATAATGCCTTTCATAATGTTACCAAAGGGCGCTTTGGCAGTATTTTTGTTTTGGTACCCTTGTGTATATTTTCGAATCCATTTGCTGATGGACATAATTTCTTTATTGGTTGGGAACTCTTTTTTCAAAACTATTGTCATTTCTTCTTTTGACTTTGGAGATGCGCTGGATTCCATTAATGCCTCAATAACATCATCTGTATGCATTAAATTTCGTAGCACTTGCCCGTATACAATAACGCCATCTATCAAATAAGGAAATTCGTAAGCCGCTTTTGCAGACAACACGGAACCCCATGACATAGCAAAAAGATATATTTTATTGCTTTTGAATTCTTGTTTTAAAGAAACAATCAAATCTCTTGTCATTTCAACAAAATTTTCAATTGTAAAATGGTCAGGAAGTTCTGCATTGTTAATTCCGCAACCATATTGGTCCCAGCTCACTAAAATGCATTTCTCACTAAGCGCAGGGAAAAGCCCTCTTCCTCCAACGCAAAATGGAATGGGTGTACCTGGGCCTCCGTGAAGAGTGATTACAATAGGCAACTCTTTTGTTTTTCCTTCAATTAGCACTTTTTGCTCGAACCCGCCAAGGTTATATATGTTGATATCAGAATTTCATGGCTGGCGACAATTTCTTTTCGCTTTTTATTCATAGAAATTTTCCTTTAAAAAGATATTCTATATTTCCTTCGTCATCAAGACGACGCATTCCACATGTTTTGTGCGGGGGAACATGTCAAGAGGTTGAATTTTAACCGTTTTAAAGCCATGGTTTTGCAGTGTTTGCGCATCACGGGCGGCGGTGGCAGGGTTGCAACTTACCATAACCACTTTTTCAGGGTTCATTTTAACAATTGCGTTTAAGGTAAGCGTGTCACACCCTTTTCGGGGTGGGTCAACAATAACAACATTAGGCAATAAACCATCTTCTGCAAGTTTGTCAGCCGCAATGCCTGCATCTTCTGAAATAAAACTTGCATTTGTAATGTTATTTAATTTCGCATTTGCATTTGCCATTTTTATGGCATCGTCAACAATTTCAACGCCAACCAACTTTTCACAACTATTTGCAAACGAAAGCCCAATTGAGCCAACGCCACAATATAAATCAAGTACAATATCTGTGCTTTTTAAATCGGCAAAATCTTTCACAATGCTGTATAAAGTCTCACACGCTGCATGGTTTACCTGGTAGAAAGACGCTGGTGAAATTTGCAGAGATACATCTGCTAAAGTATCGATTAAAAAGTCTTTTCCAACCAAGTTGATATATTTTTTGCCAAGCATTACATTTGTTTTGGCGGTGTTGATATTTAACATAATACTTTGAATGTCAGGGAATTTTGTGGTAAGAGCTCGGCAAATCTGCCCTGCATGCGGTAATTCTTTTCCATTGATAACAAAACACAGCATAACGTGACCTGTCACGTCTGCCTGCCTTAAATAAATATACCGCATGAGGCCTCTATGAGATTCTTCTTCATAAACAGAAAGGCGGTGTTTATCAATAATTTCACAAACAAAATTGCTTATTTCATTTAGCGAAGACGGTTGTAGCATACAATTTGAAACGGGGACAATGCGGTGGCTTCGGCTAGCAAAAAAGCCTGTATGTGTTACACCGTTTATTTTGCATAAAGGGTATATTACTTTATTGCGGTACTGCTGTTTTGTAGGGGAGGGAACAATGGGTAAAACAGGTGCAGAAATTTTGCCTATGCGCTGCATGGCGTCTATTACAATTTGTTCCTTTGCATGCAATTCATTTTCATAAAGCACATGCTGGTAAGAGCAACCACCACATTTTTCATATGCTGGGCATTCTGAAGAAATACGTGTAGAAGATGGCGTAACAATTTCTTGAATTTTTCCATAGGCGTATTTATCCATAGCTTTCACTATTTTTACTTGTAAAACATCTTCAGATGCAGAGTAAGGTACGAAAACAGCTTGACCTTCAAAGTGCCCCACACCCACACCTTCATTTGTGAAGCCAGTGATTGTTAACGGTATGACTTGGTTTTTTTCTAATGACATAAATACTCCTTTATGAATAAACAGCGGCAGACCCTGCCGCTGTTTATAAATTCAAATTTAAAAAATACTAAAAATGGTCGTATACAGTAAATTCAGAGAGAGGTTTTCTTGGGCGTGGGGCAGGAGATTCATCTGCATAGCCTACAGCAAAAAGTGAAACTATAAAATAATCTTTCGGCAAATGAATTGCGTTGGCAGCAAGCTTTTGGTCAAAGCTGCCTACCCAGCAAGAGCCAAGCCCCATGTTATGCGCTGCAAGGCACAGGTATGTAGAAAGAATAGCACCATCAATTGTTCCTTTGTTCAAGCCGCTGTCGTTTACATTTTCATTTTCTGTGCTAACAATGCAAAACACAAGTGGTACTTCAGAAATAGGCGGGCGGCTTTCTGCAGCGGCTGTTAATTCTTTTAGTATTGCAGGGTTTGTAACAGCAACAACTTTCCATTCTTGTCTATTTGCTGAAGAAGGTGCAGAGGCAAGAGTTTGCATAAGCAATTCAATTTTTTCAGGTTCAACAGGTGTTTTCTTGTATTTGCGTATACTAGCACGTGTTTTAATAATGTCATTGAATTCCATAAAATTTCACCGCCTAATCTTTATTATATGTTTGCAATGCACGTTCAACATTTTGTATAGTGACAGCCTCAACAGGCAAATATAAAATGCGGTTTGCATCTAGTTTATATGAAGTACCGCTTGTTATGTTTAACTGTAAAGTAGTATTCATTGTCAATGTAGAAAGAGCGTTTGCCAAGGTAACAGGGTTGCAAAACGCAACGCCTAAAACATAGCCTTGTGAAACAAGTTCTAAAACCTCTGGTGTATTGCCAATGCCCGTAATGGTAAACTGGCTGTCCTCATAAAAAGTGGGCGAAACCTCTAATAAGTATTGAACGGTTGAAACAATATAAACATCATTCACACATATGAACGTTTCAATTGTGTTACCATGTTCTGTATAAACGGTTTCAAGGTAATTCGCATCTGCACCAGCAGAAATATGCATTAAAGAATTTATAAATAAACCTGTATCTTCTATAGAATGAATTGCAAAATCAATTTGTGTTTTTTCAGTTTCATTTTCTGCATTGTAAAGAAAAACAGTGTCTAAAAGCAAATTTTCATTTTTGTCAGGTATAAGTGCATTTCGGTTTGATATACCCACAATGGCGCCGGCAATCTCACCTTGTAAAGCTGGGCTAAAGCAAACGTACCACGCATTTTCATAAGCTGTTAATTGCTCGCTACCAGGAGAAACACCATAAAATACAACGGGGATATTCTTTTTCTTTGCTAAAGCTAATATTTCATTGGCTTCTTCAGTGGTAGAAGCCCTTACAAGTAAAGAAGAAAACTTTTTATCGAATAAATCTTCCAATGTGTTTGAAGTAGTTTTGCCACTTTCATCTGTTTCTACTGCCAAGTATTCAGAAGCAAAAATGGTTTCAACAGAAATATCAGCTAACAAGGAAGTTTCAGTCAAAAATAAAACGTGTTCTTCATACGCATTCATAGAAATATCGCCGACATATATTAAAGCTGTAGGCGGTACATCTTCACTACAAGAAGGAAACAAAGAAAAAATCATGCACAAAAGTAAAATGAGCGTTAGCTTTTTTTTCATTTATCATCTTCGTCCTTTTCAG
>CAZWXJ010000031.1:0-15806 GCA_964637735.1 uncultured Oscillospiraceae bacterium | reverse complement strand
CTGGGCTACCCAGCGGAAGAAGGCAAATTGCCAAACAGAGACCTTGAAACAACCGTACATTACAACCAGTGGTAAGGCAGGAGGTAGTTGTTTGAAAAAAATAACAGCGGCGCTACTTGCTTGCGTATTCCTTTTTTCAAGTTGTAGTTTAACAGGTAGTGGGCAGAATGTAGAAGAATTGCTTTCCCCGCCCAAAATTACACAAATGCAAGCCGAAGTTGTGCAAGCACTTGAAGAAAAAGAAGGCGGCAGTATTCAACTGAAAGCCCCTTCAAATGGCGAGTATGTGTTTCCCATTTCAATGGAAGACCTTGACGGTGACGGCGTGCAAGAAGTGATTGTATTTTATGTTGCGCCGCAAAAGGGTGCGAATGTACGCATTGCTGTACTACAAAGCACTGAAAATGGCTATGTTGCCGTAGGAGAAGAAGAGGGTGTTTCTGCTGAAATAGAGCAATTTACACTAGCTAGTTTTTACAAAAGTGGCGGTAAACAATTGGTGGTTGGCTACCAAAACCCAAGTTTGAATGAATACTATATGGTTATATACAACTGTTTAGATGCAGATGGTAATATTCATTTAACAAAAGTGCATGAGCAAGCCTATTCTACATTTGTAGTGTGTGACATGACACAGGACGGCGTAGAAGATTTGTTAATTTCAGTAACGCCGAAAAGCAACACGACGGATGGCATTGTGTTAAGTCTAGTGTCTGCCAGTGAAGGCACATTGAAAACGGTTACAGAATATGAAATGAACAATAAATTACGCAAATGCAACAACATGCTGCAAAGCATTGGCCCAAACCGAGAAAACATTGTGGTGATGGACTGCGACCGTGGGGTAGTATCATCATCAGGCATGGCAAGTACAGCAGTGTATTATGAAAATGGTAGCCTAAAAGAATATGAACTACTTGGCGATGAAGATTTTGTTTCAGCAACCACCCGTTCAACCAATGTGTTACTTAGTATGGACCTTGATGAAGACGGTGCAATAGAAGTGCCCGTTGTTGCAGGCCCATTCACAGGTGCGCCGAACGAAAACCGCTTTTTGGCGGTGGAATGGTATGACGTGTTTTACAGCATGGAAGAGCCCGATTGTTTTGGGCTGGCAGATATTGAATTTGGTTATTTTTTAAAATTGCCGAATGCTTTGCGTGAAACAGTTTATATAGAGTATAATGAGGAAAGCCGGAATTACTTTGTAAAAAATATTGAAACAGGAGAGCTTGTTTTTGATATTGTACTACTCACCAAAAGTGAAAATTTTACAGGTAGCGAACAAGATGAATATACACAACTTGCCATGAGTGGCGGATACCGTGTATATATTCATATCGGGGTGCTTCCTGCAGAAATTGACCCAGGCACTTTGCTTTCAGGATTCGTAATTTTAAGGTAGGTGTAAAACTATGAAACGTGTATTAATTGTTGAAGATGAAGATTCCATCCGTGAAATGATCTCTTTGAACTTGCGTATGAGCGGGTATAATACAATAGAAGCTGCCACCGCTGAACGAGCGCTAGCTTTTATGGAAAGCGACGATGAGCCCTTTGACATTGCTATTCTAGATGTCATGCTTCCAGGTATGAACGGGTTCTCTTTATGTGAAAACATTCGCCGTGAGAATGCAAATATCGGCATTATTATTTTGTCGGCAAAGTCACAAGAGCAAGACAAAATTCGGGGGCTTTCTATTGGGGCAGATGACTATATGACGAAGCCTTTTAGCGTGTCAGAATTGCTTGCTCGTATGGAAGCACTTGGCAGGCGCATTAATCGAGCCGCACCTGAGCAACAGACAGATGGGAAATTGCTTTCAGGAGATTTTGTGCTGGACTTAAAAAGCAGGTTTTTATTAAAAGGCGAAAAGATAATTGATTTAACACAGGTTGAATTTCAAATTATGGAATTGTTTTTTGAAAACCCTGGTGTTGCCTTAAGCCGAGACGTTATTTTGGAAGGCGTGTGGGGTAAAAATTATTTCGGCGATGTAAAAATTGTCGACGTAAATATTCGCAGGTTACGCATGAAAGTAGAGGATGAACCTTCGAACCCGATGCACATTTTAACAGTTTGGGGTTACGGTTACCGGTGGAGTGCATAAACCCTAAGGAGCACTTATGAACAGTATTACAAAACGGTGGATACGAGGAAGCCTTTTGTTTACAATTGCATTGTTAATTGTAGCAGAGGGGCTTCTTGCCGCTTGGACAATTAATACCTATAAAAGCAGCGTGCGGCAGTCAATGATGGCACGCATGAATACGCTAAATGGGCAACTGTCAGTTACAGCAAGCCTTTCAGAAGAAGAGCGTGATGAAATTTTGTTGCGTACAGTTACAGAGTTTGGCGAAACGGATAAGTTTGAGCTAATGCTAGTAGACTCCAATGGACGTGTTGTTGCCACTAGCAGTGGTTATATGCCTAGCCCGCAAGAAACGATGGAAGACTTTGAAAAAGCCAATCATAGCGAAAATGGAATGGGTGAGTTCACTGGAGACATGGGGCAGGGCGAACGTGTTATGGCCATTACCATTTTTCTTGACTACCCTACAGAAAATGCGGTTGCTTTGCGCATTGTAACAAGTTTAGACAAAGTGTACGATCAAATTAATGTGACCATTTTCATGTCTGTTTTAGTGGTGCTACTTATTATTCTTTTCTCTGTTACATCAGGTATGTTTTTTGTGCGCAGTATTGTAAACCCTGTAGGTGAAATTGAAGAAACAGCAACGAAGATTGCTGCAGGAGATTTTGGTGTACGTGTAAAAGAAGACTACAATGATGAAATAGGAAAACTAGGGCATACCATTAACCACATGGCGGAAGAACTTGGCAAAATGGAAGAGATGAAGAATGACTTTATTGCTTCTGTTTCGCATGAACTTCGTACACCTCTTACTTCTATAAAAGGGTGGACAGAAACCCTTGCTAAAATGGAAGATACAACAAGCCCTGAATATCAAAAGGGCATTCAAATTATACAAAGTGAAACCGACAGGCTATATATGATGGTTGAAGAATTGCTTGACTTTTCACGCCTACAAAATGGCGCTTTAACGTTTGACTTTGAAAAGATAGACATTGTTGCAGAAGTAAGTGATGCTGTTTTAATGTGCACACAACGTGCGGCGCTTGAGAAAAAGGAACTGTATTACGAAGAACCAGATGCAATTGCCGCTGTAAAAGGAGACAAAAATAGGCTACGACAAGTATTTATTAATATACTTGACAATGCTTTGAAATACACCCCGCAAGGCGGGCGCATTGATGTACAAATAACTGCGAAAAAGCAGGTGCAAATTTCTTTTAAAGACACAGGTATTGGTATTGAAAAGGACGATTTAAAACAAGTGCAAACCAAGTTTTTCAAAGGGAAAAACGCAGTGCGCGGTGCAGGCATTGGCCTTGCAGTTGTAAACCAAATTATAAATGCACATGGGGGTACACTTTCCATACACAGCACCAAAAACAAAGGTACAACGGTGCAGGTAAACTTACCACTATACGAAGCATAGGAAAGGGATATTTTTTGAATAAACAAGAGCAAACATATAAAACCTCGGTAGGGGGGCAGGCACTTATTGAAGGAGTGATGATGCGTGGGCCAGAGGCGTATTGTGTGGCAGTGCGTACCCCAAATGGAGAGATTGAAACGAAAATAACAGCAGTAAAACCAAATAAATGGGGTAAAGTGCCGCTGGTGCGTGGTGTTATAAATTATATTGAAAGCCTAATAACAGGTTACCAATGTTTAATGTATTCTGCTGAAACAGCAATGCCAGACGAAGTGGAAGAAGATTCTAAGTTTGAAAAGTGGATTAGTAAAACCTTTGGTGAAAAAGGGAATAGCGCACTAATGGTGCTAAGTGCTGTGCTTGGCGGCAGCCTTGCTATTGTACTGTTTATGGTGCTACCTACCATGGTAGTGGGTGTAATAAATAGCTTTTTACCGCTACATGGCTGGAGAGCCGCAGTGGAAGGGCTTTTGAAAATTGGCATGTTTATTATATACTTAGCTCTTATTTCACAAATGAAAGACATTAAAAGAATGTTTGGCTACCACGGGGCTGAACACAAAACCATTGCTTGCTATGAGGCAGGTGAAGAGTTGACGGTTGAAAACATACGCAAACACACACGGTTTCACCCACGTTGTGGCACCAGTTTTATTTTAATTGTGTTGCTGGTTAGCATTTTGGTTTCTTCTTTCATTACAGTGCAAAGCACACTACTGCGTGTAGTTTTAAAATTGGTGTTGTTACCGCTGGTGATGGGCATTTCTTATGAATTAATTCGGTTTGCAGGTAGGCATGACAATTTCTTAACCAAAATTATTTCTGCGCCAGGGCTGTGGACGCAGCGTTTAACTACCAATGAGCCGCTAGATGAAATGATAGAAGTTGCCATTGCATCTGTTATACCTGTTATGCCAGAAGAAAAAGAGTTGGCAGAATGGTAAGCTGGAAAATAGTAAAAGCAGAACTAGTAAACATGCTACAAGACGCAGGCATAGAAGATGCGTTGCAAGAAGCAAATTTGCTGTTTGAGTTTGTAACAGGGTTAAATGCAGTCGGGCAAAGTGCATATCTACTTTCTAACGAGCAAATAGATGCATTAATGCAAGCTGCTCGAAGAAGAGTAAGCGGGTACCCTATACAATATATGTTTGCTGAATGGCCTTTTTTAGATTTTTCCGTAAAAGTCGGAGAAGGCGTGTTGATTCCTCGACAGGACACTGAAGTTGTTTGCGAAAAAGCCGTTGCAATTGGCAAAGAAATGCAGCCCACCCCAAAGAAAATAATCGACTTGTGCAGCGGCAGTGGCATACTTGCCATTGCCATGAAAAACGCATTTCCAAATGCAGACGTTACAGCTGTTGAAAATTCACCACAGGCGCTTTTTTATTTAACAGAAAATACATCTGGCAAAGGTGTTGTTGTAAAAGAAGCAGATGTTTTTATGTACCAGCAAGACGTGATGCCTGAAACGGTGGATATGATTACAGCAAACCCGCCGTATTTAACAGGTGAAGCAATGCAAATGTTGCAAAAAGAAGTTTTTTTTGAACCAACAACGGCACTGGCAGGTGGAGAAGATGGACTTCTCTTTTATAGACATATTATACCTGCCTATAAACCAGCATTAAAACAGGGTGGTGCCCTTGTTTTGGAAATAGGGTATGACCAAAAAGATGCCGTAATGCACCTGTGTAAAGCGGAAGGATACCAAAAAGTAGAAGCTATGCAAGACTATGGTGGAAATGACCGCTGTGTATGGGCGATAAAGTAAGAAAATACATTGCGATTATGGCAGAGAGTATAGTATAATAAGGGTAAATTTATGATGCTGCAAGATATGTACAATAAGTCCGTTTTATAGGACTGCATGTATGGTAGTATAGGGGTATACTACAAAACGATTGGAAAAATGGGAGGACATTTCAGTGAGTGATAAACAGAAAGCTTTAGAAACGGCCATTGCACAAATCGAAAAACAATTCGGCAAAGGTGCCGTTATGAAATTGGGGCAGAACTTTAACATGAATGTGGACGCCATCTCTACTGGGTCTATTGCACTTGACGTAGCCCTTGGTATTGGCGGTGTGCCCAGAGGACGTATTGTTGAAATTTACGGGCCTGAAAGTTCAGGTAAAACAACAGTTGCACTGCACATTGTGGCAGAAGCACAAAAACAGGGTGGTACGGCAGCTTTTATAGACGTTGAGCATGCGCTAGACCCTGTGTATGCAAAAGCCATTGGAGTAGACATTGACGGGCTTTTGGTTTCACAGCCAGACACAGGTGAGCAGGCTCTTGAAATTTGTGAAGCACTTGTACGTTCAGGCGCTATTGATGTAATTGTTCTTGACTCGGTGGCGGCGCTTGTACCACGTGCTGAAATTGAAGGCGAAATGGGTGATGCCCACGTTGGCTTGCAAGCACGTTTGATGAGCCAAGCACTGCGTAAATTAACCAGTAGCATTGGCAAAACAGGCACAGTTGCTATTTTCATTAACCAGCTGCGGGAAAAAGTAGGTGTTATTTATGGTAACCCTGAAACCACTTCTGGCGGGCGTGCACTAAAATATTATTCTTCTGTACGTATTGATGTACGTAGAGTAGAATCTTTAAAAACGGGCACCAACTTTGTTGGTAACAGAACCCGTGCCAAAATTGTGAAAAACAAAGTGGCACCACCATTTAAAGAAGCCATGTTTGACATTGTGTTCGGGCAAGGTATTTCAAAAGATGGTGAACTGCTTGACATGGCTGTTGAATTTGACATTATTCAAAAAGGTGGCTCATGGTTCAATTATGGTGAAACACGTTTGGGGCAGGGTCGTGAAAACGTAAAAGCCTATATCGCAGAAAACCCAGAATTTGCTGAAGAATTGAACCAAAAAATTAGAGCACAACTAAAAGCAAATATGGATGCACTGAAAAAACCAGAAAAGCCAGCAGCTGAAAAAGAAGAAACCCCAGAACCACCTACTAAAAAAGCAGAAACCAAAAAAAGTGCGGCGAGCACAGCAAGTATTGACATTTCTGTAGATGATGACTAATGCAAACTGAGATTACCAAAATACAAAAAACAAAACAGGGGCGCTATGCCCTGTTTTGCGTTACAGGCTTTTTATTTTCAGTAGATGGTGATACTCTTTTGCTGAATCATATACAAGAAGGGTCTTCCTTTTCAGAAAAAGAAATGGAACATTTGCGCCGTGCAAGTGATTTTGGCAAGGCAAAAGCAAAAGCGTTACAGTATATTTCACTTCGAGATTACGGGACGGCAGAACTGCAAACCAAACTAGAACGCATGTTTGACAAAGACACAGCAGCGCAAGCGGTACAAAAAATGCAAGAACTAGAACTGATTGATGATGAACGCTTTGCTGCCCACCGTGCCAAGTATTTGATAGAAGAAAAAAAGTGTTCCGTGCGGGAAGCCCAGCAAAAACTTGCAATGCTGAAATTAAGCAATGACATTATTGCAGAAGCCATGCAACCTTTTTTGCATGAAGAACCTGATGGCGATAATGCTGAACATTTAGTGCGCAAAAAATATGTGAGGCATTTGCAAAGCGGTGACACACAAAAAGTATATGCCGCCCTGCAACGCAAAGGTTTTTCATATAGAGATGCAAAACAGGCAATTGCCACAGTAATGCAAGAACAAGACATAGAGACAGATGATGTTAGCGAGGATTTTGAATGAATATAGCAATGATATCTTTAGGGTGCCCGAAAAACCAGTGTGATGCAGATGTGCTTTGCGCTACTTTACTGGGTGCGCAACATGTGTTGGTACCAACCATAGAAGAAGCAGATGTTGTAATAGTGAACACATGCGGCTTTATTGAAAGCGCCAAGCAAGAAGCAATTGACCATATTTTGGAAGCATGTGCTTATAAACAAGCCAATAAAGACCTAAAAGTAATTGTAACAGGCTGCCTTGCACAGCGTTATGGGCAAGAGGTTATGGACGAAATACCTGAATGTGATGCAGTTATGGGCATAGGTGCAAACACTGAAATTGCTGATGTGATTGCCCGTGTTGGTATGGGCGCAAAACTTGTTTCTTTGCCAGACAAACAAAGGCTGCCCATAGCGGGAGAACGGGTTATTTCAACACCAAGTCACTATGCCTATTTAAAAATTGCTGAGGGTTGCAACAACAATTGCCACTATTGCGCCATTCCGCTTATTCGTGGGCCACTGCGCTCACGTAATTTTGATGAAACCGTTGCAGAAGCAAAATGGCTTGCAGAACAAGGTGTAAAAGAAATTATTGTTGTGGCGCAAGATATTACCCTGTATGGAACAGACACAGAAGGGCGCCCGCTTTTGCCCGATTTATTGCAAGAGATAGAAAAGATTGATGGCATTAAGTGGATTCGTTTATTATACGCCTACCCTGAACATATTACAGATGAACTAATTGTGGTAATGGCAACAAGCCATAAAATTTTACCGTATATTGACATGCCAATACAGCATATTAATGATGACGTGCTGCGCAAAATGAACCGCAAAGGAAACAGAGCAACTATTCTTTCAGCTATTGAACGGCTACGCAAACAAGTACCTGGTATTTTCTTGCGTTCTACCGTTATTGCAGGGCACCCAGGTGAAACTGAAAAGCAATTTGAAGACCTTTACTATTTTATTCGAGAAGCGAAAATAGAACGTCTTGGCTGTTTTGCTTATTCTGCTGAAGAAGGAACGATTTCGGCAGGTATGCCAAACCAGCTTTCAGAAGAAGAAAAGCAAAAACGAGCAGACCATATTATGCAACTGCAAACTGGTATTATGGCTGAGCGACAAGCAACCTTGGTGGGCACGGTGCAAGAAGTAATATGTGATGGCTTTAGTACAGACAACGGCATGTGGGTTTGCCGCACCAAATATGACGCCCCTGAAATAGACGGTGTTTGCTATGTAGAAAGCGATGACCTGTTAAAACAAGGTGAATTTTACCTCGTGAAAATAGAAAATAGCGATACCTATGACTTGTATGGAAAAGTGATTGAGGAGGAAACAGTGTGAATTTACCAAACAAATTAACATTGGCACGTATTTGCCTCATTCCTGTTTTCATTTTGTTTATGCACTGGAATGTGCCTTATAGGTATTTTATAGCAGCAGCTGTGTTTGCGGTTGCAAGCTTTACTGACTTTTTAGATGGGTATATTGCTCGTAAACAAGGCATTGTAACCGACTTTGGAAAGTTTGCTGACCCTTTGGCAGATAAAATATTAACGACAACTGCCATTGTGTATTTGATGTATTTAAACCTTTGTCACCCACTGGTTATTATTCTCATCATCACCCGTGAGTTTGCAGTATCAGGTATTCGCATGGTGGCGGCTGGCTCAGCCGAAGGTGCGGTAATTGCTGCTAATATATGGGGCAAAGTGAAAACGGTGCTACAAATGGTGTCAGTTATTATTGTATATGTTATGCTTGGCTTTTTAGAACTGTACGGAACAACTACCCTTGCAACATGGACCTACACCGTTTCACATATTTTAATGTGGGCAATTGCTGTTGTGACTGTGGTTAGTGGGGCACAATATTTGTGGCAAAACAGGCATTTTGTGAATACAGCAAAATAATAGGCTTGCTTTTTGTTTTCACATTATGTATAATAGCGTTTAACAAATGAAAAATGCGTTGACTCGGGAAAAGTAGTAAGAGAAACTTGCGCAAGAGATAAGGTGTGACTGCGCTGAAAGCACCTTTCGCAAAATGCTTTTATGAAGTGCCCCCGATAGTACAAGTGACGAAGATGGTATGCACCATTGTGTAGTTGTTTGCGGAAGCCTCCGTTACAGGGCGCTTTGAGTGATAAACTGAAGTGGAACCGTGGCTTATTTTAGTCGCCTTCGTTTGCTGTATGCAAACAAAGGCGATTTTTTTATTGCATGAAACGCTTTGGTTTGAAGTCGAAAGTGGAATTTGTCAATGAGAATTTTATTTGTTTAGAATATAAAAGAAATAAGGAGGAAAGGTTATGAAAGTGTATAACACCATGACCAGACAAAAAGAAGAATTTACCCCGTTGCATGAAGGTGTGTTCAATGTTTATGTCTGCGGGCCAACGGTTTACAACTTCATTCACGTAGGTAATGCACGCCCACCCATTACGTTTGACACACTGCGCCGCTACCTAATGTACAAAGGCTACAAAGTAAACTATGTGCAAAACATTACTGACGTTGATGATAAAATCATCAATTTGGCAAATGAAGAAGGTAGCACATTAGAAGCTGTTTCAAGAAAGTATGAAGAAGAATTTTTGAAAGATATTGCAGGCTTAAATGTTTTGCCTGCTACCGTGCACCCACGTGCCACTGAGCATATTCAAGAAATGCTTGACATTATTGCAACGCTAGTTGAAAAAGGGTATGCGTATGCCCGCCCGAATGGGGATGTTTACTTCAGAGCGGCAAAGTTTGACGAGTATGGAAAATTAAGCCACCAACCACTGGCAGACCTTGAAAGCGGTGCCCGTATTGATGTAAATGAAGACAAAGAAAACCCGATGGACTTTGCCCTTTGGAAAGGCGCAAAAGAAGGAGAGCCCGCATGGGAGTCTCCATACGGACCCGGGCGCCCAGGTTGGCATATTGAATGCTCAGCTATGGCGAAAAAGCACCTTGGCGAAACCATTGACCTGCATGCTGGTGGGGTAGACCTTGTGTTCCCGCACCACGAAAACGAGATTGCACAGAGCGAATGCTCTAGCGGGAAAGAGTTTGCACGTTACTGGATGCACAACGGCTTTTTGAATATTGACAACCAGAAAATGAGTAAAAGTTTAAACAACTTTTTCAAAGTGCGTGAAGTGGCTGATGAATACGGCTATGAAGTGATTCGTTACTTTATGTTGACGGGGCATTACCGCTCACCACTGAACTTCACCCGTGAAATTATGGACCAAAACGTTGCAGCACTAGAACGTTTATACACTGCCAGAGAGAATTTGGACTTTGCCATTTCAAAAGCTGGCGCCGAAGGTGAAACCGTTTTGATAGACAGAGGTGCAGAAGCCATTGCAAAGTTTGAAGCCGCTATGGATGATGACTTAAACACACCTGATGCACTTGCCGCCTTGTTTGACTTCACCCGTGAAATAAACACAGAAAGCGGAAAAGCCAGCAAAACAGCACTTGAAAAAGCAGCTGAAACCTTTGATACCATGACAGGTATTCTTGGCATTTTGTATAACCGAGATACTTACGAAATACCTGAAAACGTACAAAAACTGGCTGATGCCCGTGTACAAGCCCGTGCAGACAAAGACTGGAAAAAGAGTGATGACCTGCGCGATGAAATTGCAGCGCTTGGCTATGCTGTAGAAGATACAGCACAAGGCCAAAAGCTAAGTAAAAACGCCTAATGAAACCAACCGTTTTTTAGGATATAAAGAAAACACCTGCTACAACCGGGAAGCTGTAGCAGGTGTTTTCATATATCAAAATATTATTTGTTTTTATTCGCTTTCGCACGTTGGTTATGGTCTAAAATTTGCTTGCGAATACGAAGGCTTTCAGGTGTTACTTCTACCAGTTCATCTTCTTTGATGAATTCTAGTGCTCCTTCTAAAGAGAAACGATGTGGTGGAATCAAACGCAAGGCGTCATCACTGCCAGAAGCACGGGTGTTGGTAAGCTGTTTTTTTTTGCACACATTAACAGTTAAGTCTTCTGCTTTGGGTGAAACACCCACTACCATACCTGCATAAACAGGCTCGCCTGCGCTAATAAACAATTGCCCACGCTCTTGTGCGTTGTATAAACCGTAGGTAACAGCTTCACCTGTTTCATATGCTACCAAAGAGCCTGTAGTACGCATAGGCAAATCACCTTTGTAAAGGTCATACCCGTCAAAAATAGTGTTCATAACGCCTTCGCCACGGGTGTCAGTTAAAAATTCGCTACGGTACCCGAAAAGTCCTCTGGCAGGAATGCGAAATTCAATACGCATACGGGCGCCTTGTGGTGTCATTTGCACAAGCTCACCTTTACGGCTACCAAGTTTTTCCATAACGCTACCCATAGACCCTTGTGGTACGTCAATGACAACCAGTTCAAACGGTTCAAGTGTTTGCCCGTCTTCTTCTTTGTAAAGCACTTTTGGAGGGGAAACTTGTAGTTCGTATCCTTCACGGCGCATGGTTTCAATTAAAATAGCAAGGTGCATTTCACCACGCCCCATTACTTTGAAGCTTTCGGTGGTGGCGCTGTCCTCTACGTGCAGGGCAACGTCTTTTAAGGTTTCACTATATAAACGTTCCCGAATTTGACGGCTGGTAACAAACTTGCCTTCTTTGCCAGCAAACGGGCTGTCGTTTACAGAAAACGTCATTTCAACCGTTGGGTCAGATATTTTGACAAAGTTCAAAGGAATAGGCGCTGCAACATCACAAATGGTGTTCCCAATGTTTACATCGGTTAAGCCTGAAATACAAACAATGTCTCCCGCTTCTGCTGTTTCAACAGGTACACGGGCAAGCCCTTCGTACATGTAAACGGCAGTTAGCTTACCTTTTTTGGCAAGGTCTTTGTCATGCCAGTCACACAAAATAACTTCGCTACCTGTTTTTAGTTTTCCTGCCTCAATGCGCCCTACGGCAATGCGCCCCACATACTCGTTATAGTCTATGTTTGAAACAAGCATTTGCAAGGGTGCATCAGGTTTTACATCAGGTGGGCTAATGTATTGTAAAATGGTGTCAAACAAAGGTTTTAAATCTTCGCCTTTTACCTCAGGGGCATAACTTGCAATGCCTTGCCTGCCAGAGGCAAAAATCATTGGACAGTCAAGCTGTTCATCAGTTGCGCCAAGGTCCATCAACAACAGTAAAATTTCATCAATAATGTCTTTAATACGGGCGTCTGGCTTGTCAATTTTATTCACAACAACAATAATAGACAAGTTTTGCTCTAGCGCTTTTTGCAAAACAAATCGTGTTTGTGGCATGGGTCCTTCTGCGGCATCAACCAGCAAAATAACACCGTTTACCATTTTTAAAACACGCTCTACCTCGCCACCAAAGTCAGCATGGCCAGGGGTGTCAATAATGTTAATTTTAACGCCATTATACATGGTGCTTAGGTTTTTAGCCAAAATGGTAATACCACGTTCACGCTCTAAATCTCCTGAGTCCATTACACGTTCGGTAACGGTTTGGTTTTCCCTGTAAACACCACTTTGTTTCAGCATTTCATCAACCAAAGTTGTTTTGCCGTGGTCAACGTGGGCAATAATTGCAACATTGCGTAAATCTTCTCGCTTCATATATCAACCTCATCATAAAAAGTAGCGTTTCGCCGTTGGCAAAACGCTGTTTGTGGTGGACACTAAGGGACTTGAACCCCTGACCCTTCGCACGTCAAGCGAATGCTCTACCAGCTGAGCTAAGTGTCCGTTCAAAAGTATGTACCAAAATTCTTGTGTACAAGAATGCCAAATTCAGCTTATTTAGTATACAGTATGGGCCATAAAAACACAATAGCTACATTGTAAAAATATAGTTAACATGCGTGTTTTGAATTGTATACACGCCTATTTTATGGTATGATATGTAGGAATAATTTTGCCCTGATAAAAAGGAGATGTTTCATCTGCGTATTATTGGTATAGACCCTGGTTACGCCATTGTGGGCGTGGGCGTTGTAGACTATGTTGGAAATCGTTTCAATGTGGTTGACTACCGTGCTATCACCACTGACGCAGGCGTTCCTTTTGAAGAGCGACTTTGCACCGTATATGACGAATTAACAAGTTTACTGGAATTGCACCAGCCAGATGCTTTTTCAATAGAGCAACTGTTTTACACCAGCAACCAAAAAACGGTTATGCATGTGGCAGAGGCACGTGGCGTGATATTGCTTGCTGCTGAAAAGGCAAGAATTCCCATTTTTCAGTACACGCCGCTGCAAGTAAAACAAGCGGTTGCAGGGTATGGTAGGGCAACCAAAAAACAAGTGCAAGAGATGACACGGGTTTTGCTCTCTTTACAAAAAGTGCCGAAGCCTGATGACGTGGCAGATGCACTGGCAATTTCTATCTGTCATGCGCATTCTTATCGCTCAAAACTATATGAAAGGCGTGTAGATTTATGATATATAGTTTAAACGGAATACTTGCCGAAAATAGTAACGATACATTGGTTGTTGTTTGTGGCGGTATTGGGTTTCGGGTATCGGTACCACTGCCAACTGCGGCAGGTGCACCAGCTGTGGGTGAAAATTGCCAGCTCTATACCCATTTTCATGTAAAAGAAGATGGCATGGAGTTATATGGTTTTCTTGATAAAAGCAGCAGAAGTGTTTTTAAAATGCTCATTTCTGTTTCGGGGGTAGGGCCTAAGGCGGCGCTGTCTATTCTTTCCATGATGTCAGTAGATAAAGTGTTACTTGCTATTTCAGCAAGTGACCATAAAGCCTTTACAGCATGCCAAGGCATTGGCCCGAAAACAGCACAACGTTTGGTGCTAGAATTAAAAGACAAAGTGGGTGGCCTTGCAGAGGGGCTTTCTATAGAAGACGTGGCAAATGTAAGTAGTATGATGCCCGCCGCTACCAGCGCTACCACCCAAGCGGTGCAGGCACTGGTTGCGCTTGGTTATAGCCAAAGTGAAGCAGCAAGTGCCATTGCGAAATTAGACGGTACGCTTTCGGTGGAAGAACTTGTACGTGGCGCATTGCAGTCAATGGCAGGGGGGAGATAATAGATGCAAGACCAAAACGATTTTGTTGAAAAAAGCAGATTGATTTCTCCAGAAATAGAAGCGGAAGATTTTGAAGGGGAACAAAGCCTACGCCCCCGCACCCTAGAAGAGTATATTGGGCAAGAAAAGCTGAAAGATAATTTGAAAATATATTTAGAGGCCGCCAAAAAAAGAGGGGAGCCTCTAGACCACTTGTTGTTATATGGCCCACCAGGACTTGGTAAAACAACACTTGCAGGGGTAGTTGCACATGAGATGGGTGTGCAAATTCGTGTAACAAGTGGCCCTGCCATTGAAAAAGCGGGTGACCTTGCCGCACTACTTACCAACTTGCAAGCGGGAGACATTTTGTTTATAGATGAAATTCATCGCCTTTCACGCCAGGTAGAAGAGGTTTTGTACCCTGCACTGGAAGATTATGCGCTTGACATTATCATCGGGAAAGGTCCTTCGGCGCAGTCTATTCGTATAAATTTGCCGCAGTTTACGCTGATAGGGGCAACCACCCGAGCAGGACAAATGACCACGCCTCTGCGAGACAGATTTGGCGTTTTGCTAAAACTAGAATTATATACACCAGACGAACTTTGTAAAATCATCAAGCGGTCATCAACTATTTTAAATATTCCGTGTACAGACGAAGGTGCCACTGAACTTGCCAAATGTGCCAGAGGTACACCACGTGTAGCCAACCGTTTACTAAAGCGTGTGCGAGATTTTGCTGAGGTAACAGGGAACGGCGTGATCGATTCAGACACGGCAATAGATGCACTAAAACGTATGGACATTGATGAACAAGGGCTTGATAATTTAGACAGAACCTTGTTGCGTGCCGTAATTGAACTATATAACGGCGGGCCTGTTGGCCTAGAAACATTAGCCGCTGTGCTTGGGGAAGAAGCCGTTACGCTGGAAGATGTGTGCGAGCCATACCTAATGCAGATGGGTTATTTAAGCCGTACCCCACGGGGGCGGGTTGTTACAGAATCGGCTTATAAGCACCTTGGCATACGTAGAGCAACTGTTGCCGAAGAAGCAGGGCAGCAAAGCTTTGTGGAAGATGAATAAAAAAACAGAAAAACTGTTTTAAAATGTTTACATTTGCGCATGCAAAACGGCGTGTGTTGCACATATTTTATTCACATATATTTATTATACTTGTGGAAGAAAATGATAGATTGTAAAAACATGACAAACAGCTATATAAGATTGATAAACAGCTGAAATCTTCGGCTGTTTCACATGTATGGAGGTTCATATGGGGAAATTGTTCGGAACAGATGGTGTAAGAGGTGTTGTTGGCGAAGGCTTAACTGCTGAGCTGGCTATGAAAATTGGCAGAGCAGCAGCGTCTGTTTTGGTGGGCGCAGCAAAACACCGCCCGAAAGTATTGATTGGGAAAGATACACGTATTTCTGGCGACATGCTGGAAAGTGCCCTTGCTGCGGGCTTTTGTAGTGTAGGGGTTGACGTTGAAATTGCTGGTGTGGTACCTACCCCGGCAATTGCTTATTTAACACGGCTTTATAAATGTGATGCAGGCGTTGTGATTTCGGCA
>CAZWXJ010000030.1:12348-15847 GCA_964637735.1 uncultured Oscillospiraceae bacterium | reverse complement strand
CATCATATAATCAAGGGCTTTTCCTAGAAACGTTGCGTATTTACGGAACGGTAGACCCAGCGTTGCAGGCTATTATGGAAGCAGAAATGCTGAACGAAGATGGCGTATTCCCTGAAAGAACACATATTGTTGAAAAAACAGATGAAGATGGAAACACCTATGAAGCAGAGGAAGCTGCGCAAGCTGCTATGATATCTCTTACATATGACGGCGGCATTGCTGCCGTAGTTGGCGGGCTAGGTGTAAAAGAAGGCGACCGTATTTTCAACCGAGCGACTGACGCCGTGCGCCCGAATGGCTCTACCATGAAGCCAATTGGCGCTTATGTGCTTGGTATTGAGTATAACTATTTCACGTATTCATCTCCTTTTCCTGATTCAGCGTATAAAGAAATATATGATGCGGCTTTGGGAAGAAACCGTGAATGGCCACGAAATTATAGCAACAACTATACAGATGCAGATGTGTTGGTGTATGACGGTTTAGCAAGGTCATTAAACACCATTGCAGTATGGTCTGGTTCACAGGTGGGCGCACGTCCTATTTATGACTTTTTGTCTGGTACATTGCATGTTACCTCTTTGGTAGGTAGTGGTTCCTCTAACGATATTGACCTTGGGCCTATGGTGCTTGGCTCTTTAACAGAGGGCATTTCACCGAAAGAGCTTGCTGGTGCTTACATGATGTTCGGTAATGGTGGTCAATTCGTTACTATTCACTCTTACACAAAAGTGCTTGACAGTAACGGAAACGTTATTTTAGAAAAGAAAATTGTTACCACACAGGCTATTTCCCCCGAAACAGCTTATATTATGAATCGCATGCTTGCGAATGTTATGACGGGAAGTGGTACAGCCAGCGGGCTTAGCCCAAGCCGCATTGCCGCCGTTGGTAAAACGGGTACCACCTCTGATGACGTGGACCACTGGTTTGTTGGCTTAACGCCTGATTTTGTAACTGCCACATGGTGGGGGTATGATGAACAAGATACCATTGTTTGGAAAAACTACAGTGCCCACCCACCAACCACTGCTTGGCGGCGCGTGATGAATGCCTATTATGCTGATATTCCGACAAGCGAAATGAATGCTTTCCCTGTCAGCAGTAGTGTTGAAGTGCATATGTTCTGCTCAGAGTCAGGAGATTTAGCAGGCCCCGGCTGCCCTAACCCACAAAGAGGGTACTATAGACCAGAGCGGGTACCTGGAAACTGTTTCTTACATAACTAACTATTTATAAAGTGCATAAAAAAAGAGAGGACATTTTGCCGAATATGGGCAAAATGTCCTTTTTTCATGGAAAAAGCAAATAGCACTTGTATTTACTATTTGAAATATGGTAAAGTTTTTCAAACGGAAACAAGTGTTTCTGACAGGAGGACGGTTTATGGCGAAGAAGTTTTTACTGGTTGACAGTGATGTACTGCCTGATGTATTCCTGCGGGTAATACAGGCAAAAGAGTATATTACCACAGGGCAAGCAAAAAATATTACCCAAGCGGCTAAAAAAGCAAACATCTCTCGTAGTGCACTTTATAAGTATAAAGACAGTGTGTTTGACATCGGAAACAGTTCTGCTGCCATTACTTTACACATGCGCCTTCGAGATGAACCAGGTGCCCTGCAAACAGCGTTACAAGTGCTTTCTCGCTCAGGGGTAAATGTTATTACCATTAACCAATCTGCACCGCAAAACGGCGTGGCAGACGTTTCTGTTATGTGTAATACAACCCGCACCAACATACCTACTGAAGAAATCTTAGCGGAAATTAGCAAACTTTCTGTGGTGGTTGAAGTGCGCCGTGCCATGCACGACTTAAGCAATAATATTTCACTGGAGGAATAACGAAATGATAAATATAGCCATTGTGGGGTTTGGTACAGTTGGTAGTGGCGTTTATGACGTCATTGCAGAAAACAATGCCCTCATTGCTGAAAAAATAAAACAGCCCATTGCAGTTAAATATATTCTAGACATTCATAAACCTGCTGATGCAAAACAAGCACAGCTTTTTACAGAAGACATCAATGACATTTTAACGGATGCTGATGTTGCAATAGTGGTAGAGGCCATAGGCGGGCAAACGCCTGCTTATGCTTATGTAAAAAGTGCATTGCAAGCAGGCAAACATGTTGTTACCTCTAATAAAGAGCTCATTGCTGAAAAAGGTGCAGAGCTATTGCAAATTGCTAAAGAAAAAAACGTTTGCCTGTTGTTTGAAGCAAGCGTAGGCGGTGGCACCCCGATGATTGCCCCCATTTACCAATCTTTAGCAGCCAACAAAATTGAAAAATTACTTGGTATCATCAACGGCACCACCAATTTTATGCTTACCAAAATGAAAAATGACGGCATGTCTTTTGATGAATGCTTAAAAATTGCGCAAGACCTTGGTTACGCTGAAACGCCTGACCCTTCCGCAGATGTTGACGGCATTGACGCTTGTCGCAAACTTTCCGTGCTGTCTTCCATGTCCTTCGGGCAACACATTTACCCCAGCCAAATTGCTACCAAAGGCATCCGAGAAGTACAACTTACTGACATGCAGTTGCTTAGCAAAGAGCAGGCATTTATCAAGCTTATAGCTGCCGCAAGCAAACAAAATGGAAATATAGCGTGCACCGTTGAACCAATGGTGGTAAGAAACACACACCCGTTAAGCAACGTGCATGACGTATTCAATGCACTGGTGGTAACAGGCAACATGACGGGCGATGTCATGTTTTACGGAAAAGGTGCTGGCAAATTGCCTACTGCATCCGCCGTTGTGGCAGACATAATATCGGCAATAAACACAGGTGCAAAAGTGCATGACTTACTCTTCTGGGAAGACACAGGCGCTACCCTCACCACTTCTGCAGAAAAAAGCGTGTATTATCTTCGCCTTGCAAGTGGCAATACGAAAGCCATTGAAAGTCAATTTGAAAATGCTGAGTATATAGCTGATGCTGACAATGTATTTTTTACAAACGCACTCAATGCTGAAGAGCTAACGCAAAAGCTGAACACCCTTGCAGAAGAAGGAATAGCTTGTGAAGCGTGCTACAAAGTGTTGCAGTAATATAAAGTTCTTTACAAATTTTACGAATACAGGAGAATTTTATGGCTAAAGTTACTATAACCGTGCCCGCCACCACTGCCAACATTGGGGCAGGGTTTGACAGTTTGGGCATCGCCCTATCTTTATACAACATTTTTGAAATAGAAGAAGCCGACGGCATACACATTTCTTCTACAGATGATATACCCATTCCGCTTGGTGAAGAAAACCTCATTTATAAAACAATGTCTCATTTTTATAAACAGGCTGGCTTACCATTTCGGGGTGCTTCTATTAAACAAACCAACAATATTCCTTTGGCACGTGGGCTTGGCTCAAGCAGCACTTGCATAGCAGGGGCATTGCTTGGTGCAAATGCGCTTTGCAAAAACGTGCTACCACAAAAAGAGCTATACAATATGGCAGTTGCACTAGAAGGCCACCCAGACAATATTATGC
>CAZWXJ010000030.1:10427-12338 GCA_964637735.1 uncultured Oscillospiraceae bacterium | reverse complement strand
CTTGGCGGCTTTGTGGTTTCTGCGGTTGAAGAAAGCGGAACGGTTCACTTTTCAAAGCACGACGTGGGAAACATAAGGTTTGCTGTTTTTGTGCCGAATTTTGAACTTCTTACCAGTAGCGCACGCAAAGCATTGCCAACAGAAACATCTTATGCAAATGCTATTTTCAACCTTTCACGCACAGGGCTTGCGGTAGCGGCTTTCTGCACAGAAAATTATGACCTTTTACCCATTGCCTGCGAAGACAAAATACACCAACCTTACCGCTTACCCCTTATTAAAAACGGAGATGTCGTTTTTGAAACTGCAAAAAAGCATGGCGCAAAAACGGTGTTTATTAGTGGGTCGGGTTCAAGCATTATGTCTGTTTTTAACCCACAAGACGAGGCATACATTGCGGGTATGCAAACAGAACTAGAAACGAACCCCGCCCTTGCAAGTTATACCATGCTTTTGCTACAAGCTGACAACCAAGGTGCAAGGGTAGAATAGAGGAGGAAACAATGGCGCTTATTGTACAAAAATTTGGCGGTTCATCCGTAGCAGACAAAGACCGCATTTACAACGTCGCACGTATTGTAGCGGCAACACAGCAAGCAGGAAATGACGTTGTAGTGGTTGTGTCAGCACAGGGAGACACCACCGACGAACTGATAGAAAAAGCAAATGAAATTACAGACCACCCTTCACAAAGGGAATTGGATATGCTGGTTTCTACAGGAGAGCAAATATCGGCCGCGTTACTTGCTATGGCACTGAATGAGTTAGATTGCCGTGCAGTTTCACTAACTGGCTGGCAGGCAGGCTTCATGACAGACCGCTCTTACACCAAAGCACGCATTCGCCGTATAGACACCGAGCGCCTTGAAAGCGAACTTGCCAAGCGGCAAGTGCTAGTTGTAACAGGCTTTCAAGGTATGAACAGGTATGATGACATTACCACCCTTGGCAGAGGTGGCTCTGACACAAGCGCTGTAGCAATTGCGGCAGCCCTGCATGCTGACAGATGCCAAATTTACACAGATGTAGACGGCATTTACACCGCAGACCCACGTATTGTGCCAAATGCAAAAAAACTAAATGTCATTGGGTTTGACGAAATGCTAGAACTTGCCACACTTGGCGCAAAAGTGCTAAACAACCGCTCGGTAGAGCTTGCAAAGAAATATAATGTAGAACTGGAAGTGCTCTCTAGCATAACAAGGCAGCCGGGCACAATTGTGAAGGAGGTTTTAGACGTGGAAGGAATGCTCATCAAAGGGGTTACGAAAGATATCAATGTGGTTGCGTTTTCATTAATAGGTGTGCCTGACAAACCAGGAACAGCTTTTAAAGTGCTTTCTTTACTAGATCAAAACAAAATTAACGTTGACATGATATTACAAGCGGAGGGAAGAGACGGTACGCAAGACCTTATTTTCACCTGCGCTTTAACTGACAAAGACCTTGCTTACAATGCATTGCAAGACAATATTGCACGCTTTGGCGCCCGCGAAATACGCGTGAATGACAATGTTGCAAAGGTAAGCATTGTAGGGGCTGGTATGCAAACAAATTCAGGCGTTGCTGCCACCATGTTTGAAGCTTTGTATGAAAACAACGTCAACCTACAAATGATCTCCACCAGTGAAATCAAAATATCTGTGCTGATAGACAAAAAAGATGCTGACAAAGCGGTAAATGCCATTCACGATGCCTTTTTAGATTAACAGTAAATATGGTTTAAAAGAAAAATTGTTGCTGTATGAAATACAAAGCAGTTTTTCTTTTTGCGCTGAAAAAGCATATTGTTTAAAATTTTCTGCCCAGTAAATAAAAAACTATATAAAACCTAAAAATTGTGCTGTAAAAGATATTTTTTTCACATAATATGGTATAATATGGTACGGCAATAAAGCCAAACCAAATATG
>CAZWXJ010000030.1:0-10417 GCA_964637735.1 uncultured Oscillospiraceae bacterium | reverse complement strand
CACCTATTTTCACAGAAGGGGACAACCTTGTTACCATGGTTTGCGACACACTTATGAATGCCGCAACAACAGAAGGTTTCTCTATCGATGACGGAGATATCATTGGCGTAACCGAGTCAGTGGTAGCACGTACACAAGGCAATTATGCTACGGTACAGCAAATTGCAAAAGACGTTCGCCAGAAATTCGGTGGAAAAGAGTTGGGTGTTGTATTTCCCATTCTTAGCCGTAACCGTTTTTCTATTGTGCTAAAAGCCATTGCTGCAGGTTGCGAAAAACTTTATGTGCAACTTTCTTACCCGTCAGACGAAGTGGGAAATATGCTTGTTGACTGGGACACGCTTGACGCAAAGGGCGTAAACCCATACAGTGACAACTTTGACGAAGCGGGCTTTCGTGCAATGTTCGGCAATAACACCGTGCACCCTTTTACAGGCATTGACTATATAGACTTTTACAAAAGCCTTGGAGACAATATAGAGATTATTTTCTCAAACAACCCAGCGCACATATTAAACTACACCAAAAATGTGCTCTGCTGTGACATTCATACAAGAAAACGCACCCAGCGCATTATACAAAATGCAGGTGCTGAAAAAGTGCTAACACTTGGTGATATTTTAAACAAAAGTGTTGACGGTGGCGGTTATAACCCTGAATTCGGTTTGCTTGGCTCTAACATGGCAACCGAAGAATCGGTAAAACTCTTTCCAAGAGATGGACAGCCCATTGTAGACGGCATTCAAAAGAAATTAAAAGAAGCAACGGGTAAACAAGTAGAAGTGCTAGTTTATGGAGACGGCTGTTTTAAAGACCCTGTTGGTGGCATTTGGGAACTGGCAGACCCAGTTGTGGTGCCCGCTTACACTGCAGGGCTTGAAGGTACACCGAATGAGTTGAAAATAAAATATTTCGCTGACAACCAACTGCAAGACTTGAAGGGTGAAGAGCTTTCAACCGCTATGCGAGAGGCCATTCGCCAGAAAGACAATAACCTAACGGGGCAAATGAATGCACAAGGCACCACCCCAAGAAGATACATTGACTTAATTGGTAGCCTGTGTGACTTAACCTCTGGTAGTGGAGACCGTGGTACACCCATCATCCACATCAAAGGGTACTTTACCAATTACGCTTCTGAGTAATTGTTCTACGCGTCAGAGTAGTTATTGTATGCGTCAGAATAATTTTCTACGCGTCAGAGTAGTTACTGTATGCGTCAGAGCAGTTCTTATACACATCAGAGTAATTGTTTTATGCTTCTTAAGTAAAATACATACCTAAAATAAAAGCATCATTCTGAAAAGAGTGGTGCTTTTCTATTTTTCACCAAGTTGACACAAGCATTTCTTTATTTTATAAGCATAATGCAGTATAATAAATAGAAATATTGTAAAATGACGAATGGAGTAAACATGAACAGAAAAGAATTGCTACAAGGGGTTCATTATACAAGCCTTCCAGGCGAAAAATATAAAAGAACCCGTATTTCACTTTATTTTATAACAAAGTCAAACAAACAAACAGCTACAGCCCATGCACTTCTACCCATGGTGTTAGAGCGTGGCTATGAAGGTTGCCCTGATATGACAGAGCTTTCCAAAAAACTTGCCCATTTGTATGGCGCAGGTTTAAGCATGGAGTCTGCTGTAATAGGGGAAAACCGTGTACTTGCTATCACCGTTTCTGGCATAAAAGATGCATATGCCCTGCAAAATGAGCCACTTACTGCAGAATACCTTGATATTTTATTCGGGGTGGCATTTCACCCTGTTTTGAAAAACGGTGCATTTGTGCCAGAAGAAGTGGAAATTGAAAAACAAAAACTGAAAGAAGTTATTCAGTCAGAAATCAACAACAAACGGCTTTACTGCGTACGGCAAGCACAGCGCGTTTTCTTTGAAGACAGTACAACGCTTGGCGCCGAAAAGAATGGTTACCTTGAAGAAGTAGACGGTATTACCCCCGAAGCTTTGTATAATGTATATAAAGAGATGCTTGCCACTGCGCAAATAGAAATATTTGTAACAGGAAATAATGATGCTACCATTGAAACAAGGTTTATAGAAGCAACACAAGCAAGCCGTGGCTTACCATATACCGTTCAAAAAACAGGGTTTGAACCACGTACAGAAACAAAAGTGGTTGCAGAACCCATTGACGCAGAACAAGGTAAACTTTGCCTTATGTTTACACTGGGTGAACCCCTTTTACCTGAAGAAGAAAGCATTATGAGGGTAGCGGTTTCTGTGTTTGGTGCAAGCCCAACATCTCGTTTGTTCATGAATGTACGTGAAAAACAAAGCCTTTGCTACTACTGCGCAGCAGGGTTTAGTGCAAGAACAGCCAGCTTAACGGTTGACAGTGGCGTTGAATTTGCCAATGCACAAAAAACCATTGACGCCATTTTGCATGAGCTAAATGACTTGATTGAAACTGGCCCAACCGAAGAAGAATTAGCTTTTTCAAAAATGAGCCTAATAAATGCACTGAATGCTGTTGAAGATTCCGCAGCAGGCACAGAAAGCTGGTACTTCTCGGAAGAAGTGTTTAGCAATGGCAAAACCCCGCAAAGCCGTGCAGAAGAAATAGAAAAAGTAACAGCAGAGCAAGTGCAAAATGTACTTGGTAGGCTCTCACTTTCTGTACAATACGTATTAACGAAGGAGGGTGTATAACCATGAGGCAAAACAATATTAAACACCCCGCAACAAAAGAAGAATATAAAAAAATAGTGCTAGACAGCGGGCTTACTGTTTTGGTTTACCCCGTCAAAGGGTATAACATTGCCCATGCCGTTTTTGCTACGGACTTTGGCTCAGTTGACCGTGTATTTTCTTTGAATGGAACAAAGCATGAAATACCCGCAGGGGTTGCCCACTTTTTAGAACATAAAATGTTTGAAAATGAAGACGGAAAAGATGCCTTTGAACTGTATGCCCAAACAGGTGCAAGCGCTAACGCATTTACCAGTTTTGACAAAACAGTTTACCTTTTCACTGCGACAGATAATATTCCACAGTCGCTTGATATTCTGCTTTCGTTTGTTTCTCACCCCTACTTTACAAAAGAAACCGTGCAAAAAGAGCAAGGTATTATTGCGCAAGAAATTAAAATGTATGACGATGACGCAAACTGGCGCATTTTGTTTGCACTTTTAGAATGTATGTACCATAATAACCCTGTGAAAGATGATATCGCAGGCTCGGTAGAAAGCATAGGTGAAATAACCCCTGAAATTCTATATGCTGGCACTGACGCTTTTTACAACCCTACCAACATGGTGTTAAGCGTAGCAGGTAACATTACAGAAGAAGAAGTGCTTGCCGCCTGTGAAAAAGCTGGGCTTACAAAGACGGGCGAAATGCCCACCGTGGAAAAATTAACAACACCAGAACCGCATGAAGTAGCTACTAAAGAGCGCATCTTCTCTATGGCAGTTGCACAACCTATATTAGGCATTGCCTATAAAGAAAAACCTGTTTCCAAAGACGACCGCATCAAAACAGAATTGATTGCAGATATGCTAACAGAGCTGATTATAGGCGAAACAACACCTTTGTACCGTGAATTATATGATGAGGGGTATATCAACGCAGAGTTTGATGGAGACCTTTTGGTAGGAGATGACTATTTCAGTATCTTTTTCAGTGGTGAAACCGAAGAACCAAACCTTGTAGAAGAAAAACTATTACAAACCATTCAAACCCTACAACAAAATGGTATTGACGAAGAAAATTTCCAAAACTGCAAAAATGTTTTGTATGGTGAAAGCATTACCGAACTTGAAAGCGTTACCCGCATTGCAACCAATGTTGCATCTGCGCACCTTAAAAAACACACTTATTTTGAAGTATTAGACACCCTTGCAGCCATTACACTAGAAGATGTAAACAAAGCTTGCAAAAACTGGTTTGACCCAACACAAAAAGTAAAAGTCATTATCACGCCGAAGGAGGCATAATTTTGGAATATCACGTTTCATTTCCAGGCCTCGGGCTTGAATTCACGGTAGACCGTGTCGCTTTTACACTTTTTGGTGTTGATATTTATTGGTATGGCGTTTTAATTGCGCTTGGCATGGCAATTGCCATGGCTTTTGCATTTCGTCAGTCAAAACGTTTCGAAGTAGACTCTGAAAAACTCGCTGATGTCATCATGGTAGGGGTTATCGGGGCTATTATTGGCTTACGAGGGCTTTATGTGCTATTTTCACCATATGAATATAACTCTTTTTGGGACGTTATCAACATCAGAGATGGCGGGCTTGCCATATACGGTGGCATTATTGGCGCCGTTGTGTTTGGTGCGCTTGCCTGCAAATGGCGAAAAGTACCTGTACTACCTACGTTAGACCTTGCAGCTATGGGCTTTTTAATTGGGCAATGTATAGGGCGGTGGGGCAATTTTACCAACCAAGAGGTATTCGGTAAAAACACAACCTTACCCTGGGGCATGATCAGCGAAGGCACCACAAGGTATCTAACATCTATGCAAGCAACTTTGGCTGCACGGGGCATTATGGTTGACCCATTTGCTCCTGTTCACCCAACTTTTTTATATGAATCACTTTGGTGCTTGCTAGGTTTTATTATTTTGTGTTTTTTCATTAAACATAGAAAATATAATGGGCAAATTGCACTGATGTATGTAGCATGGTATGGTTTTGGCCGCGCTTATCTCGAAAGCATTCGCACCGACACATTAATGTGGGGAAACGTGCGTGTCTTTTTGGCGTTAGGCCTTGCTACCGCCGTAATTGCAACACTGTTGCTTGCTTACTTTGCTGTGAAATATAAAGATAAAAAACCACTAGAGTATCGCCCGCACTCTGCCGCAAATGCAGATGGAGTTTCTGAAATAAAAGCAGAAGAAATTGAACAAAACATAGGAAATAATGAATATAACGAAAAAACGGAAAACTTTGTAGAAAAAGAAGAAAAAACACCTAAAAAAACAGAAAAAGCAAAGCCAAAAAAGAAACCTGCAAAAGCGAACCCGAAAACCACCAATAAAGAAGAGAAAATTGCTTTAACAGAGGAGAAAGATGATGGCGAAGCTGATTAGCGGAAAAGAAATTGCCGCCCGTGCGAAACAAGACATTACCGCCAAAGTAAATGTTTTGAAAGAAAAAGGCATCACCCCTGCACTCACCGTGCTTATTGTCGGTGAAAACCCCGCTTCGCAAGCATATGTACGTGGCAAGCAGAAAGACTGCGCTGAGTGCGGTATTCTCTCAAATATAATTGAATTGCCTGTTACTATATCTGAAGGCGATTTGCTTGACCATGTCGCACGCTTGAACATTGACCCCAACGTACACGGCATATTGGTACAACTTCCACTACCTGTTCATATATCTGAGCAAAAAATCATCAACACCATTTTCCCTGAAAAAGACGTGGACGGGTTTTCACCCATCAGCATGGGTAATTTATTACTGGGGCTACCAGGTTTTCGCCCTTGCACACCCGCAGGTGTGCTTTGCATGCTTGAGGAAACAGGCATTACCATTGAAGGCAAAAACTGTGCTGTGCTTGGTAGAAGTAACATTGTAGGCAAGCCACTTGCGCTTATGCTTACTGAAAAGAACGGCACTGTTACGCTTTGCCACTCTAAAACGCCAAATTTAAAAGAAATCGCAAAATCGGCTGACATTTTAGTCTCCGCCATCGGTAAGGCAGGTTTTGTCACAGCAGATATGGTAAAACTAGGGGCTGTTGTAATTGATGTTGGCATTAACCGCACAAGTGATGGTAAACTGACTGGCGATGTGGCATTTGAAGAAGTGGAAAAAATTGCTTCTTACATCACCCCTGTACCAGGTGGCGTTGGGCTGATGACACGTGCCATGCTTCTCGAAAACACAGTTATAGCAGCTATGCAACAAAATAATATGTAATGAGGCATTTATGAAAATTCAGCAAATATCTCAGCGCAACTACATGGTAACCTTTCAGCTAGATAATTGGGACTTGCACTTATACTATATTTTAGGCGAACACAATACTTATTTAATTGACACAGGGCTTGGGTCAGCTTGCGTGTTACCTGTCTTAGAAGAATTAAAGAAAAAAGAAAAGCCTATTATTTTAATAAACACCCACCACCACTGGGACCATGTTTGGGGAAACCACTGCCTGGAAGACCACACGATTGTTGCACACACGGCTTGCCGAGACCTCATGCTTGAGAACTGGCAAACCATGTACAGTGCAAACAAAGCTTACGCAAAAGGGGAAACAGGCATCTGCCTACCCAATGTTTTGTTTGGCAGTGCGCTTTATTTCCCAGAAGATAATATTCGCTTATTGCACACGCCAGGGCACACGGCTGACAGTATTAGTATATTAGATGAAATAGACGGCGTGCTGAATGTAGGTGACAATATCGGCGATTCTTCTGAAGACCCTGAAGATATAATACCTTCCCTCTACACAAACAAAGAGGTATATAAACAAACCATTACGCTATATAAAAAGGTAAATGCAAACATATATACATCAGGGCATAATACACCACAACCTGTTACTGTGTTTGACGAAATATTAAACCAGCTTACAAACTAACTTTTTGATATGAAAATACCCTTAAAACAATTGACATTGCTGTAAAAAATGTGGTATAGTATCAAAGCCGCATGCAAAAGGCTCCCTAAGTAAACTTTATGCTTAAAGTTTCGCCTGAGATTTTTCGAAGCAGCGAGTCTGAATAACAAAGAGGTAAAACATGTACGCAATTATGGTATCTGGCGGTAAACAATACCGTGTATCTGTCGGAGATGTCGTCTACTTAGAAAAGCTAGACGCTGAGGCAGAAACCACCGTCGAATTTGAAGAAGTTCTTGCACTTGACGGAAAAGTTGGCACACCAACAGTCAAAGGTGCAAAAGTTGTCGGTAAAGTTCTAAAACAAGGCAAAGGTAAAAAGGTTACCGTTTTCCGTTATCGCCCCAAAAAGGGCTCACAAAGAAAACTGGGTCACCGTCAACCTTACACAAAAGTTGAAATCACCGAAATTGTCGGTTAAGGGAGGGTAAAACCAATATGGCACATAAAAAAGGTATGGGTTCCACCAAGAACGGTAGAGACTCCGAGTCCAAACGTCTTGGTGTAAAACGCGCAGATGGTCAATTCGTTTTGGCCGGCAATATTCTGGTTCGTCAAAGAGGCACACGCATTCACCCAGGTGAAAACGTAGGCAAAGGTAGCGATGATACACTCTTCGCACTAACAGACGGCAAAGTAAAATTTGAACGTATGGGCCGTGACCGTAAAAGAGTTAGTGTATACGGCATCGAACAATAATAATTGCAAAGCAGCTTATGCTAGGTGAACTGCACCTCTTCCGTTGGTTTCAGTATGTCTTACTGATGTCTAACCTTTTGGGTGCAGTTCACTTGTGCATAGGCTGTTTTTTTGCTTAAAAACAAAAAAGTGAATGCAATTTCACGAATAACGAACATACGTTTTTTCGTATTCTTTTATAGAAACAGATTTTTACACAAGTTTATGGTAAAATATAGATAACATTTTCACATGCGAAGCAAAGAAAGAGGAACAACCTATGTTTGTAGATATAGCAAGAATTAAAATAAAAGCAGGAAACGGTGGCAATGGCGCTGTTGCATTTCATCGTGAAAAATATGTTGCTGCAGGCGGGCCTGACGGCGGAGACGGCGGCAAAGGTGGCAATGTCATCTTCATAAAAGACGACAACTTGTCTACCTTAATGGACTTTAAATATAAGCGCAAATACCTTGCCGAAAACGGCGAGGACGGGCGAGGAAACAATCAAAGTGGCAAAAAAGGGCAAGACCTTATTATTCGTGTACCACGGGGCACCCTTATTAAAGATGCCGAAACAGGCGGTATTATTGCCGACATTTCAGGAGATGAGCCTGTTATTATTGCAAAAGGTGGCAAAGGGGGTCTCGGCAACCAACATTTCGCAACACCCACCCGCCAAATACCACGTTTTGCCAAACCTGGCTACCCAGGCGAAGAATTTGACGTTGTTTTGGAACTAAAACTCATTGCAGATGTTGGGTTAATCGGTTTTCCAAACGTAGGCAAATCCACCATTATATCAGCCATTAGTGCAGCAAAGCCTAAAATTGCCAATTATCACTTCACAACCCTTACCCCTGTGCTTGGGGTAGTACGGGTAGACGAAGAAGCTTCTTTCGTAGCGGCAGATATACCTGGTATTATTGAAGGTGCAAGCGAGGGGGTAGGCCTTGGGCATGCCTTTTTGCGCCATGTTGAGCGTTGCCGTTTGTTATTGCATGTGGTAGACGTTTCAGGCTCTGAGGGCAGAGACCCGAAGGAAGATTTCCTTTTGATTAATAACGAGCTGAAAACATTCAGTGCCTTTTTGTCTGATTTACCACAAATTGTCATCGGCAATAAAACAGACATAGCAACTGAAGAACAAATAGCAAGTTTTAAAGCCTTTGTAGAAAAAGAAGGATATACATTTTATGCCATTAGTGCCGCAACACGGCAAGGGCTGAAAGAGTTACCTGGTATTATTTATAGCGCACTACAAAGCTTACCCCCTGTTAAAACATATGAAGTAACCTTTGTAAAGCCTGAAATAAAAGTAGGCGGACGAGACTTTACCATTACAAAAGTAGGAGACCGCACCTTTGCAATAGACGCACCGTGGCTCGAACGCATTCTTGACGGTGCTGACATGGACGACTACGAAAGCTTGCAATACTTCCAGCGTCAGTTAATGGATGCTGGCATAAACGAAGCACTTGCAGAAGCAGGTGTTGAAGAGGGAGACACCATTCGCATAGGAGACTACGAGTTCGACTATGTTGTATAAGAAAAGAGGAATGTAAAACACAATGCAAGAAACAAAACAAATTATTGATTTGAAAGAACAGTCCCCCTTATCACTCGCTTTTTTAGGGGATGGTGTGTTTGAACTTTTGGTGCGCAAACATTTGGTGCAAACAACACGGCTAAAACCAGCGGTATTACACAAAAAAGCTGTTGAAATGGTTTCTGCAAAAGGGCAGTTTTTTATTTTAGAAGCAATTCAAAAATATTTAACCGAACAAGAGCAAACCATCATTCGCCGTGGGAAAAACGCAACCAAAGCCAGCGTGTCAAAACACGCCACACCTGAAGAATACAGAGCATCTACTGCGTTAGAGGCATTGTTTGGGTACTTATATCTCTCAGGTGAAGAAGTGCGCATTAATGAATTGTTTCAATATGCGTGTGAGGCAATGGACGAAAAATAAGCAGTTATACAAAGCATTTTTCAAACTTCTTTCATTGAAAAGCCATGGGGTATATGGTACACTTAATTGATTTTTGAATATCATTTTGAGAATATTCTTGCAAGGGGAGAATGGGTATGTCAGGGCATTCCAAATGGAGCACAATCAAACGTAAAAAAGAGAAAACAGATGCGCAAAGAGCGAAAATTTTCACCAAAATGGCAAGAGAAATATCAGTTGCAGTAAAAGAAGGCGGGGCTGACCCTGCCGTAAACGGAAAACTGCGTGATATTATTGTCAAAGCAAAAGCGCAAAACGTCCCGTCTGACAATATTACACGTATTATTAAAAAGGCAGAAGGCGCTGAAAAAGACAATTACGAGGCTATAACCTATGAAGGATATGGCCCTAATGGTGTTGCCGTTATTGTAGAAACATTAACCGACAACCGCAACCGTACAGCCTCAAATATGCGCCATTTTTTTGACAAGTTCGGAGGCAATTTAGGTACTTCTGGTTGCGTTGCATTTATGTTTTCACAAAAAGGGTTGCTGGTTATTGAAGAAACAACCAAAACCGAAGATGAGCTGATGGAAGATGCCTTTGAAGCAGGCGCAGAAGATATTAATTTTGAAGATGGTATTATTGAAATGGTAACCGCCCCGAATGATCTGCGTATGGTGCGTGAAGCATTAGAAGAAAAGGGCTATCAGTTTGTTTCTGCTGAAACGGCATATATTCCGCTAACAACCACAAAGCTAACTGATGCAGAAGACCTTAAAAAAATGGGGCGCTTGCTAGACGCCTTAGAAGACGATGACGATGTACAAGACTTTTGGACAAGCCTTGAAAACGAAGATGACATTGATAGATAACATAGGGGGTGAACTGTTGTGGCTGATAAAAAGATATGTAGTTGGTGTATGAATTTAATAGACGATGAAGACACAATATGCCCGCATTGTGGGTATGATGGCTCAAAAAAGAACCCCAAAGGAACACTTCCTTTGGGCACACTTGTTGCAAACAGGTACCTTGTTGGCAGATATTTACGCATTGATGGTGAAGGCGCCACTTACTTAGGGTATGACAATAAAGAAAAACTGGCTATTTTAATAAAAGAATATTTACCCGCTACCTTAATTATTCCTAGAACTGATAGCGTGGCCATATTACCTA
>CAZWXJ010000029.1:3950-15906 GCA_964637735.1 uncultured Oscillospiraceae bacterium | reverse complement strand
ACTAGATGATTTTGACAGCCTACTTGCTTACATTAAAAACACCACCTCTGGCAACGTCTACTTGTTTGCAGACGCTGGCATTGGTGGTATCATTGGGCAATATTACATGGGTAGCAAACCACATATACAGGGGTTTGCGCAATTTGCGGTGGGCATTTACTGCAACACCTCTGCCCTTGGCATACCAACACCCCTTGCCCGTGTTTGTTTGCCACTCGTCAAACTGCTGTGCACACTAACGCCAAACCTGCGCCTCACCATGAAGCCCCCAAAATACACAGGCTACCACGCAGAGGAAGACAACGCTTTTTACGCCGCACATCTTGCAGAAAACAAAGACTTTTTCCGTGTGCCCATTCACTTTGCACGGGTACTGCTAGAGCTATTTGTAAACAAAAATAGCCACCTTCAACAAACCCCGCTTGCGCCAACCTTGGTGTTCAAAACAACGCATGACCGCTATTTTCCGCCCAGCTATTTTGACGATTATTTCAGCCTATTGCAATGCCCCAAACAGCTACACGTTGTTGCTGATGTACACAACAGCTATGCCCTTTACCCAGACTTATTCGCAACCACAGTTGCAAGCTGGTTTCTTTCACTTGACTAGCAACTAGAGACTAACGACTAATGACTATTAGGAGGGAACCCCCCATGAAAAAACAACTTGCCACCTGCCTTGCGGTGCTATTTCTATTTACGTCCTGCGTGAAAGGGCGTGCGTCTGACGCACCCACCGCTGGCAGAATTGAAGAGAATATCTACACCTCCACCTACACTGACATACGCTTTACAGGTGATGCCAACTGGCAACTTGCCACCGCACGTGAGGTTGCTGAAATAACTGCGAACGACCTTGCAAACGGCACTATTTTAGACATGCAAGCTACTTACACTTATGTTGAGGGCACACCGCCACAACTTATGCAAATGCCGTACACCATTAACGTATATTACAGACCTAAACAGCAAGGTGACATCACTTTTGAAACAGCCGATGCTTACCTTGCAAGCCATCGTGAATCTATCATTTCTACCCAAATGGCACTTGACAGCATTTACGAATATACCGAAATTGCCCCCTACACCCTTGCAGGCACTGGCTTTGTGTACTACGCTAACCACATGCCAATGGTGCAGTCTACCTGTTACTTCTTTGCAAAAGAAGCAGATGACAACTATATTTTATTTATCGCCATTCAACTACCAGACAATTTCCCCATTGCGCAGGTAACAAACATGTTCACTGCTTTACCGTAATATATTAAAAGCCTGCTGTGCATAACGCATAGCAGGTTTTCTTTTTTACTCCACAATGTGAATTTCCACCATAAAGCCTTCGGGTATTTCCTCTTCTTCGGCGGGCTTTTCTTTCCAGCCTGCAAAGTTGTTCATCAAGGCAAACTTTGCGCCTTGCCGTGTGTCTTTGTCATACAGGCAGGTTTCCGCATATTCTTCTACACGGCTTTTGGCACGGGCCATTACCTCGTTTACGGCTTCATCCTCTTCGTGGTGGTTCATAAGGGCCTGCCTACCTGTAAACCCTAGGGCTAAGGCAAGCCCTGTTATGGTGGGCGCCGTTACACCTGTATAAACGGGCTGCATGTTTTTATCAAGCACGGGGATGTCTTCCCCTGCGGCGTCGTCATGCTTTGTTAATAGCGTGCCAGCGCAGGTGTTAAAATAGGCATCAATAACCGCTTGCAGTTCTTCTGCCGCTTTGCGCTTTGGTGGGCGCCCCCTTTTTCGCTTTGTGCCCTCTTTTTCTGTGTTGATGATTCTCACCCCCTTACTCTTGTTTTACTGTTTCTTTCTCTGCAAAGTTATTGTAAAACAATTTTAGAGGGATTTTACACCTCGCTTTTTACGTTTTGTTAAGTACATTTTATTTTCATCTGTTTTTTGCTATACTATGGGTAACTTACCACCCCACAAGAAAGAAGGTATTTTATGAAACGCATAGTCGCTTTACTATTAACGCTTTGCCTGCTCTTCACCGCTTGCACTTCTTCAGGGGCACCCTCTACTTGGCCACCTGCCGCACTGCCCCCACTTGGCGTTATTGAGAACAACGTTTACACTTCTGAGCTTTTGAACCTGCGGTTTGACGGCGGAGCAAACTGGATCTTGTTCATAAGGGAAGAGTTTGATAGAACCAACACGGACTTTCAAAAAACAGGGCTTTATGTAGATATGCTTGCTGAACCCACTGAGGAATATATGTCTACCATAGGGGGCATTGCCCTTGTTACCATTAACTTTGTTCCGTACCACCCAAACCCTAACGCCTTCACCATTCCCGAAGAATTGGCGTGGTATGCTGAACTGATAGACGCTTACAACGCCGAAAACCCTGCCGACATGCTGGGCTACAACATTGCTGGCATTACTTATTTTTATTTGCAAGGTGACGCAACAGAAGGGTACACACAATATTATTTTTTAACCCCTGCTGATGAAAACTACATGCTGATTATTTCTGTTACGCTACCAGAAGGCATGTCTATTTATGAAGTGACCGATTGTTTCTCTACAATAAATTAGAATTTGTATTTTAAAGTAACAACAATATTTTAGAAAGACTAATTGGTTTTACTTAGTGGGGTTGAAAATTCCAAATAGAACGCTGAGCATGGCGAAATACGACAGTCTTTGCGAAATTCATTTCGCAAAGTTGGCACGTGAAGAAATGTGCCAATGGCGTATTTCAGGAATTAGAATTTACGAAGTAATTTCTAATTTACAAAGTAATTTTAAATTTTAATCTCTTTCTACTTTCTTTTCTTTTTCTTTTTCTTTTAGGGGTAAATTTGCAAAGAAACCAATTTGTAAAAATTGCCCGCAAGCCCGCTTTTTTACACGCCTTTTTCTATTATAATTTGTAATATGTGCCATTTTGCTTACGCACTTTTAAACAGAATTATTTGTTTTTATTTCAAATTATTTCACTTTTTGCATTTTTATTTCATTTTCTTTCAAGGTTTGTCTTTTTTAGGCACCTGCAAAAAGGCAACAAAAAAAGCCCTGTTTACAAAATGTAAACAGGGCTTTTTGCTTTTACAATATTATACCAATGTGTCCAGTTCTTGAGACTGAATGTCTAACGTGAATAAGTCAGTGGTTTTTTGTTTGTCATACCCTTCTAAAATGCGGCGTTCAACCACTTCGGCATCGTCTAGCTCGTTCATGGGTAGCATTAAAATATATTGGTTGCGGCTGTAACGGCTAAATACGTCGCCTTTACGCAAAATGTCTTTCACAACGCCTTTTAGCTCTAGCATGGCATTTGCCACCTGCTGTTTTGGCAGTACACGGCGGGGTTTTGTGGTAATGGTTATCAGCATAACCACCATCATGTTTCCCGCACGGTCTTCGGTGGCCATTAGCAGTTTAGACGTATTGGTTACCACTTTTAAGTAGTTTTGGCGCAATAGGTTACTGTACCCCATCATCCACTGCCTGTCTGAAAGGCCGGGCAGTAAATCTCCCGCATAAAGTGAAATGGCTTTTTTGCCAAGTTTCAACTGGGTTTCATCGTCGGTGCCAGGGGTTAAAATTTTGCGTTCCAGTTCTTCAAACAGGGCAACGTCTAGCTCTACCGGTATGGCTTTGTTCCATTTATACCGCCCGTTTTCCATAATAATATAGTCATCGTCGGTGGCTTGCTCTAAAATTTTGCGCAATGAATAAATGGCGGTTTTCAGCGCACCAACAGGGTTGTCAAGCGTGTCAATACCCCAAAGCTCTTCCATCATCTGTTCGTTGCTCAGCATTTTGTCTTGCTGTAAAATAAGCAAAGCCAACAGTTCCAGCGGTTTGTTTAGCCGAGATGCATGCTCTACAATTTTCTTCTCTCCGTAAAAAACGGAAAGCCCGCCAAACATGTTTATTTTCAATACATCTGCCATGGGGTTCCTCCTTTGGTCAAAAGGGTGCTGTCTTGCTTTTTTATTATGACTTTATTATATATGTCGTTACGTCTTTACGCAAGTGTTTTATATATTTCGATATAAAAGAGAGGACAGCCTGTGCGCCGCCCCCTTTTCCATATTTTGTTTCAGGTGTTACAAACTCTTTATCCCGTCGCTTTTATAGGCGGTAACCACCCAGTCAAACGCCGTTACAGTGGCATTGCCGCCACAGTGCGGGCAAACTCCGCCGTCTTTCAGTGCCATGGCATGCCCACAGTTGTTACAAGTTAGCACGTCTTCAATGCACACTTCTTGTAGTAGGCAGTCTTTGTCTTTTTCCAGTTGTAGGTGCACTGTTTCACGGTATTCTTTCAATTTGTTGCCCTCTATGCACAGCAGTTTCAAATATACTTTTACGCTTGCTACCTGCTTGTCTCCTGTTATTTTATAGGTTTCAGGCACTGCTTCTTCAAACAGGCACTCCACCGTGTTTTGGTATACCGCCAAATCATGTTCTATGCTCGCACTCACAAAGGTTTTTATGTCTTGCAAGTTGCCCGCATAGTGTATCGAAAGTAGCTTGTTTTCAATGTTGCCCAAAAACGCACTGACGGAAAAGTTTGGGTCATGTGCTTTTGCCTGCCGTTCAAACTTGCCAGCGGTGGTTTTGCGTTGTGCAATTTTTTCTTTTCTGTCAGCCGCTTGCATACCTGTTAGCGCAATGCGGTACACGGTGTACCCTGTGCGAAACACCACAGCACCTGCAAGCACCCCAAGCAACACGCCAAGCAAGGCAGGCAATAGTGGCGCAGCTCCCATTTGCCCCGCTGTAAACCAGCTGTAAAATGGGGTAATAAGCCCCACCAGCCCACCTACTATGGCAGTGGCAACCAGCCCGTTTAAGGCTTTATCATTCAAGCGTGAAAAGGCATCTACTGGGCTTTCTTGCACCACGAAGGACGCAACCTTCCACTGTAAATCTTCTTTGGTGAAGCTGCTACTGCAGTGCGGGCATGCGTGTAATAACTGGCTTTCGTTTGCCTCGCCGCCACAGGCAGGGCATAGGTAAGTACGCCCACTTACCAGCGGTTTTGACAGTACATACCGCCCTATTTCTCGTGTGCTGTCACTACGCAGTTTGCGCTCTCCTATGCGGAAGGTTCGCTTTGAGATGAGTGGCTTTTTCACCTCGGCAAGCATTTGCCGTGCGTCTTTCTGCCAGTACACCACAGCGGGTTCGTCTTCGTTAAAATTGCGGTACTGCATGTCTACATTCACAACCATGCCAAAGGTGTCAAGCCGTTTGCGTTTCAGCTTCATGGTGTGCCAGTAATTGCACCCCACATGGCTTGCCATTTCACCACGCCCCGCATAAAAATCAGCATAGTCACTTCGAAACGTATCTAGAACACTGAGCACGGTGCCCCGCTCTTTCATGTCATCATACTGTGGTGCTGTGTTCACTTCCTCTACTGCTACTTCCAGTTGCCTTGTTCGTTCCATTCACTCACCCCGTTTTTCGTTCGTTAATTATTTATCTTTAATAACATTGTAACAAAGTATGCAAAAGAAACAATGTCTTTTTTGTAAATTTCACCATTTGTAAACCGCTTTTCACATTGCAACGCGGCACAAAAAAACAGAAGATACATGCCTTGGCACATACCTTCTGTTTCTTCTTTTTGGAGGGTAGCATAATCAAGTTACCCCGTATTAGTCTGCAATAACTGACTGCAGTGCGTTAATTACGTTTTGGAAGCCTTCTTTGTTGATGCTGTAATAACGCCATCTGCCTTTCTGTGTGCAGTTTACAACCCCTGCGTCACATAAAATTTTCATGTGATGTGACAGGGTAGACTGCTTAATGGGCAGCTGTCTTTCTAGGTCACTAGCATTGCAAGAACCTTGCTTAATGATGTGAACAATTTGCAAGCGTTGTTCATCTGCAAGGGCTTTAATTGCCTTTTCTTGCTTCTTGATGTTTGCTTTTGTCATATTCAATTCTCCTTTCCGCCTACTGTGCACATTTGCTTCCGTGTAACAAATGTTTACATTATCTTATATTACCAACACAGTATCTTTTATGTCAATGTTTTTTGTTAAATTCTTCTACTTATTTTGCCTTGTTTTTTGCTTACGTTATTACGTATGCACAGGGCAAGCAATTTGCGGGCTTGGTTGTACTCACGGCGCATACAACCACATGGAATAAATATTTTTACTGCTACGTATATGCTTTGCCATGTATGCTACTTTTAAAAAGTATATATCTATATACATTTTTAAAACTTCTTGTTTACGCGCAAGTTTCATACCTGCAGTTTCCTTTGTTTTGAGGACGCACGTTGCGGGCAAAATAATGCTTTTTGGTTGCCATTTTTTCGCCTGGCAATTTACTCCTGTCAATATAATAAACTATGGTGGTCAAAGTTATGGTCAGGAAAAATATATAACAAATGTTTTTTCATATAGAACTTTCATCTATTTTCATCTTTCCATTCATATGGTGCCCGCAAATTGGCTTTTCTCAACGGTTTCAAGAAGTTCCACTTTTTTACATATTTTGTAAAATATATTTATTTTCTTAGCTTATTTATTCAACTTTACCATCCTCTTCCTTTATATATACTTCTTTTTTATCGTCTTCTTTTTCAAATACTGTTTTTATAATGGTTGCAATTTCTACAAGTGCCAGTATGCAGTAAATAATTGTAAACCTGTTCACCAACACCATGGGCAGTTTCATGTTTTCGGTTATGATGAATAAGATGAGCGTAACAATAAACGCAAGTGCTGTAATGCCCACATAGAATTTTGTATGTTTTTTCTTGCCACGTGTGCGTATCCATTCAATAAGCGTTATGATGCACAGAATAGCACCTGCTACAACGGTTATGAGGTTCACAAGAGACCACCCTGCACTGTTCCAACCTGCGCAATCTACTTCTTCTGCTTGGTCAACTGCAATAATCATGATAATAGGCAGTATGCGGTCACATGGTTTCGGGCATTCAGGTTCTTCGGCTTGTTCATAAGGCTGTTTTGCAGGGGGTTTGGCTTTTATAGGCGGCTTGGTGGGTGGTGCTGGTGGTGTGGGGGTGGTTCCGCCACTGCTATCGCCTGTGGGTACCCATTTTGCGTGCAGGGTTTGGCTTTGTGTAACAACGTGGTTTGTTACGTCAATAGGGGTTGTGTATGCAGCGTCAGCGTGCCAGCCTGCAAAGGTGTGCCCCGCCTTGGTTGTAGCTGGTACGGTAGGCAGTTTTGTGTTTTGTGCTACTGTCATATCACTTATAGGTGTGCCGCCATAGGTTTCAAAGGTTACTACGCAATCAGTACCTGCTAGGGGCACCCATTTCGGGTATAATATCATTGACCCACGTACAACATCATTCATAATGTCCCACGGTTTTGCGTAGGTGTCTGTGGCAGGGTCATACTCACGGTACCAACCCTCAATTCGGTAACCTGGTTTTGTAAGGGTGTCTGTAGTGGTGCCTGCGGGTGTTCCAAGTGGTAGGTCTGCATCTACCGCCGTAGTAATGGGTACATTCCTCTCAAAAAAGCCTGCTTTGTAATTTAACCCGCTCGGGTCTGTTCCGCTTGTGCCACTTTCCCAAGTCGCATTTTGCCCTGCAAAATATACCGTTGCACCAACAGGGTGGTCAATATCATGGTTGTTAAATAAGTTGGTGTAGGTAACACCAGGGTACTCCGAGTCTGACACAGGGAATTTATTATTTGTATGGTTGCTTGCAATAATGCCTGCTCGCACGTCTTGCCCTTGGTTATTCAGTGACTCATTTGCATTGGGGTCAATTGGGTCAACCAAGGGGTCGGTTTCATTCCAGTACCAACCACCCATCCCTGCTGTATTTCCATTAAACTCTGAATTGTTTATATATAGATCTACGGCGGTTCCCAACCCTTGGTATGCATATATTGCACCACCTGACCCCTGCGCGTTATTGTAAATAAAACTACAGTTGGTTATATATCCCGTTTTCCTTTGCTCTGCAAAAGTTGCCGTGTGGTAATATATTGCACCGCCGTCGCCGCTAAGAAATTCCGCAACATTATTATCAAACAATGTTCCTTCAATAATAGAGTCGTCATATAACACAAGTGCGCCACCACCATGACCATCTGTTGCTCTATTAAATGTAAAAAATGAATCAATGATGATTATTGGTCCTGCACTTTTTATTGCGCCACCTGTTCCTGCCGTGTTCTGCATCAAATCGCTGTACTCCATCGTAATAGTCACGGTATCAAATACAGTACATATTGCCCCACCTACACCTTCAGCAGTGTTGCCCCACATTATTCCATATGTAATGGTTAGGGTTGCATTTTCAAATATACATATTGCCCCACCCGCACCGCCGTTTCCATAAGCTGTGTTATAAGTAAAATGGGCATTATTTATCGTTATATCACCTTGCCACGCATAAATAACGCCTCCAGAAATTGCTTCATTATACGTGAAAGTGACTTCTTCTATAGTTAAAGTGCCTTTATTCATTAAAATAACGGCACCAAAGCCAGAGCTATTACTATTGACATAAAACCCTTCTATTATTGCCCCAGATAAAATTACGTTTCCATCAGATATTAAAAACCGCGCTTCATCAGTTCCACCTATGTTATCTTTGTTTGGTCCGTAAATTTCCAAGTCTCTAAATTTAACTGTATCGTTTTCACTTATTCTAAAAGTGCTGTTTGAAGTGCTTGCTGATACATTTAAAGTATGCCCATCTCCACCTATTGTTATATTTGCACTTTTATTAATTGTGTAGCTGAAATTTTCGCTTAATGTAATATCGCCGACAAATTCAATCACATAATCTGTTGCGTTTACTGGAACAGCGTCAAGCGCATCAATCAATTCTTGTTCAGTGCTAACATAAACGGTTGTGCTAAGCAGCCCAAGGCGCATCATGGGCAATTCTTGCAGGGTATAATAAGTGTATGCCATAATTTCTACATCATCTGTGTACGTTTGCTGTACTTGCTCCCACCCTGCGGACACCCATGTTTCATCAATGGCATGCTTCCACTTTGGCAGTGCCACTACTTCAGGGTTTGCAAGGTAAGCCGCCACCAATGCAGCAACTTCTTCTGCGTTTTGTGGTTGCGGGCTGTAAAAGTCTACCTCTTCGGTTTCTTCCTCGCTACTTTCTGCTTCACTGCTTTCCGTTTCCGAAGATGTCACCTCTGACGCGCTACTGTCGTCAGTGAGTTCACTGCTGGAACTTTCTTCCGTGCTACTGCTTTCTTCACTTTCATCAGCCATGCTTTCGGGTTTGCTTTCCTCGTTTGTTTCTTCTTCAAAAGCGCCTTGCTCTGTATTTTCGAAGCCCCCCACAATGTCAAACCCTTCTTCACTGGCGTACACTGTTACCGAAAGTAACATTACTACCGCCAATGCGAGTGCTAATACTTTTTTCATAAAACCTCATCCTTTTTTCTAAAGTTATGCTATACTACTTTTCGTCGTCTTCCATCCAATGCAACTCTTTTTTTTCATCACTGTCTTTAAAAAGCATATTTACAACGGTAACCATTTCTACCAGTATAAATATCATGTACACAATGGTGAATTCGTCTACCAGCACCATGGATAGTTTCAAGTTTTCTGTTGTGATGAACAGCCCGCTTGTTGCTATAAAGCAAACTGCTGTAATAACCATGTAAATGCTTGTATGGGTTTTCTTGCCTCGTGTGCGTATCCACTCAACCAGTGCTACCATGCACAAGGCAGCGCCCGCCACAACAATGGTTAAGTTTACAAACGCCCAGCTGTTGTCATGCCAGTCTGTCCATCTAACAACTTCTGCTTTTCGTGTTTGTTTTTGGGGGGTGTTTGCTGCTTCTGCAGGCTGTGTGGGCTGGTTTACTGTAAGGGTGGGGGGTACCTGTACACCACCGTCTGTATTTATTCTACCAGCCATATTTGGTTCTTCGCTTGTGCCCTCTTGCGTGGTTGCAAGCGTGTTTTCTTCTGTGTGTGTTGTATCGCCCTCAATATTGGGGGTATCATCTGCGGCATTCACGGTTATAGAAAGTAGCATAAACACTGCCAAACCAATTACTGCTACCCTTTTCATAAAATCTCATCCTTCCACTTAAATTCAACAACCAGAGGCATCTGTGCATCCCTTTTTTCCTCTCTCCTCTTTCGCACGTTTGTATAGAAAATTACGTATTTTTTGCAAAGAAAAAGGAGGTAGGCAAACATGCCTCCCCCTGATATGGTATATTGGTCCGTTTAATGTACGGCTTTTTTATGCGCTCAAAGCCGTTTTTACGGCTGTGCGTTTTGTATATTTCTCCACTTACATTATGAAATATAAATTTGCACAAACCATATACGCACCGTTATTTTTCTCTGAACTTTTGTTGAATTTTCTATGAATAGTATTCTCTGTATTGCACTTATACTATACCAATTTCCCTGTCAGAAAATAGTCAGCGTTTTTCTATACAGATTATTTTTTTAACCGCAAACCCGCTTTTTACAAAGCATTGCAAACACATTGTTTTTTTGTTTAATACTTATTCATGCGCATATTTTTGTGTGCAAAGGTGTCAATCTTTCCTTTTCAAACAATATATTTTCAAAAATGCAGAAATATATATATTCATTTTTGTTGCATTTTGAAAATAAAAATACATAAAATAATTAAATAAAAAAGAGGAACATCATGTTCCTCTTTTTACATTATGAAAATTATTTGTTTGCCATATAACCCCAAATAGCGCCATCTAATTGCCTTACTGAAAGAGCGGGATAGTCTTTTTTCAGTTGGTTGATGATTTCATCAAAAAGTAAATGCGTTTCTTCATTAGACGGCACATAGCCAATAATTTCCGCAACAAAGTTTTTAATATGCCTGTCTGGCTTTACTGTGTTTTCATCTCCGCACAACATAAAGAAATAATCTAAACTAATACCACTTTTTTGCCCTGGCACACGGCGCATTTCTCTTTCTACCTTACCTGTTAGTTTTTCTTCAACATCTTGAAATGTCTCTATTCCATTGCTTTGCAGTATTCTTGCCCACTCATAAACGGCCTCTGCTTTTAAAATACCATTCACCGCTGACGTTCTTTGCCTGTTCCCATAAACATTTTCCGCCATGGTTTGCATGTCAGCTTTTGCATAATTCGCAAGCATATCTGAAACAGTGTGTTGCTCTTCTGTGGGCAAAAATGGTGTGCCAAACCCTCGAAATGTTTTTAATCCATAATATGCACAGTACCTTTTCACTGTGTTAGCTGTACTTGTATAAGTTACTCCTATTGAAAAAACAGAATCAATTATACAAAACGGCAAAGAACGGTAATAATAGCCACCGCCATCTTCAGCATCTGCGCTTGACACATGTCGCACTTCTAACGCTGCCAAATCAAATTGTTCTTTACATTTTTGCGCTATTTCGGCACATATCTCTTCTGTGTTTCTCATTCTTTTCCCTCCATGTATATTACTTCAAAGTCTTCAAACACAACCAACATATCCTCATTAAACGTGTAACCCAGTGCCTCTGCATCCATGCTAAAAAACTTGCGGTGGTTTGCCTGCCAAGTTTCTAGGCATTCATCTTCGCCTTCCCGTTTTATAATGTCAAAGGTCATTTCTTTAAAAGGTTTTATGGTTACAGCAACATCTTTTGCTACGCAGCGGGGCGTGCCGTCAAATTCGGTTAATATAATATAGTCGCCCACTTCGGGCACTTTTTCACCCTCTGCTGCGTATGCGGGCAATGCGCCAGCAGTTGCACGTTTTTTCCCTTGCAGCACAAGCTCTAATAACTCTTTTGCCATTTCTTCCCCTGCACCAAAATAAAAGCTGGCTTCGTAAGTGGTGTCTTTCGGCAGGTTTTCTTTTTCTAAAAAGCGGTTCCAGAATGCGGTTAATTGGTCCATTGTGTTTCCTCGTTTCAACGTTTTCACCTATTATAATTGATATCTGTGCACATTGGCAAACACCGAACCATATTCTTGTAAAAAACCACAAGGGTAAATGCGTTGTTTTTCTC
>CAZWXJ010000029.1:0-3940 GCA_964637735.1 uncultured Oscillospiraceae bacterium | reverse complement strand
TTATTGTTGCCGTTTATCTTCACACAAAAGGGGTATTATCATGCGCACACCAGAGGCCATTTTAGCGGACCTTACTAGCACCGAAGTAAAAATAGGGAAAACCAGTAGCAAACTAGCGGGTATTTTTATTCGGTTTGTTTTAACGGGCATTATTGTTTATAGGTTTTGGGTCTCGCAACCACCTGAAGCCACTTTTTTAGAAAAACTGCTACCATCTTTCGCCTTTATTTTCTGTGTTTATTTTTTTTGCTGGCTGTTTGTGGTTTGCCTAAACCTTACCAAAAATTACCTGGTGGCAATTGCCGCCGTGTTTATTTGCCTGCTGGGCATTGCCTTTGTTACAAACTACCTCTCAACGCAAAACCCCACCCTCTCAAATGCGTTATCAATTGCTTGCCTTATTGGGTTTATTCTGTTGTTTTTTTATGACGTGTACCGTGTCATCATGCTGCCTATGCAGTACATAAAAGTAGGCAATTTGAAGAAAGAATATGCCACAACGGGGCCTGCCTCTTACACAACTGTTGAAAGCACCACCCCGCAAGCAAACACGCCACCCACTGCTGGTACGCCCATCACTACCTCTGCGCAGAGCCCCCCTACTGCTGACTTTTCTTCCCCTGCTTTTGCTGCACGTGCGGCCGCCAGCCTTGAAAAAACACTAGGGCGCACCCCGACAGACCAAGAAGTCAACGACTTTATTGCTGACCTTGCAAAAGAATAACGCTTATTTATAAATACTCATCTATATGTATAACACATCTTTCACGTGTTTTGTTTGCTTCAAACAAGGCACGTTGTTTTTTTGTCTTCACAAAATATCTGTTTATTGTTTACGGTTTTTCCAAACCATTGCCAAACTTTGTACGAAAAGTTTCCCTATAATAAAGGCAGAACGCACAAACTGTGCATTTATGAAGGGAGAAATTAACATGAAAAAAATCATTTCACTTTCACTGGCATTGGTGCTTATGCTTACCGTTGTAGCCTGTAAAAAAGAAGAGCCGCCCATTGTTTCTGAGGTAGAATCTGATATAGAATCTATCATTTCAGAAGTGGAAGTAAAGCACAAAAAAGAATTTACCACCCTAGAAGAAGCCCTTGCTGAACTACCATTCACGCCGAAAGTACCAACCTTAATGCCCGAAGGGTATGAGCTCACCAATATTTATATTATTGATGAACACATGCTAGAACTGCGTTACACCTTTGGCGAAAACGAACTAACCTACCGCACCGCAAAAGGAGACTGGGACATTAGTGGAGACTACGACTTTATTTACAAAGAAGAAGAATTTGAAGAAGTAGACGACATTCGCGTATTTGTACGTGGCGAAGATGGCCTGATTAAAACCGCTGTTTGGTGGGTAGACGAACACAGTTACGCACTGACTGGCAACACAGGTGTTGACTTTGATGACCTCAAGCTTATTATTCGTGGCGTGCAATAATTTTTTTAGTACCACCCTTTTTTAAAACCCCCTATATAAAACGAACCCGAAAGCGTAAAGCCATGCGTTTTCGGGTTCGTTTTTGTGCTTTGCTTTCTATTGGTTCACGCTTTTCGTTACTTTTAAGTAACTTCCGTACAATAAAGTGCGTACTTGTATGCTTTCATAATGAATGTTACTATCTAGGTAACCGCAATAAACCCATTTGCAAACTGCTTGCAAAGCACACTTTTTAGGAGGACCTACTATGAAAACAAAAGCCGAAGTTATGCAATTTTTGAAAGACGAAAAAGTTTGGACACTCTCTACCTCAGGAGACAAAAGACCAAATGCTGTACCGATGATGTTCCACACTGTTTTAGACGACGGAAAATTACTTATTTGTGACGTATTCACAACCGTTTCTGTAAAGAACATTGAAAAGAACCCACAGGTATGTGTTTCTGCATTCAACATTGAAAACGGACCTGAAGGCTACAAAGTATATGGCACAGCTACCTTCCACGGTGACGGCCAATATGCTGACATTGCCGCCCAAATGACAGCCGCAATGCGTGAACGTGGCATGAACCCCATTGGTGGCGCCATTGTTATTGACATTGACGAAATTTTGGTTGCAAGCCCAGGGCCAGACAATAACAAAGTGATTGCTTAAAAGCCCACTTGCAAGGTTTAACCCCTTTCAAACCTTGCACCAAAAAGGCACCCAACCGTGGGTGCCTTTTTTATTATTTCATCTTCAGTATTTTCTATGAACTTCTCAAAGGGGCAAACAAATTCTCTTTTTGTATTTGCTCTATATATTCTTTTTTTATACCGAGGGGTGGCTCATTTGTTTGGGCGGCCTCTTTTTGCAGTTTGTCAAAAATTTTGGCATAGGCGTCTGTTCCTACATTTTCTTTAAAGGCAATGCCCCATAGGCGCAAGGTTATTAAAACAGGTATTAAGCTTACACCAATTTCCGTCAGTTCATATTCGGTGCGTGGCGGTACTTCTGCAAAAATTTCTTTGGTAACAAGCCCGTCTTCAATCATTTCATTCAGTTGTGCGGTTAGCACCTTTGCACTTACTTGGGGTATTATTTTGCGCAATTCATTATAGCGCTTTTTGCCTGTGGCAAGTGCCTTTATAATCAGCACTTTCCATTTGCCACCTATTAAACTTAAAGTAGTTTCTACTGGGCAATCAACTATTTGTAACATATTTACAACCTGCTTTCTTTCTGCTGTGTGCTTCTTTTTCTTTGCTTTTTTGTAAGTTGCTTCATTCATTTAAAAGTTTTTTGAAAAAGTGCAAATGCACAAACACGCTAAACAACACAATAGTTACCTTATGGTACATATAGCACAATATTGTGCATACTTACATTTTGTTTCTATGGGTACTATACTACCATTAGAACTTGCAAAAAGCAAGAACAATTTAAGGAGGCAAACAAATGAACATTCGCAAAATGACAGAACAAGACCTACCCCCTGTTGCCGATGCTTTGGCCCGTAGCTTTGTAAGCAACCCTGTTTATAACTATGTGGTGGAAGACGAAGCCGCACGCAAACAATTCACCCTTGACTTTTTAACTTTTCGCCTACGTGTGGGCCTTGCATATAACGCTGCCTACATTACTGACGATAAAAACGGTGTTGCCGTTTGGCTTGCACCAGACGAGGGCGTAAAGCCAGAAATGCTTGGCACACTTGGCGGTGGGGCCGCACTGCAAGCAGCAGGGCCACAGGCTATTGAACGCTTTCAAGCATTTGCACAGTTTTCAGGTATGAAGGAAGCCGAGCTTGCACCCATGCCACATTACCTGCTTTCACCTTTTGGAGTAGCCCCTGAAATGCAAGGCAAAGGGCTTGGTGGCGCACTGCTGCGTGCCCAGCTTGATGAACTTGACAAGGCAGGCGCTGTTTGTTTCTTAGACACACAAACAGATGAAAACGAATCTCTCTACCACCACTTCGGGTTTGAAACAGTTTTTAAAGGGGTTATTCCTGGCACACCCGTGCCCCACATTGCCATGATACGCCACCCGCAAAAATAAGCATACACACGTAATACACACCCACTTGAAAAGCGACTTTACCAAAAGTCCTTCTCAACAGTACTACAACAAAAGGCGAAATACGCCTGTCTTTTTAACGAAGTGAAAAAGTGTCAGTTAATAACTGACAAAAAAGTATTTCAGAAGTTCATTTTTCAAAATGAACTTCAAAGAATAGGAGAACAAACATGAAACAATTTGACGACAAGATGAAAACTTTTTTACAAGAAAACCTATGGTTCCTCGGCACATGTGACGGTGGCAAACCGCACGTATCACCTTATGGGTTCAAAACCGTACTGCCTGACGGACGTATGGCCATTGCACAAATCTTCATGACAGAAGGCGCAACCAACGTGCAAAATAACCCACAGGCAGAAATCGTTGTTGCAGGCGCAGGGGAAGCATACCGCTTTAATGGTAGTGTTGCTTATGTAACAGAAGGCGC
>CAZWXJ010000028.1:15035-16437 GCA_964637735.1 uncultured Oscillospiraceae bacterium | reverse complement strand
TATTTGGGCCTTTAGCTCAGTTGGTTAGAGCATCCGGCTCATAACCGGACGGTCCGGGGTTCGAGTCCCTGAAGGCCCACCAAATGTATAGAACCTGCACCTTTTGCGTGTAGGTTCTATTTTTTATCTTTAGCTCAGTTGGTAAAAGGTGCATAGCACCTTTAAGCATCACGGCTCATAACCGTGACGGTTAAGGGGTTTGTCTTCATTAAAGTATGCGAAATACAAACCCCTTTTGGTTCGAATCCCTGAAGGCCCACCAGATATATAAAGCCTACACTTTTTACGTGTGGGCTTTATTTTTATGTATATATAAATAGTATTATAAATTGCATTGAATATTATGACTATATTATTGCGTCGAAAGTTGTACATAATAACGAAAAATCGAATAGAAATAACACAAAATACTGTATATATTATATATTGCACTTAAAAGACAATGCCGTTATAATTATCACTAATATTCGCAAAAACGAAATAAAATTTTGCTTTTGCGAATAAACTAAAAATAAATGTAGGAGGTAATGGCATGAAAAAGGTACTAAGTGTTCTACTTGCGGCATCTGTCATGTTGGTTTCATTTGCGGCATGCTCACCAGAGAATAATTCTGGCGGAAATAACGAGGAAAAAGATGTTATTGTCATTGGTATGTTGGCACCGCAAACTGGCGGCGTGGCTTTATATGGCATAGCAGCAACAGAAGGCGCACAACTTGCAGTTGATGAAATCAACGCAGCTGGCGGCATTAACGGAAAAATGGTCGAGCTGAAAATTGTTGACGAAAAAGGCGACGTGACCGAAGCAATTAACGGCTATGAACTGTTGAAAGAATATGGTATGGATATGCTACTAGGCGACGTAACAAGCAAGCCTACTTTAGCAGTTGCTGAACTTGCAGCAGAAGACGGCATTCCGATGATTACACCCACAGGTACGGCTGCGGCCATTACCGAAACTGGAGATAATGTTTTCCGTACTTGCTTTACTGACCCATTCCAAGGCGTCGCATTGGCAAACTTCACAGCGAATGAATTAGGCGTTACCAATGTGGCAGTGCTTTACAACAAAGGAGATGACTATTCCGCAGGGGTAGCAGATGCTTACATGGAAGAAGCAGCAAACCTTGGGTTGAATGTTGTTGCACAAGAAAGCTACGGCACAGATGACGTAGACTTCAAAACACAGCTAACCAAAATCATCAGCTCTGACGCTGAAGTCATTGTTCTACCAGACTATTATGGCAAAGCGGCTATGGTGGCAACACAAGCACGGGCGCTCGGTTTTACAGGTCCTATCGTCGGGCCTGACGGCTTTGACGGCGTACTGGACAGTGTTGATGCTGATAATATGCAAGTCACAAATAATCTATATTACACCAACCACTTTTTTGATGGAGAT
>CAZWXJ010000028.1:0-15025 GCA_964637735.1 uncultured Oscillospiraceae bacterium | reverse complement strand
ACCAGTCGTTGCAAACTTTGTAGCAAATTATACTGAAAGATACGGCAAACCACCGCTTTCTTTTGCAGCGTTAGGGTATGACTCTGTTTACTTGCTGAAAGATGCTATTGAAACAGCTGGTGACCAATACACAGACTATGCTGTGCTAACACAGGCACTTGCAAATGCTGAAATTGATGGCGTAACAGGGCACATTACATTTGATGCACAAGGCGACCCAGTCAAAAGTGTTTCTGTTATTAAAATTGAAAACGGTGAGCAAACACTGGCTGCAAAAGTAGCTGTTGCTGTAGTAGAGGTAGAAGACGAACTAGAAGCAGAATCTACTGAAGAGGAAGCGGCATAAAAAATGAATGTGCGCTTACCAAAAGAGGGGTAACCATGTATTATCATTTTCATTATGCATATCGTTTTAGAAATATCTGACTTCAAGCAAGGCGGGGCGCATATGCCCTGCCTTGCTTTATTTATGGCACACAGAATGAAGAGGGACCTGCACAATCGTCCTTCGTAATGAGAGGAAGAGAGAACGTGTCGGCAAACACACTAGATTTTATTCGGTATATTGTAAACGGGCTGCAACTTGGCTCAGTTTATGCACTGGTGGCACTTGGGTACACCATGGTATATGGCATTGTAAAGCTGATAAATTTTGCACACGGAGATTTTATTATGGTAGGCAGCTACATGGCGCTTACCACAATACCCCTTGTGGTCTCAATGGGGCTACCAGGTTGGTGCTGCATCGTCTTAACAGTCGTCATATGTGCATTGCTGGGCATTGTTACTGAGCGTGTTGCCTATAAACCGCTACGTTCCTCTCCTCGCATATCATCACTCATCACGGCAATAGGTGTAAGCTTATTACTGCAAAATGTATTCATGATTATTTTCTCACCCAACCCAAAACCATTCCCCGCCATATTCGGAAATGGAACTGTTAACTTTGGGCAAATTGCCATTAGTGTAACAGATATTATTACCATTCTGGTTTCGGTTGTGTTGATGATTATTTTACAGTTATTTGTAAAGCACACCAAAATGGGGCGTGCCATGCGTGCTGTTTCAGAAGATGAAGGTGCTGCTATACTAATGGGCGTTAACGTGGACACCACCATTTCTATGACATTTGGCATTGGCGCAGGGCTAGCGGCTGTGGCGGCACTTTTGTATTCTGCGGCTTACCCGCTTGTGCAACCTACCATGGGGTCAATGCTGGGGTTAAAAGCATTTGTGGCCGCCGTTTTAGGGGGCATTGGTAGCATACCAGGGGCTATGCTTGGGGGTCTCATTTTAGGCATTGCCGAAAGCTTAACAAAGGCGTACATCTCCTCAGAACTGGCAGATGCTGTCGTGTTCGGCATACTCATTTTGGTACTGCTGATAAAACCAACCGGCATTATGGGCAAAAATAAAGGCGAGAAGGTTTAAAACATGAAAAAGAATAACAAATCTATTTTTCTAAACCTTGCTTGCGTTGCCGTTTTATATGCTGTGTTATTTGCCCTGATTGCAAACGGCGTTATTGGCAGCTATTATTTAAGCATTTTATTAATGGTGGGCATCAATATTATTTTGGCTACTAGTTTAAACTTAACAACAGGCTTTTTAGGGCAACTTGCCTTAGGGCATGCAGGGTTTATGGCAATCGGCGCATATACAGCTGGTATATTTACAAAAAATATTACAAGCATACCACAAACTGCAGCGTTCATCATTGCCATTTTGCTAGGCGGGCTTGTAGCGGCATTCTTCGGGCTTGCCATCGGCATACCTGCCCTGCGCCTACGGGGAGACTACCTTGCCATCATCACCCTTGGCTTTGGTGAAATCATTCGTGTTGTTATTGAAAACCTGTCTATCACAGGAGGCGGGCAAGGGCTTACACGCATTCCCCGTTTAACAAATTTCAACACAGTGTTTATTACAACGGTACTTGTTATTGCATTTTTGTTTTTGTTTATTCGCTCACGTCATGGGCGGGCAATTATTGCCATACGGGAAGACGAAATAGCCGCTGAAGCGTGTGGCGTAAAAGTAACGTATTACCGTGTGCTGGCATTTACTTTAGCCGCCTTTTTGGCAGGGGTTGCAGGGGCATTGTATGCCCACAAAGTAGGGGTGCTTGGTGCGAAAGACTTCGGTTTTGCACGCTCGATAGACATTGTGGTAATGGTAGTGCTTGGCGGGCTCGGTAGTTTTACGGGCTCTATAGTAGCTGCCATTGTATTAACCATTCTGCCAGAGCTATTACGAAGCTTTGAAGGCTACCGCATGGTTATTTACTCAGTTGCGCTTATTGTTATGATGATTTTCAAACCAGGTGGCTTGATGAACGGATATGAATTCTCCATGACAAAAGTCATCAACGCCATCAAAGCAAAATTTGGCAAACCCACAAAAGAAAAAGGGGGTGCCGATAAATGAAAACCATTTTAAAGGCAGACAATATTTCTGTTGAATTTGGCGGTTTGGTTGCCGTTCAAAATTTCAATATTGAAATGGGCGAGATGGAACTCGTGGGCTTAATAGGCCCAAACGGCGCAGGAAAAACAACCGTGTTCAACCTGCTAACAGGGGTTTACAAGCCCACATCAGGCAAAATTTATGTAAACGAAAAAGACGTAACAGGCAAAAAGCCTGAACAAATTGTGGCAGAAGGCGTAACACGCACCTTTCAAAATATTCGGCTTTTCAAAAAAATGACGGTGCTTGAAAATGTAAAAGTTGCCTGCAATCATAACATGAAATACTCTGTGCTAAGCGGTGTACTGCGTAGCAAAAGGTACTGGGAAGAAGAAAAAGAAGCCGAAGAATTGGCATTTAGCATTTTAGAAGTGTTTGACATGACCCACCTAGCAAACAGCATTGCTGAAAACCTGCCTTATGGGCAGCAGCGCAAGCTCGAAATTGCACGTGCCATGGCAACAAATCCTTCGGTGTTGTTGCTAGATGAACCCGCCGCAGGTATGAACCCAACTGAAACCGCAGAGCTGATGGAAACCATTGCCTTAATGCGAGATAAATTCCGTATTTCTATTTTACTAATTGAACATGACATGAGCCTTGTAATGGGCATTTGCGAGCGCATTATAGTGCTAAACTATGGCAACATGCTTGCTGAGGGCACACCCGCTGAAGTAACAAACAACCCGCAGGTAGTTGCGGCATATTTAGGCGAATAGGAGGATAGCATATGTTACATGTAAATAATATTGACGTAAGTTACGGTTCTATTCATGCTATTCATAATGTTAGCCTGCAAGTTAAAAAAGGCGAAATCGTATCGCTCATCGGGGCGAACGGTGCAGGAAAAACAACCATACTAAGTACAATTTCAGGTTTGAAAAGGCCCGACACGGGCGAAATTATTTTGCGGGGCAATAACATTGTAAAAATAGAGCCACACAAAATTGTAACCATGGGCATGGCACACATACCTGAAGGGCGGCGCATTTTTTCACAGCTGACGGTAGAAGAAAATTTAGAAATGGGCGCTTACATTGTAAAAAACAAAACGACAATGAAAGAAAACATAGAAGTTGCGTTCGAGATGTTCCCCCGCCTGCAAGAAAGAAGACGCCAACTAGCAGGTACGCTCTCAGGCGGTGAGCAACAAATGCTTGCCATAGGGCGTGCGCTGATGTGCAACCCCGACTTTTTGCTGATGGACGAGCCTTCTATGGGGCTTGCCCCCTTGCTTGTGAAAGAAATTTTTGAAATTATCAAACGCCTGAATAAAGATGGCATGACTATTTTGTTAGTAGAGCAAAACGCAAAAATGGCACTTTCTGTGGCAGACAGAGCCTATGTACTGGAAACAGGGCGCATTGTGCTGGAAGGCACAGGCGAAGAATTATTGGTAAATGAAGACGTGAAAAAAGCCTATTTGGGCGCATAGAAAAAGGCTCTACACAGTAATAAGTGTAGAGCCTTTCGTTTGCATATAAAGCTTTTATCATGTGGCAAGTTTTGCGCCTGCCGCCCGTGCTTGTTCCAGTAAAGTGGCGGGCAAAGCATAACCTTCTTGGGTGGTACCACTCACCAAAATATTTTCTTGTATGTCCCACCCGTAATAGCCAAAAAAGGTGTTCACATACTGTATCACGTCGGTGTAAGCATTTGGGTCAGCCTCACCATGCGCATAAAAGCCAAGTACGGTTTTGCCAGGGTGGCGTGCCGTACCGCCACTACCAATAAAAGGGTAGGTCCTGTCAAGCCAGGTTTTGGCTTGCCCTGTTATTTGGTAATAATATATGGGCGAGGCAAAAATAATCGCATCAGCATCTGCAATGGCAGTGTACATAGGTGTAAGGGAATCAGTCACAGCACAGCCATCTTCATGTGTACGGCAATAATTGCACCCTTGGCACCCACGAATATCAATCTCATTCAAAGAAAAGGTAACCACGTCAGCTCCTTTTTCTTCAGCGGCTTTAGCAGCAGCATTTGCCAAAATGGTGGTGTAACCGTTTTTGCGTGGCCCACCTAAAAACACAACAATTTTCTTCATCTGTTTGCCCACCTTTCAAATGGTTACTCTCATTGTAAAATTTCAATATCAAAATAGCAAGGGGAAAATGCTTTGGTAAAAGAAAGTTAACGTATCATTCATACGGGGTTATTTTTCATATGGAATAATACTTACTAAGAACAAAAATAAAAGGAGATGACACCATGGGAATTTTTTCTTGGTTAATAGTAGGTGGGCTTGCAGGCTGGCTAGGCAGTAAAATTATGGGGAAAGATGCACACATGGGCCTAATGGCAAACATTGTACTGGGCATTGTGGGTGCAATGGTAGGCGGCTTTTTGGTAAACATTTTTGGCGGCATAGGTGTAACAGGGTTCAATATCTGGAGCATTCTCGTCGCAACGCTGGGCTCAGTAGTGGTTATTTGGATTGCCCAAAAAGTTGCAAAATAAAGCGAAAATGAAGTGAAGCAGTAAAGCGTCAGGGGTGATGTTACCTCTGACGTTTTTATTTTTGTAATGGGAGGTCATATATGTATTCATCATCAAACTATAAAACATTTGCCAGAAAAGCACTAACAGGTGGCTGGGGTACAGCCATTTTTGTAACCTTTGTTGCAAGCGTGCTGGGCGGCAGCATAACCGCCATGGGCAGTGAGGGCACAAGCACAGCAACCACCAACAGCACGACGGACTATATCTCTACCATGCCGCCAGAGCAAATACCCATAGAGGTAAAAAGTATAATGGTAGCGCTTGGTATGTTCTTATTTATTTTGCTTATTATAAATGTGGTGCTGGGCGGGGCAGTGTCTCTGGGGCTTTGTAAATACAACCTGAACCTATTCACCAAAGAAGAACCTTCGGCCATCAGCATATTATTCTCTCGGTTTTCTATTTTTGGCAAAGCTTTTTTGCTTCAAAATGTAATAGCCGTTATGGTTTTTTTATGGACGTGCTTGTTTATTGTGCCGGGCATTATAGCGGCATATCGGTACTCTATGGCATTTTATTTTATGGCACAAAATCCAAACCTTGGCGTGTTTGAGGCGATTGATCTGTCAAAAAAAGCGATGCAAGGAAATAAAATGCGGTTATTCTTTTTACAGCTTAGTTTTATTGGCTGGGCGCTATTAAGTGTTCTAACAGCGGGGCTTGGGTTCTTCGTGCTTCTTCCGTATGAAAACGCTGCCATTACCGCTTTTTACCTTGACGTAACAGGGCAACTGCCCGCCAGTGAAGCAGACCTTATAGCGTAAATAAAAAAGTGATTTTTATATCATAAAAGCAGCACGCCTTCTTGAAGGAATGAGGGATGCTGCTTTTGTATATTGAAAATAGATTGATAGACAAAATGGGCGGTGGTATAATAAGGGTAGAAAAGCCTACAGGAGGGGTAACATGGCAAAAGGGAAGAAAAACGCAGACTACCAGAAAACCACTGCACAAGTGAAAGACATGCAAAAAAGCCTAAAAGCCCAGCAAGACAGGAAGGCTGTGCGCACCGTTATTATCATGCTATGTGTTACCTTTTTGGGTGGCATTTTGCTTTGCATTGGCACACGGCAAACCACCTTGGCGGCATATATTAGCTTTGTAGGCATGCTGTTTTCATTTTTAACGTTGCCAGTTATTGTGGCAAACGTATTTGCTATGTGGAAGAACAACGTATTCACCAAAATAGGCATTTACACAGTCATCGGGTACTATTTCTCAGTAGGGGTTGCCGCCATGGTAAACGCATATATAAGTGACCACGGCATATGGACGTATGTGTTAATAGTGGGCATGGTGTGGGCATTTACTTATACCAATACAAAGTAAGAAGTATAGTGCATTAAAAACGTCTTTGCTAATAAGGGGGCATTTTGCATGAAAAAGCTTATTAAAATTATGAAAGAAACGCCTAATAAAAATTTTACAATGATGTGGTCGGCTGTTTCAATTTGTTTAATTTGTTTTGCAGCAGGGTTAAATGCAATGCCGTATGCAAAAACATTGATAACGATTGCGGCAATAGCATTTTCAGCAGGGTGGGTTATGCCACTACAAACTTACCACATACAGCCGTGGCCGCTTATTGGCGTTCTAGGGGCTGTTGCAGGAATATGGTTGCCCATATTATACCCCATAGGTATTCTTTTGTTTTTCATTGCTGTATTTTTGCAAAAAGAAGAAATAAAAGAATAAGCTTTGTAATAATAAGCAATAAAAAACCGCACATTCACTGCAATAGTGAATGTGCGGTGCTTTTTGTGGAGCTGTCGAGCAGATTTGAACTGCCGACCTCATCCTTACCAAGGATGTGCTCTACCAACTGAGCTACGACAGCAGGTAAAAGAAATGGCGACCCGGATGGGACTCGAACCCACGACCTCTAGCGTGACAGGCTAGCGTTCTAACCAACTGAACTACCGGGCCATATGGCAGGGGCAGAAGGACTTGAACCCTCGGCACGCGGTTTTGGAGACCGCTGCTCTACCAACTGAGCTATACCCCTAAATTTTGAATGCTTTAATATCATACAAAAAAGCAAGTGCAAAGTCAATAGATTTGCCCTTGCTTTCCGAAAAAACTTTTATAAAGAGATATCATCAATAAACCCGCCACCTACTACCAAATCATTCTGGTACAACACGGCAGACTGCCCTGGCGCAGGTGCACGCACAGGTTCTTCAAACACAAGGCAAAGGGCACCGCTTGCACTTGTTTGCACCTTGCAAGGCACAGGCGCCGCCGCTGAGCGTATTTTAACGGTGTATTCAGCGCCTTCAGCAAAAGGCTTACCGTTTGTGGTAACCACGTCTTCTAACGTAACAGTGCTATAAAATTCCTCGCCTGAAAAGCCAAGCGCAATATCTCCGTTCTCTTCTATCTTTTTTACAAACACAGGTTTGCCAAGGGCAATGTGCAACCCACGGCGCTGCCCAACGGTATAATGCAATACCCCTTTGTGTGGTCCAAGCACCTCACCCGTAGGCGAAATAAAATTCCCCTGTAAGCCTTTGTAGCCTTGCGCCGCAATGTAAGCAGGGTAGTCTCCATCAGGTATAAAGCATATTTCTTGTGAATCAGGTGCATTGGCGCTTACATAGCCATTGTCGGTGGCAATTTGCCGAATGGTCTGTTTTTCAAACCCACCAAGGGGCAACAGTAGCCTACTTAAAATAGCTTGCGGTAAACGATATAACATATAGCTTTGGTCTCGGGCTATGCTGGCGGCTTGTTGTGGGTAATAAATGTTATCTTTCTCAGCAATGCGGGCATAATGCCCTGTTGTAATATAGGCAATACCCAGTTCATCTGCCTTGTCTATCAGCACTGAAAACTTCACAAAGGGGTTGCAGATAACGCAAGGGTTTGGTGTTTTGCCCGCACAGTAACTTTTGCAAAATGGCTCAATTACTTCCTTGGTAAAAAGTGCCCGGGCATCAATAACATGCAGGGCAATGCCAAGCTGGCTTGCAACAGCGTTGGCTTCTTCTACGGCTTTGGTGTGCGCAGGTGAAAACTGAATCACAGCGCCTGTTACCTCATAGCCTTGTTCTTGCAATAGGTTTACGCAAACGGTGGAATCCACCCCGCCTGAAACGCCAACCAATACTTTTTTATTGTTCATATCGTGTAAACCTCATTATTGTTGCGCCGTTTGAAACTTCTCAGCTTCAGCAACAGCCAAAGCGTCACAGCGTTCATTTTCAGGGTGCCCGTTGTGCCCTTTTATCCAGTTATAAGTAATGGCATGTGGGGCAGTTAATTGTAATAGTCTTTCCCATAAATCAGGGTTGAGGGCAGGCTTATTGTCAGCACGTTTCCAGCCTTTTTTCTTCCAGCCTTCTGCCCAGCCCTTTTGCAGTCCGTCAATTACATACTTAGAATCACTACAAAAAAACACGTCGCACGGTTCTTTCAGCAAAGCAAACGCCTCAATGGCGCCCATCAACTCCATACGGTTGTTGGTAGTGTCTACCTCGCCACCGCTAATTTCTTTGCGGTGTTCGGTGGTATCTGTTTTATATTTCAAAACGGCACCATAGCCGCCAGGGCCAGGGTTACCTTTGCATGCGCCATCGGTGTAAATCTCAACTTTTTTCACGGGGTATTCCTTTCGGTGGTTGTTTTATTTCTATATGAAATTATACACAGAAAAACAAAATGGCACAATAGCCTTATCTTGACAGAATTCCGTGTACAGTGTAAACTTTAGTTAAGTAATTTTATCATGAACTTTATGCGACCTTACAGCGTGATGTGCTGTGTCGCTTTTATAAAAAAGTTAAAACAGCAATAATAGTACGCTTACCGCTGGGTAGGCGTGGTTGTTGTTGACTGAAAATTGGAGGACCTAATGACAACAAAAAAAGACGCACCTAATGCGCAAGTGCAAAACAATGCACAGGCGCAAACTTCTGTGCCAAAAAGTACAGGCAACAAGCCTGCGCAAGGGCAAAAACGCAAATATTACGGCAAACGTAATACCAAACCAAACAACACCGCAAATGCCACAAATACGGCGGCCAGTGTAACCGCAGGTGCAAACACAAGCAAACCTGCAAACACAAATGCAAAGCCAAAACAACCCGCAGGGCAAAATAAGCCAGCGGCACAAAAAAACAAAAATACACAGGCAAAACAAAGCGCGCCGCAAGCAAAGCAAAACAACAAACCTGCGGCAAAGCAACCTGCCAAACAACCAGCGCAAAACAATAGGCGCAAACCTGCCAATAATAACGCAAAAAAAACAAACAACACAAACAATAAAGCAACAAACAACAATAACCGTTTGCAGTTTGACCAAGTGCCACCTGAACGCTTAAGTGCCACCGAGGCACCACGTCGCTTTCAAAAAACAGTACAAAAAGGCACTGATGTACCCTTGCACATTATACCCCTTGGTGGGCTGGAAGAAGTAGGCAAAAACGTAACCTTATATGAATGCCAAGGCGACATGATTATGGTTGACTGTGGCGCTATTTTCCCTGATGATGAACTGTTAGGGGTTGACCTTGTTATACCCGACTTTACCTATGTAATAGAAAACCAAGACAAAATTAAAGGGGTATTTATTACCCATGGGCATGAAGACCATATTGGTGCCATACCTTACTTATTAAAAAAGGTAAACTTACCTATTTATGGTACAAAGCTAACCCTTGGTTTAATTTCAAACAAGCTGAAAGAACATGGCTTACTGCAAACAGCAAAGCTAATACAAATTTTACCAGGAGACCGCATCAAAGCGGGTTGCTTCACGGTAGAACCGTTCCATGTAAACCACTCAATACCTGACGCCGTTGGCTTTGGTATTGACTGCCCAGCAGGGCTTGTGGTTGCAACGGGAGACTTTAAAATAGACTATACCCCCATTGCCTGTGGTGTAATGGACTTGAATAAACTGGCAGAATATGGTGAGCGGGGCGTACTTGCCCTCTTGTCAGACTCTACCAATGCAGAGCGCCCAGGCTTTTCACGCAGTGACAGAACCGTTGGTGCAAGCTTTGCATCTCTGTTTCAAAAAGCGGAAGGCAAGCGCATTATTATTGCAAGCTTTGCCTCTAACATATACCGCATACAACAAATACTTGACCTTGCCGAAGAAATGGGGCGCAAGGTAGTTGTGTTTGGGCGCAGCATGGTGAATAACACTGAAATGGCATTTGAGCTGGGTTATTTGCATGCCAAAGAAGATTTGATGATTGCCCCCGACCAAATGAAAAACTATATACCCGAAGAATTGGTAATTGTAACCACGGGTAGCCAAGGCGAGCCTTTGGCAGCACTTTCCCGTATGTCAATGGGCATGCACCGAGATGTGCATGTTGGCAGTGAAGATTTTATTATTATTTCCGCCACGCCAATACCTGGCAACGAAAAAGGCGTTAGCAAAACAGTGAACAACTTGATGATGCTTGGCGCAGAAGTCATTTATGAATCAATGTATGACGTACACGTTTCAGGCCATGCCTACCAAGACGAGCAAAAACTGGTACTCAGCCTTGTGAAACCGAAATACTTTTTTCCTGTTCACGGGGAGTTTCGTCAATTGAAAAAACATGCTATACTTGCAGAAGGCGTTGGCGTTGATCCGCAGAATGTTTTCTTCGGAAGCAACGGTGATGTTTGGCGGTTGAACAAAGATGAAGCTGTGCTAGAAAGCAAAGTACCTGCTGAGGGTATTTTGGTTGACGGCCTTGGCGTTGGAGACGTTGGTAGCGTTGTGCTAAGAGACCGCACCCTGCTTGCCCAAGACGGGCTGGTGATGGTTGCTGTTTCTATTGACAAACTGACAAAAAGTGTTGTAGCAGGGCCTGAAATATTCTCTCGTGGGTTTGTATATGTAAAAGAAGCAGACCAGCTGATGAAAGAGGCCCGCCAAGTAGTTACCCGCGCGCTGAACACAGCCAAACCAGAAGACTATGCAAAAGACTATTACGGCTTGAAAAATAAACTGAGAGAACAACTAAGCCAGTTTATTTATAAATCAACCAAAAGAACGCCGATGATGCTTGCCATTGTATTGGAAGTATAATTCTTAACTGAATGAGGGAACCATGAAAAAGAGGTTATTTGCGGTAGATGTCGTACTGATTATATTATCACTTGCCTGTGCAGTGTTTGCAGGGCTTGTTGCCATATTAAACCCACGTTGGGCACTGTATGCGCTTGTTGCTTTGCTTGCCATTTTTCTATTAGTGTGGCTCAACATAGGCAGCATTCGCAGGGTCATTGCGAAAACCATGCGCAACGCCAGTGCAGACGGCTCGGCAGGGCAGTCAGCCATGGTGAACTTGCAAATGCCCGTTGCAGTGGTTTCAGGCAAAAACATTGTTTGGTATAATGACAGTTTTTTTAGCGAATATATTAGAAAACAGTGACGCTTACTTATTACCTGTGCACAAAATGATTCCCGACTTAAACGTGGAAACATGCGTACAAAGCACAGGGCAAAACCTAGAAATCGGTAGCAAAAAATACACTTGCTACGGTGCCGATATGGACGGAAAAGGCTCCATGTATGTGCTGTATTTCGTTGATGATACCTCTTTAAAAGACACGGTGGAAGAATACACCGCAAGCCGCCCTTGCGTTATACACATTGTGCTTGACACATATGATGAAATATTAAAAGAAATGAAAGAGAGTGACCGTGCCCGCTTAACAGCGAATGTTGATACAGAGCTGGAACAGTTTATTGGTAAAAGCACTGGCTTTTTAACAAGGGTTTCAGCGTCTCGGTACATTGCAGTGGTGGAAGAACGACACATGCAAGACATGGTTGCAGATAAATTCTCAGTGCTTGATAAAGTGCGTAAACTAGGCGAAGAAATAGCAACGGTAACCCTTTCTGTGGGCATTGCCCGTGGCTTTGCCACCTTTACCGAAGCAGACAACATGGCTTCGCAAGCCATTGACATGGCCCTTGGCCGTGGCGGAGACCAAGTTGCCATTCGCACACAGGAAGGCTATGAATTCTTCGGTGGGGTTTCCCGCAGTGTTGAAAAGAAAAACAAAGTAAAAAGCCGCATTATGGCTTCTGCCATACAAGACCTTATTATGCAAAGTGACAGTGTGCTTATTATGGGGCACCGCCTCGGAGATTTAGACGCCCTTGGCGCAGCAGTTGGTGTATTGCGCATGTGCAAAGCTTGCGAAAAACCAGCGGCCATTGTGGTGCGAAAAGACAAAACATTGGCAGCCCCTTTAATGGAGCGCCTTGAAAAAAACGGCTATGCTGATGACATGGTATCTCCTGATGAAGCGATGGACAATATTACAAAAGACACCTTGCTTATTATTGTAGACGTACACACTGCAAACATGTTAGAAGCACCAAACGTATATGAAGCATGTAAGCAGGTGGTTGTGATTGACCACCACCGTAAAATGGTAGGGCATATTGATGATGCCGTTATTTTCTATCTCGAGCCTTACGCATCTTCTGCCGCAGAACTGGTGGCGGAAATGTTGCCATATATGGGAGACAAAGGTGCAAAACCAAACCAAATAGAAGCCGAGGCCATGATGGCAGGCATTATGCTAGACACCCGCAACTTTGCTGTACGCACAGGTGTGCGCACCTTTGAGGCAGCTGCATATTTGCGCCGCATGGGTGCTCAAACTGCCGAAGTGCAAAAGCTATTTGCCACCCCACAAGAAGTATATGTTGCCAAAGCAGAGCTGGTAACCATTGCACAAATATACAAAAACTGCGCAGTGTCTGTTGCTGAAAGCCCACTACGGCTTGATCAGTCTATGGTGGTACCGCAAGCGGCGAACGACCTACTTACCATTGAAGGGGTAAAAGCATCCTTTGTGGCAGTGCCTTCTGGCGGGCAAATGATGATTTCAGGGCGTAGCCTTGGAGACATTAACGTACAAGTGATTATGGAAAGCATTGGTGGCGGTGGGCATTTAACCATGGCAGGCGCACAACTGCAAGACGTAACTGCTGAAGAAGTAAAGCAAATTTTGTTTGATGCCATAGACGCATATTACGATAAACAAAACTGAGAAAGAGGGTTGTAATAGATGAAGGTAGTATTGAAAGAAGATGTAAAAAGTATTGGCAAAAAAGGCGAAGTACATGAAGTATCTGCGGGGTATGCCCGTAACTTTTTGTTTCCACGTAATTTGGCAGTAGAAGCTGACAGTGCCGCTATGAATGAAGTGAAAACAAAAGAAAGCGCAAAAGAACACCACAAAGCAGAAGAAGTTGCAGCCGCACAAGAACTGGCTGATAAATTAAACGGTAAAACCATTACCATTCACGCGAAAGCGGGAGACAGCGGTCGGCTATTCGGCGCCGTTACATCAAAAGATATTGCCGCAGAAGCTGAAAAACTTGCAGGCGCACCCATTGACAAACGCAAAGTGAACTTGAAACGAGAGATTAAAAACTATGGTAGTTTTGAAATAGAAATAAAAGTTTACCCAAACATTGCCGCCACTATTACTGTAAATGTAGAGGAATAGTGCCACATGTTCCCTATTATTGTTGCTTGTGTCATTGCTCTTTTTGTAGGGTATAAAATGAGCAGTTTTTCGGCGGAAGAAACATAGCAAGACTCACCCGACTTGACGCAGAATGAATACAAAGTAGCACAGCGGCACCACCAGCATATATTCGAAAAAAGACGAGACAAAATGGCAATAATAAGGTAAAATAATATATTACAAAATATAGTAACCGTAAAAGTTCAGTAACTTGTAGAGGAGTAACCCCGTATGGCGGCAGAAAACCTATCTTTTGGCTTAGAACAGCTTGGCATGAACCTGCCCTATAGCATGGAGGCAGAACAAGCTGTACTTGGTGCGGCTATTTTAAGTGAAGAAAGTGTGCCTGTGTTAATGGAAAAACTACAGGCAGACTATTTTTATGCACGGCAAAACGCTGAAATATTTGCAGAAATTGCCACCTTGTTCAACACAGGGGTTACAGTAGATATTGTTACCCTGCTTGATGCCACCATTAAAAATGGTGTGTTTGACAATGAGCAAGACGCCAAAATGTACCTGACAACCCTTGCTGAAATGGTGCCCTCTATTTCAAACATAGAACATTATGCAAACATTGTTTATGAAAAATACCTGCTGCGCCGCTTGATGGACGCAGCCAGAGAAATATTAGAGTCTACCCAAGAAGGGGAAGACGCAAAGCTATTGCTTGAAAATGCCGAGCAAAAAATTTATGAAATTCGTAACGGTAAAAACAGTAGCGAAATGCAAGTGTTGCGTGCGGCTATTTTTGAAACATTTTCACGCCTGCAAAAAATTACAGGCGAAGACAGAGAAAAATACTTGGGTATTCCTACTGGGTATACCTATTTAGATACTATGTTGACAGGCCTTGGCAGAAGCGACTTGATTATTCTTGCCGCACGCCCTGGCATGGGTAAAACCAGTTTTGCACTAAACATTGCCACCAACGTGGCTGAAAAAGCAAACGTGCCTGTTGCCATTTTCTCGTTAGAGATGACAAAAGAGCAGCTGGCCTCTCGTATTCTGGCAAGCAAAGCCTTGGTAGACAGTCAGTCTATGCGTACAGGCACCTTGAAACGACAAGACTGGATTGACCTAACCAAAGCATCTGAAGTGCTTTCAGGTGCACCCATTTATCTAGACGATACCTCGGCCATTACCATAAACGAAATGAAGGCCAAAGTGCGGCGCCTCAACCAAGACCCCGCCAAGCCAAACATCGGGCTTATCATCATTGACTATTTGCAGCTGATGAGTTCAGGCAAGCGCAATGAAAACCGTGTGCAAGAAGTTTCGGAAATGACCCGCAACCTGAAAATTATGGCGAAAGAGTTAGATGTACCCATTATGGTGCTTTCACAGCTTTCTCGTAACGCCGCCAGCACTGACGGTTCACGCCAGCCCATGCTTTCTGACCTGCGAGACTCTGGTTCTATTGAGCAAGATGCAGACGTGGTTATGTTTTTACATCGTAAATCTTATTATTCGCAAGAAGAAGATGCAGATACATCAACCGTTGAATGTATTGTTGCCAAAAACCGTCATGGAGACGTTGGCAAAGTCTACCTCGGGT
>CAZWXJ010000027.1:0-16556 GCA_964637735.1 uncultured Oscillospiraceae bacterium | reverse complement strand
TTTTGGCCGATATGAATGACTTTGCCGCTATGAACGAAGTATACGGCGAATTCTTTGATGGTGACTACCCTGCACGTGCCGCTTTTGAAGTAGGCAAATTACCACGTGCTGCTTTAATTGAAATTGAAGCCGTTGCTTACAAAGAGTAATTTATTTATTGCACATCAAAAAGAAGAGCAATTCATTGCTCTTCTTTTTATTTTGCTATTCTATATTTTGTGCTTTATTCACACACTACCCTTACAAGAAAAACCTGCCCATATAGGCAGGTTTTTCCATTGTGCAAATTCTTATGACAGCTTATATAAACAAAGCTTAGTCAAGTTCGTAAGAAACGGTCATTTCAACTTTACCAGTTTTCATCATGATCATAGCATAAGCCATACCTGCTACGCAGATGCCAAGGTTTACAATGGCTGTGCCAAATGCAAGGCCTTTTAAGTTCATGTAAGCTTGGAAGGCTGTTACTGCTGCTGCGAAGATCATCAAAACATACAGTAAGCCGTTTGAAACATGATAAGGAGATTTTTCCCATTGCTCTGGGAAGAGTTTTGGTAAGCGCAATGTGCCAAGTACCAATGCCAGCGCAGAAACACGGCTAAGTACTAGTACCCATTGCCCTATTTGTTGAATGTTCCAGCCGAGGAATAATGGAATAAGGTTTACTGCCCAGAACATGCCAAGTAAGTACATAGGGCTTTTGTATTTCGGGTGCAGTGTGCCAAGCGCACGTGGGAACCAGCCGTCTTCACAGGCTTGAATTAACGGTTTTGTAACCCAGCCGATAGAAGCGTTCAGCGTTGTACCAAGTGCGAAACACGCACCGCATAGAATGAAGAAGTAATACAATGCTTTTGGCAAAATAACTTCAGCAATTGGTGCTAAGTTTTGGTAAGGAATAACTTCTTCTGGAGGCAATACGCCACCGATAACGGTAGACATTAATGCATACAAAATGGCAACGCCAAGTGTAGAAATAATCATAACAATTGGAATGTCTTTTGTCGGGTTAACCGCTTCAGCTGAGAACTGAATGATAACCTGTGCACCGCCTGTTGCAAATGTTAAGTAAGAAGCCGCTTGGAAGAAGCCGTCAAACCCACCTTCAAATAAGGGGCGCCCGAACAATTCATTACCGAAATAACCAGCAAATTGAATTTTAGGTACACCAAATACGGTGAAAATAACCAGTGCGGCAATAAGCAAGTAGAACATGAAGTTCTGTACTTTTGCCATCCATTCTGTACCGAATAGGTTTAGAATGAAGAAGATTGTCATGATACCAGCGGCAACTAAGTTTTGGTATTTCATAACGGTTGGGAATACATACCCAATGTAACTTACCAAACCAGTTGCATACATGGCGATGGACATGTTAGAGAAGATGTAGATGATCATGTACCAGCCAGCAAATGTTGGGCCTAAGAAGATGGCCGCTTGGGTATAGGTACCACCACGCATACGAATAACAGATGCAATGAAGATGCCTGGCACCTGCCCAATAATGGTGAAGACAGCCGCTACAACAAACGCAATGTTTACTGAACGCCCTGTCATGCTCAGCGCATTGATGGACATAACCATAACGCCGGCGCCGATAATCTGGCCAACCGCGATACCCATCAAGTCGCCAAATTTTAGGGTCCTCTTTAGGTCTTTGGTTGATGAACCTGTTCCTGCCATAAAATATAACTCCTTTCAAAATAAAAGTATTCCCCTTCGGGGTAGCAATGCCACTTATATTACCTATAAGTGTACTGCCATGTATAATTAGAACCTATCATTTTTGCAAAACGATGTCAATCGAAATCAAAGCCTTCTAACACATTTTTGTTACTATTTTCACAATTTATACATATTATTTGTACTGTTTGTACATACATTTTTCACAAAAGTTGATTTTTGTTATCTTTTTGAATAATGCGATAAAACTTTTGTAGTTTATATGCGTACAAAATATAATTCATTCATTGGTAGTTTTGCACAAAATAAAAAAGCACAGCTACACGCCATGCTTTTATAGGGTTTTCATTTTAGTCAAGCTCGTAAGAAATTTGCACATTTACCTTGCCTGTTTTCGTCATGATGAACGCATATAGCGTAGCAATTAGTGCTATTGCAATATTTACAAGCACCAATTTTGCACCAAGGCCTCCTATGTTCATATATGCCTGAAAGCCTGTTACGCAAGCAGACAGTATTAAAACGCAATATAGCACACCATTTGGCACGTGATATGCTGACTTCTCCCATGCTTCTGGAAATAGTTTTGGCAAGCGCATGGTGGCAAGTGTTAATACAAATAAAAAGCCATGTGTTATAAGCAACACCCATTGCCCCATTTGCCGAATGTTCCACCCGACAACCAGAGGAACAAGATTAATAGCCCACAACAAACCCAGTAAATAGACAGGGCTTTTGTATTTAGGGTGCAATGTGCCAAGCACACGGGGGAACCAACCGTCCTCACAGGCTTGTAATATGGGCTTTGTTACCCAAGCAATAGAGGCGTTTAAGGTGGTGGAAAGGGCAAACCCCATACCACAAATCATATAAAAATAATATGCAACCTTTGGCATCACTATTTCAAAAATTGATGCTGTACTTAAGCTTCCTGTAAAACCCAGCATGCTTGCGGGCGCATTGCCACAAATTACCATTGCCATTAAAAAATATAACACTGTTATACCCAAAGTTGTTGCAATTATTACAAACGGAATATCTTTCTTTGGGTTCTTTGCTTCACCTGAAAATTCTAACACAACACTTGCACCGCCTATGGCAAATGTTAAATAAGAAGTTGCTTGTAAAAAACCTATTGTTCCGTTAAATATAAACGGCTCATCAAACAGCTCATTTCCAAAATACCCACTCCATTGCACTGTTGGGGCACCAAACAGTACAAACATTACCAATGCTACTATTAATAACACTGTCATGCCTTTTTGCACCATTATCATTGCTTTTGTACCGAAAAAATTAATCACAAAAAATAAGGTCATTACAATGCCTGCCAATAAATATTGGTATGTCGCAACCATTGGCACAATATAAGAAATGTAACTTACAAACCCAAGTGCATACATTGCTACTGACAAATTCGCACAAATAAAAACAATGCTATAAACCCCCGCCGCCTGCGGGCCAAGCAACATAGCCACTTGGGTATACGTGCCACCACGCAGCCGTGCAACAGAAGCTATAAAAATAACAGGCAACTGCCCCACAACTGTGAAAAAACCTGCCATTAAAAAAGCTAAGTTCACTGAACGCCCCGTCATCAAAAGAGCGCTTATCGTCATAACATATATACCTGCACCTATTATTTGCCCCACGGCAACGCTCATCAAATCAGCACGGGTTAGGTTGCGGTTTAAGTCTTTCGTTGAATGCATGGTTTCACCTTCCGTCATATTGTTCTACTTCAAATTATTAATTTTAAGGTATCATATTCCACTTGAAAATACAAGAAACACCCTTGCCAAACTTCGCAAAGGTGTTTTGTGCTTTTTATTGTATTTCAGGTATGATGCTACCAATGTTTTCAAATATATAATCTGGCTGTATTTCGCTGTTTGCAAGGTCTTCCCGTTTGGTTTCACCCGTTAACACCAAAGCGGTGGTAATGCCCCATTTGCCCATGGCAATGTCTGTGTAAAGGCGGTCTCCTATCATGGCAATGCGCTCTAGCGGTACGCCAAACCGTGCAGACACTTCCTGCACCATTGGCTCATACGGTTTGCCAATAATCACATCAGGGCGCCTGCCCGTTGCGGCTTCTACATAGGCAATGGTTGCGCCAATGTCAGGTATGTAGCCACCTTCTACAGGACAGTTAAAGTCTGGGTGGGTGGCAATGTAAGCGGCACCTGCCCGCACAGCGTTGCATAAGCGGGTCAGTTTATCGTAATTCAGCGTGGTGTCAAACCCTAATACAACGGCTTCAGGATGGTCATCTTCTAAGTAAAAATGCTCCATTTGAAATTGATGCACTAACGCATCTGTGCCAATCACCAATAGCTTTTTACCTTCATAATGCTTGTGCATGTACGAAATGGTTGCATCTCCTGAGGTAAATATGCCGTTACTGCCCAAACAAAGCCCAAATTTTGCCATTTTACCTGCGTACTCTCTATTCGTCTTTGATGAATTATTGGTTAAAAATACGGCGAGTTTCCCTCTGCTTTCAACGGCACGCAAAAAATCTAACGCGCCGGGCAGCAGTTTGTCTTCTAAATAAAAGGTGCCGTCCATATCAACCAAAAACAGGTCTATCTCATGCAAATTTTGCAAAGTGCCACCCCTCTCTTTTGCCATTATAGCACACCCGCACCTTGCGAAAAAGAGCAATGCGTATTACAATAGGGTAGATATTTTTGTGAAGGAGCTTTTATGAAAGCGACAATCATTATTCCAAATTTAAACGGCGAAGGTTGGCTGAAAGACTCAATTGATTCTTGCCTAGCGCAAACCCTGCAAGACTTTGAGCTGATTATTATTGACAATGGCAGTACTGACGGCAGTTTGCAAATTGCCAAAGACTGTGGTGCAAACCGTGCCGATTATTATGTGATTGAAAACGACCACAACACAGGGTTCTCTTACGCGGTAAACCAGGGTATACGCGCCGCAAAAGGGGAGTATGCTGTGCTGTTTAATAACGACGCTTTTGCTGAGCCAAATTGGCTTGAAGAACTGGTGAAGACCGCCGACAGTGACCCTAGCATTTTCTCTGTTGGTAGTTTGATGATACGCCATTACGAGCGTGAGCTTGCTGATGATGCAGGTGATTATGTGAATTTGCTTGGCTGGGCTTGCAAGCGAGGGGACGGGCTATATGCTTCCCGCTACCAAACGCAAGAGCGCATTTTCACCGCTTGCGGGGGTGCCGCTTTATACCGCAAAAGCATATTAGATGAAATTGGACTGTTTGATGAACATTTCTTCGCCTACCTTGAAGACGTAGACATTGGCTGGCGGGCTGACACACAAGGTTACAAAAACATTTTTTGCCCCACCGCCGTTTGCTACCACATTTGCAGTGCCACCACTGGCAGTAAATATAACGACTTTAAGGCAAAACAAGGCGGCAGAAACAACATGCTGTTGCCTTATAAAAATATGCCCCTTTTACAATGGGTGCTCAACTGGCCTTTTTTACTTGCGGGAGACTTGATTAAGATTTTATTCTTCTACCTGCGTGGGCATGGCAAGGCATATATGGAAGGGCGCAAAGAAGCCTTTACCATGATTGGCAAGCTTGACAAAATGCCCTTTAAACTGAAAAACTTACCCAACTATTTGCTTATACAGTGGTGGCTGTTTAAACATCTATTCACTTATGCTAACTACCGCATTCGGCGGGCGCTTGGGTGGAAGTAACTTATTTCATCACAATAAAATTTCTTTGCTTATTAAAAACCACAAGCGTTTATACATGCTTGTGGTTTTGTTATATACTGCTTGCTTTATTTGTTTTATATTAAAATATATTTGGTAATACCACTGCAATGAATAACCCTATAATAAACGATGCCACGTTTGCAAACAATGCGTAAACTGTTGATTTCCATAAAGGTACTTTTTGCAAAGAATCTTTGGCATCTGCTTTTTTCAGCAGGTGCCTTGCATAAACAAAAGATTCTGTGCCAAAAACTGCAACTTCTAACCCTGCATATATTATAATTAAGTTTAGTACCCCCACTTTGCCAGATGCTATATTCAATAACACATTTAACAACACTTGTGTAATGACATTGACACAAACAATAATTTTTATATTGCCTTTTCTCATAAGCCCAAACGGTATGGCAATAGCTAGCTCTATCAAAATAGTTATCAACATGCGTAATGCAAAGTTTGTTAGCTCAGTTGACCATTGATAGTTTTTTACTACAATAAATGGCATTTTGTACTGCCCATTGCCACCCTCACCTGTTTGTACAATGCTTATATTCTCTTCTTTCCAAACCACGGTGTAATAACTGTCAAAGCTCTAGCACGTCTTCACTTACCATGAACGTGTCACTTGTAGGGAAATAGATGAGCACTTTGAACTTGTCAGGCGGGTAATAACCCCATGTATAGCTGTTTGTATCTGTGCATTCGTCAAAATATTGTAAAAAGTAATACCCATCTTCATCTTCATATTCTAAGAATTTTAGGTAAATATCGTAGTCCGTATAATTCTCATCATATTTCATATCTTTTTCTGTAAGTGCTGCACTATATGGCCCCGTGCTCTCCTTCTCTGAAAGCAAGGTTACATAATAAGGTTCATCAGGCATGTTTTCAAAATTGATGACTACCGATGGTTTAGGACCTATATCTGCAAAAACAAACATGGGCAGTAGAAAGCTAATTGCCAAGAAGAGCCCTACAAAACTTGCTGCTCTTTTTTTCATAATTTAGTGCACCCCCACAAAAACAATTCATTGACTTTTATGGTTGCATTATAACAAAAGAACATGAAAAACGACAACCTTTTTAAAAGACTGTCGTTTTTTTGTAATGCCTATTTTTATTTATCTCCGTACATTTTTTCGTAATAGTCCATATAAGCACCACTGGTAACGTTTTCCATCCATTCGGTGTTGTTCAAATACCATGCAATGGTTTTTACAATGCCTTCTTCAAAGGGTGTTTCAGGGTACCAGCCAAGTGCATTTTTAATTTTTTCAGGGTCAATGCCGTAACGGCGGTCATGCCCTTTGCGGTCTTCCACATAGGTAATAATGCCTTCATCAATTGAAGCATCAAAATGATTATGCAAATATTCAATAATGGTTTTCACAATGAAGATATTTGGGCGTTCATTATGCCCGCCAACATTGTACACTTCGCCCAGTGTGCCCTCGTTAATCACCATGTCAATGGCTTTGCAGTGGTCATCTACATAAAGCCAGTCCCGCACATTCATGCCGTCTCCATACACAGGCAGAGCCTTCTTTTGTTTTGCATTGTTTATCATCAGCGGAATAAGTTTTTCAGGGAATTGGTACGGACCATAATTGTTAGAACAGCGGGTTATATTGGTGGGCAGTTTGTAGGTGTCTGCATAGGCTTGCACCATCATGTCTGCCCCTGCTTTTGAAGCAGAGTAAGGGCTATGTGGGTCAAGCGGTGTTGTTTCGGTAAAAAAGCCAGTATCACCAAGTGTGCCATACACTTCATCGGTAGAAACTTGCAAATATTTTACGCCGTCTTTATACGCATCATCGCCTATTTGCCATGCCAGTTTTGCACAGTTCAACAGGTTTACTGTGCCAAGCACATTGGTTTCTACAAATAATTCGGGGTGTGTAATAGAACGGTCAACATGCGTTTCTGCGGCAAAGTTTACAAGGTAATCTATGTCATATTTTTTAAACAGAGAGGTTACCAAATCTTTATCACATATATCTCCATGCACAAAAATATGGCGTGGGTCATCTTTTACGCTTGCAAGGTTTTCAAGGTTGCCTGCATAGGTAAGTTTATCGAGGTTAATAATGGTAATATCATCATACTTTTGTAGCATATACAGCACAAAGTTAGAACCGATAAACCCGGCGCCGCCGGTAACAAGGTATGTTTTTTTCAAAATGTTAGTCCTCCATTTGGTAGTGTTCAAAAAATATGGTTAAAGCTTCTTGCCATGGCCGCATGTGGTTGCCAATGGTTGCAGTTAGCATGCGGTTTTCCAGTGCGGAAAAAGCAGGGCGTTTTGCAGGGCGTGGAAACTCTTCGGTGGTGCAGGGCGTAACCTCTGCTTTTATATTTGCAAGGCGGGCAATCTCTTTCGTAAAGTCGTACCAAGAACATACACCTTCGCCTGTACAGTGGTAAGTGCCATATTCTTCTGTTATTGCAAGCAACAACAGGTGGTAGGCAAGGTCTTCCGCATTGGTTGGGTTGCCCACTTGGTCATTCACCACTTTGGCAGCCCCATTTTGCTTTAGCACACGCAACATTGTTTTTACAAAATTGCCGCCTGCATAACCATAAAGCCATGCCGTGCGCACAATAAAACGTTTGCTACAAAACGCTTTTACGTATTCTTCGCCCGCCCATTTGCTTTTCCCATAAACCGACTGTGGGTTTGGCACATCATATTCACTGTAGGGTGTGCTTGCCTCTCCGCTAAACACATAATCAGTGGAAATGTGTATCAGCTTGGCATTTGCTTTTTCGCAAGCAATTGCCATGTTTCTGGCACCCACGGCATTTACTGCAAACGCAAGCTGAGGGTTTTCTTCACAGCCATCTACATTGGTGTAGGCAGAACAATTGATGACAACATCTGGGTTTTCCGCAAGCATATATTGTTCTAACGCTGTTTTATCGGTAATGCTTAATGTGTCAATATCAAAACAGCAAACGTCAGCATTTGCTATCTCATTTGGCAAAGCAGCAATGGTGTTTTTACCCGCTGTAAGCTGGCGCTGTAATTCTGTACCCAGTTGCCCATTTGCCCCTGCAATCATTATTTTCATAAAATGCCTCCCTAAAAGGTAGCGTTATAGAACTTGACCTGCCACTTGTTTCAAATACTCGCCATATTCTGTTTTCGCAAGCTTTTCGGCGGTTTCAAGCAGTTGGTCTTTGGTAATAAATTTTTGGCGGTAGGCTATTTCTTCAAGGCAGGCTATATATAAGCCCTGCCGTGTTTGTACAGCCTCTACGTAGTTTGCCGCCGCTAGCATTGCACGGTAGGTACCCGTGTCAAGCCATGCCATGCCACGCCCAAATAGTTCTACTTTCAACTCTCCCATTTCAAGGTAGGCATTGTTAATGGCGGTAATTTCTATTTCGCCCCGTGCAGACGGTTTTACGTTTTTGGCAATTTCGCTCACACGGTTGTCATAAAAATAAAGCCCTGGCACAGCGTAGTTGCTTTTCGGTTGCTCAGGTTTTTCTTCAATAGAAAGCACATTGCCATCTTTGTCAAACTCTACCACACCAAACTCTCTCGGGTTTGAAACATGGTACCCAAAAATAGTTGCCCCTTTTTTGCGGGAAGACGCATTTTGCAACCGCTCACTGAAGCCATAACCGTAGAAAATGTTGTCTCCCAAAACAAGGCAAACATTGTCATCTCCAATAAATTCTTCGCCAATAATAAAAGCATCCGCAAGGCCACGTGGCTCAGTTTGTACGGCATATTCAAAACGCATACCAAGTGCACTGCCATCTCCGAACAGGTACTTGAACCCATCAATGTCTCTTGGGGTAGAAATAATGAGCACCTCACGAATACCTGCAAGCATGAGCGTAGACACAGGGTAATAAATCATCGGTTTATCATAAACAGTTAGCAACTGTTTTGAAACTGCTATGGTTGACGGATAAAGCCTTGTGCCTGCACCGCCTGCTAAAACAATTCCTTTCATAACGCTGTCTCCTTTTTTCTGTTTCATTTTTATTATTTAAAACGAAAGCCCCATTTTTTAAAATAGCGAAACATTGACTGTAATTGCCATAAAAAGTGGCTTGCCTTCTTTTTGGTTTGCCTGTGCCATGCGTGGTACACCTCTACTGTTGGTAGGTAAGCTAAGTCTCCATACTGCATGGCTGTGCGCCCAATGTCCGCATCTTCAAAATACATGAAAAACCGTTCATCAAAGCCACCTATCTTTTTGAATACATCTGTGCGCATCATGAAAAAACAGCCTGTGCAAAATTCAACTTTTTGCGGCACAGTTAAATCTTCGTCTAACATCAGGTAATGCTCTTCTACTTTTTTAAAAAGCGGTATCCGCCTGTTTATCAATGCCATGAAGGACGGCTCTCTTTTTGCAACATACTGCTCTTCGCCGTCAGGGTAGAGTAACTTTGGAATCACCACTGCTACTTCAGGGTGTTCATCAAGGTAGTTTGCCATGGTGGTTAACACATCTTCATTCACGGTAATGTCAGGGTTAATCACCGCATGGTAATCTGAGTCAATTAGGTCTCGCACCATGTTATGCCCTGCACCAAACCCTTTGTTTTCAGGTAGTACCATTACATTTGCACGGGTAGCAAATTCCGCCTGCATTTTTTTGCCTGTGCCATCGGGGGAGTCATTGTCTATAATATAAAGGTCTAGCTCAACGCCTTCCGTAAAGTCAAGCAGTGTGCTTGCAGCAAGGCGTGCCTCATCATATCCGTCATATGTTACAATGCATGCACTAACCTTTTTCAAGCGCTCACCTCTTTGCAAATCTGTTTTATAACCTTGTCTATTTTAACATGCTAGGCGGGCACATTCAACCGCCTTTTCAAGGTATATTACCCATTTTGCAAAAACACAAATCTATTTTCAGTTGACAGTTCTTTCTCATACTGAAAACCGTTCCAGTTAAACTGTTGCAACGCTTTTGCATCTTTCAATTTATGTTTCACGATGTACTGCACCATTTCACCCCGTGCCGCCTTGGCTGTGGTGGTAATAATGGTACGTTTGCCCTTTTTGATGCTAAAAAACACAACATCAATCAATTTATCATTCTGCCCTATATAGGGGCGCACTAATTTTGCATATTCTTCTGACGCCAAATTGATGACTACATCATGCTCTTTAAATAATTCTTTGTATACTTTATTGCCCCAAAACCCATATAAACTTTTCCCGTTTATTTTTAGTTTGCTTAAAAAATCAAGCCTATATGGCAAAATGGCATCTGCTGGTGCAAGTATGCCATACAGTGCACTTAATATATACAAGTTTTCATTGGCAAACAAAAAGTCTTCTGTGTTAAAGCTGTGCACATTTATATGTTGAAAGGCAAGCCCATTATAACTTAACAATGCTGCACGCCCAATTTTATCTTCGGTGAAATCTTGGTACATCACAAAGGCGTCTACCGCTAAGGCGGTGCTGGTTTTTAGCAAAGGCTCTAGTTGCCAGGGGCTATATTCTTTCAATATGTTCACCAGTTCGTGTGCTTCTTTTTTAAAAATAGGTTCGCTATACACAGGGGCTGCCCCTTTTTGCAGTTCTATTCTTTTAGCGGGTGAAATAATCACTTTCAAGCTAGGGTCACCCCTTTACACATTTTATTTATTATACTTTATTTATAATAATATAAAAAGGGAATGCATTCACATTCCCTTTTGCCTGTCTGCTTTATTTTTTGCGCAACGAATAATACTTATAGCATTTCTAACAATTCATCTATCGAAGGCATGTCAGTCATATGTTTACAATACAGCGCATTGGTTACAGTTAAATCACCATCAGTAATAAACATAGCTGGCAGTTGTAATTCGTCACCTTCATATTCTCCGTGCACAAACCCCGCTTCTTTAGTGGCAGTTCTTTTCTTGTCCATTTTTTCTACATCTGGGCCAATCAGCTCTTCTTTTGAAGTTGCAGGTTTAATTTCAAGTGTGTTATAGAAGTTGAAATCTGTGTCACAAATCACATCAAATGGTAGTTTTTCGCCGTTCATTTCTTCCCGTACATCTTCTTGTATGCGCTCTGGGCGGCTTTGCATTACCACTACCACCTGTGTGTCTTTGTCTTTAAACTCTTGGTAACGTTCAATAAACAAATGTATGTCATAACGGCAGGTGGTGCACCCTATGTAACGCAATACCCAAAATACCGTTTTTTTACCATTCACAATTTCTGTAATGGTTTTGTTTGTTTCATAAGCGGTATTTACTGTTAGGTTGGGCATTTTGTCTCCTACGTTTAGTCTTGCCATGTTGGTCCCCCTTTCATATTGTAAATACAATAAATATAAAAAGCAGGGAAAATTCCCCGCTTTTTACTTCATAATTATAACATTGCCAATACGTCGTCAATAACAGGCATGTCTGTAATGTCTTTGCCATAGTGGGCAAATGTAATGGTGCAATCACCATCGGTAATAAACATAGCAGGCAATTGTTCTTCTTTGCCTTCATATTCGCCATGTTCAAAGCCAGCAGCTTTTGCGGCAGCACCTTTTGCTTCTAGTTTTGCCATATCTGTTCCAACCAATTCTTCCATGGTGGTGGCGGCTTTAATTTCAAGTGCATCGTACAGTTCAAATTTAGTGTCGCAAATAATGTCAAACGGAAGTTTTTCGCCATTCATTTCTTCACGTACATCTTCACGCACATTTTCTGGGCGGCTTTGCATAACAACCACCACTTGTGCGCCTTTGTCTCTGAACTCTTGGTAGCGTTCAATCAACAAATGTACATCATAACGGCATACGGTACAACCAATGTAACGCAATACCCAAAAAACAGTTTCTTTGCCATCTACAATTTCTGCAATGGTTTTGCCTGTTTCATAAGCGGTGTTTACTGTTAAGTTGGGCATTTTGTCTCCCACGTTTAGTCTTGCCATAAAATAACCTCCAGTTATAGTGTTTATATTTCTTCACCCTGCACATCTTGCAGAATAATAGACTTATTAGGGCAGCATTGCCTGCATTTCTTCATGAGTGGGCATGTCAGTTAAATTTTTTGCATAATGGGCATATTCCACATTGCCACTGCCGTCAATTAAAAACAGCGCAGGCAATTGTTGTTCATCCCCTTCATATTCACCATGTTCAAACCCAAGCGCTTTTGCCTCTTTCATCTTCTTCATAAGCCCCAGAGACGCCATGCCGAGTTTTGACTTTGCAGGCAAAATTTCAAACTCTTTATACAGCGCTTCGGTCGGGTCACAAATAATATCAAACGGCAATTCACCTTTGGTTATTTCACTTGCAACAAGTTCTGGTTTGCTTTGCAACACCACCAAAACGTTTGCACCCTTTTCTGTAAACTTACCGTAGTTTTCTTTCAAACGGTGTATGTCTACTTGGCACACTGTGCAACCATAGTACCGCAAAAACATAACAAAAGTTGGTTTCCCTTCTGTTTTGTCATACAAATTAACACTCTTTTCAAATGGTGTATCAAACGTAACATTCGGCATTACGCTGCCTTTATTTAATTTCATGTTATTACCCCTGTTCTGCGTATTACCGCAATAGTATATCATATTGGTTTTGTTTCATCTGTGACATTCATCACATAACACAGCAAACATTTCTGCTGTAAAATGTTTTTATAACAATATCAATCTATCACCTTGGCACTGGCTTGTCAACGCATATGCGTGAATGTTCAAAATCTATTTACAAACCTATCAAATACGGTTTCCTCATACAAAAAGAACAAGCCCTTTATGCCTGTTCTTTTTATTTTTCTATTAGTTTTTGAATGACATATTCTGCCGCCATAAACCCTGCAACAGGTGGCACGTAAGAAATGCTGCCAGGGGCATGCCTGCCATTTTCTTCCTCCACCGCTGAAGCATCTGTAGGTGTGGGGTTGTAAAGCACAGGTACACCTTGTATATTGCGGTTTTTCAGCTCTTTTCGCAGCACACGTGCAACGGGGCAACCCGCCGTGCTAGCAATGTCAGCAACCGTAAACCCGCTTGCAGAAAGCCTATTCCCCGTACCCATACAACTAATAAATGGTATGTTGCTCGTTTTACAAAGCTCTATTAAAAATAATTTGGCTGAAATCATGTCAATGGCATCTATCATATAATCAGGCTGAAACTCTAGTAACCCGCAGTCTTCACCGTTCCCCACCATTTTGTAAGCGGTGTGCACATTTGCCACTGGATTAATGGAACGTACACGGTTTTTCCAAGCTTCTGTTTTTGCCTCTCCAATGGTTTCAGTTGTTGCAATGAGCTGGCGGTTGCGGTTACTTTCAGAAATGGTGTCACCGTCAATTAACAGTAAGTTGCCTACCCCTGCGCGGGCAAGCGCCTCTACTGAGGCCCCGCCAACCCCACCAAGGCCAACCACTGCCACTTTACTATTTTTCAATTTTTCCGTGTTTGTTTTGCCAATTAGCATGTTTTGCCTAGCCTGCCAATCTTCCACAGAAAAACCTCGCCTTCTATATTGTTATAAAAAATACCCCACCCCGGCGTCTGCGGCTGTGTTAAAACCCGTCTGAGACAGGTGGGAGCAATGTCTACGGTCTCACGCTCCCTTCGTCTTGTACATGTTGCAAGCAACTGCACAAGGAGGTCTGCAATCCACCGCTGAACGTTCTCGCTCCCATTAACATACTTGTAGGATTATAAAAGCCACAACAAATCGCTTAGGGTAGGGTTAAAGATGCGAAGCATCTTTCAAAATACGCTCTGCGTATTTTGTCTATCATTTTTTATTTTTGTTACCAAGATGCCAAAGGCATCTACTCAAATATGCTTCGCATATTTGCCTGTCATTTTTTACTTTTGCTAGCAAGATGCAAAGCATCTTTTCAAATACGCAGAGCGTATTTGCCTTCTTTTTAAACTTAATATTAAGAAATGCTAGAGCATATTTTGTCTATTATTTCTATTTTTATTCTTCTTCTACTTCAATGTCATATAAATCTGCCAAGCGTTCAGCAAAAATATCACCCACATTGTAAAATTCTTCATCATCTTCTACAACGTCTAAATATTCTTCGCCGTTTTCTTCTGCAATTTTCATAATAACAAGGTTTAAATCTTCTTCCAACAGATCTTCTTCGTTTTCAGTTACAGGCACAACGGCAAGGTAACGCTCACCCTCAAAGTCAATTGCATCAAGCACTTCAAAAGAATGTTCTACGCCTTCTTCATCTGTAACGGTTAATATATCTGGGCTGAAATCTTCTGCCATATTATTATTCCTCTTTTCTTTTCTGGTTGGTTTTATTTTACAACGCTTATAATGGTTTCGTCAAATTCTAAAATGTTAATAAGTTTTTCATTTCTTTTTATGTAAAATATGCTATACTGTTTTGGTAATAAATATGGTCGTCTATACACTTTGGGGGGATTCCATGCCATATCAAAAACAATCAATTTTTCTGCGAAAACCTTTTTTGTGGGCTACGCTTTTGCTTTGCGCTGTTTTGCTAACTGCTTGTGGCACAGCAAAACGCCCGCAAGAAGTAGAGAGCAATGTGCTACAATTTAACACACCACAAAATGGAGACATCATTGCCGTTATTGAAACAAACAAAGGCACTATTAAAATGGTGCTTTACCCTTCACTTGCCCCCGTAGCGGTTGACAATTTCATTCGCCTTTCTGAAAGTGGTTACTATAATGACACCACCTTTCACCGCATTGTGAAAGACTTTATTGTACAAGGCGGAGACCCCACTGGTACGGGTTCTGGCGGTATGAGTGTTTGGGGCGGCTATTTTGACGTTGAGATTTCAGGGCAGTTGCATAATTTCAGCGGCGCTGTTGGCATGGCCAGCACCAGCAACGGCAACGGCAGCCAGTTTTATATTGTGCAAACCCCCGCAGAATCCGTCAGTGAGCCTATGGCAGAACAGTTACTTGCCGCTGGGTATGAACAAGACGTGATTGATGCGTATTTGCAAGTAGGCGGTGTGCCCTACCTTGACAATGGCTACACTGTATTCGGGCAAGTGTACGAAGGCATGAATATTGTTGACAAAATAGCCTCTGTAAGTACCGATGACCGTGAAAAACCGAAAAAAGACATTGTGGTGAAAAGCATTACCATTTCAACTTATGATGATGGCACAACACCCGCAAGCACAGAAGAAGCTTAAGTACTGAAAAGCCGTGCATACAATGTGATGCAGCAGGCTTTTCTTTTTGACCTTTTTTTATGGTACAATATTAGAAGTTACGAAGTAACTTCTAATTCTTGAAATACGCCACTGCCATATATATTCACATGGCAGCTTTGCAAAATGAATTTCGCAAAGACTGTCGTATTTCGCCAGTTCTCGAAACTTCATGTAATTATTAAACATTTGGTCTTACGTTAATAACAATCACAAACCCCGAGGTGGATGTATGAAAAAATTAATGCGTGTTTTGGTTTCTAGGCGGTTTATTGTTCTTGCGGTTGCCGTTATACAAGCTTTGCTTATTTATACGTTGTTTTCTGTTTTAACAGTGAAAGCACCGTTTATTTATACCATTCTTATTTTATTAAGTGTACTTGCGGTTGTCTTCGTGTTTGACAATGACACCATGAACCCTTCCTATAAAATTATATGGATTTTACTCATGGTTATTTTCCCTGGTACAGGCGGGCTGTTTTATATTCTTTTTGGCAACCGCCGCTTAACCCCCAAAAAGGCTGCCTCTATTGAACGCATAGAAACCCTTGCCAACAACGCCCTCATTCCACAGCCACGTGCATTTGAACAATTGAACGCCACTTTTGAAGGCGATTATGCTGCCCACGCTAGCTATTTGTATAGAGCAACCAAAGCCCCTGTTTACACAGGTACGCAGTCTACCTACTTCGCCGAAGGGGAAGACTTTTGGCTTCCGTTTTGCGAAGAATTAAAGAAGGCAAAAAAATTCATTTTTATGGAATTTTATATTATAGACAAAGGATACATGTGGGACACTGTGCTTGAAATTCTGCGCCAAAAGGTGGCAGAAGGCGTTACTGTAAAATTACTTTATGATGGGCTAGGTTGCCTGTTTAACTTAGAAGAAAATTTTGATGCAAAAATGCGTGGCTATGGCATTGAGTGTTACCCTTTTAACCCTGTGCGCTTTAACCTACACTTGAATGATTACCTATTTTTAAACCACCGTGACCACCGCAAAA
>CAZWXJ010000026.1:0-16614 GCA_964637735.1 uncultured Oscillospiraceae bacterium | reverse complement strand
GCTAACTTTTTGTACATGTTCTGCCTTGCACATCACTTCAAGTTCTTGTTCATTCAAACCAACTTTTAACATGCCATTTATAATGGCAGTGGTGGCAGGTATGGCACCTTGTGCACGTGCAATTTCTTCGGCTTTTTTTGCAAATTCTAAATTTTGCGGGTAGGGCATACCATGTGAAAGAATAGTACTCTCTAAAGCCAAAACTGGCTTTCCAGCGGCAACTGCTTTTTCAATTTCAGGTGCAATGGAAAGGTATTTCCCAATGATATTCATATAATAAACTCCTTTATGGTGCGCTGCACAGCTTCAACGCACATATTTTCATTAATTGTATTATAGCCCTGCAATGCAACAATGCTTGCAGCAAGGGCGAAATGCACTTTTTCTTGGTAAGAAAGCTCGTGTAACGTACCATATACAATGCCAGCCATGGCGGCGTCTCCTGCACCAGTGGCATTGACAATTTCTTTTAGGGGGCGGCTTTTCTTTTGATAGGTGTGCCCATGTTTGTCTTTATAAAAAATACCGTTTACTCCAAGGCTAATATAGATTTCTGAAAGCCCCTTTTGTAAAAGATAATCTGCGGCATCTTGCAAAGTAGCTTCATTGGTAATGGCAATGCCACTTAATACCTCGGCTTCCATTTTGTTTGGCTTTAAAGCGTAAAACTGGTGTGCATACGGAATAAGCGCTTTTGCCCACGCTGTTGAAACAGGGTCGCAAAAAATGGGGACAGGTGCATTCTCTAAAAGGGCCTCCACGGCAGAAGCTGAAAGGTTGCCGTCACATACACAAAGTTTGCAATTTTGTAAAGCAGGCAGCCGCTGCTCAATAAAATCTTTTCCCATCGCTTTTAATATGTCCATATCGCTCATGGCAACAAGCATATCCCCGTCATCATCCATAATCGAAATATAAGTAGAAGAGCGCTCGTGTGGCAAAATGGCAAGGTATTCGGTGTCTATTCCAACTGTTTTGCAGTTTTTCATAATCATGGCACCATAGGCATCATCGCCTACGGCAGAAAGAAGGGATGTGTTACAACCAAGTTTCGTTACATTTTCTAAAATGTTACGGGTAACCCCACCTGCTGAAAGGTGTAGAATGCCAGGGTTTGAATCTCGCATAACAATAGGCTTTTTGCTTTTTCCGTGTATGTCAATATTGGCGCCGCCAATGCCTATAACGTCCATAAAAGCCCTCCTTTTGTTTGAAAGATGTATTTTATTGTACTGTGTTTTTGCGAAAAAGGCAACCGCAAACAAGGTATAGAAACAATGCAAATGATATTTGTAAAATATGGCTATTTGTGCTATTCTATTACCGTATGTTTATAGATTATTTTACTGGAGATAAGGTGCAAAATGGGAAAGTTTATTTTTGAAGAAACTGGGATTGCTGGTTGTATTTTAATAACCCCGCAGAAGTTTGAAGATAGCCGTGGTTATTTTATGGAAACCTTTCAAAAAGAACAATTCGAAGAAGCGGGCATTCCAACGAATTTTGTGCAAGACAACCAAAGCAAAAGTACAAAAGGTGTTTTGCGGGGGCTGCATTTTCAAAAAAATAGCCCACAAGGAAAGCTTGTACGAGTGATTAGCGGTAGTGTGTTTGACGCTGTGGTAGATTTACGGCCGCATAGTAGCAGCTTTGGTAAATGGTGTGGAATAGAGCTTTCTGCAGAAAATGGGAAACAATTATTTGTACCGAAAGGCTTTGCACACGGTTTTTTGGTGTTGTCAGAAACGGCAGAATTTTTTTATAAATGTACTGACTATTATGCCCCTGGTGATGAGGGAAGCTTGCTTTACAACGACCCTGCCATTGGTATTGTTTGGCCAGAGGTAGATACAGGCATACTCCTTTCTGAAAAAGATGGCAAGGCAAAGAAATTTCATGAACAATCATTTGAATATTTTGACAGGTGGTAAAATAAGTGAAGGCAACATTTGAATCTTTCTTTCGTTACAGATATTTGCTTGAGAACTTAATACAACGTGACTTTAAAGTGAAGTACAGACGAAGTGCACTGGGTGTTGTGTGGAGCGTTTTGAATCCACTTCTGATGATGCTTGTATTATCTGCGGTGTTTTCTTACACGTTTCGTGATAGTATTTCACAGGTAGATTACCCTGCATATTTGCTAATTGGGCAATTAACATTTGGCTTTTTCAACGAATCTACAACAAGTGCGATGACGTCTGTTTTAGGGGCGGCCCCGCTTATTAAAAAAGTATACATTCCAAAATATATTTTCCCTATGGAAAAAGTGTTGTTTAGCCTTATTAATACAACATTTTCTACCATTGCTCTTTTTTTGGTTTTACTTTTTTCAGGGGTACAGTTTAAACTTTCTTTAATTTGCATGCCTATTGTATTAATTCTTTTAACAGGGTTCAATTTGGGTGTGGGGCTTTTTTTAGCAACGCTAACCGTATTTTTTAGAGATATCATTCATTTGTATGGCATACTCACTACTATGCTCATGTACTTTACACCTATTATTTACCCCGTAACAACACTGCCGCAGTTTATGCAATCTTTGGTTATTATTAACCCGATGTATTGGTATGTAGAAACCATGCGTGATATTGCATTACGGGGTGTATTTCCTTCTATAAATAGGTGGGTAGCTTGTATAGTATGCGCTGTTGTCGCTATGGTTATTGGCTTATGGGTGTTTAAGAAGAATCAAGATAAATTTATTTTATATATTTAAAAGGAGGGAGCCTGTTTGGAACCCGCTGTTATTGTAAAAGATATATATATGCGCTTTAATATGGCGAAGGAAAAAGTAGATAGTTTAAAAGAGTTTTTTATTAAGGCTACTAAGGGTGTCCTTCAATTTGAAGAGTTTTATGCGTTAAAAGGCGTTTCTTTTACTGTTGAAAAAGGGAGCGTTTGTGGTATTGTGGGCTTGAATGGTTCAGGCAAAAGTACTATTTTAAAAATTATTGCAGGTGTTATGAAACCAACGCAAGGATCAGTAAAAGTAAATGGAACGGTAGCGCCTCTTATTGAGCTTGGAGCAGGCTTTGATATGGAATTAACCGCCCGTGAAAACATTTTTTTGAACGGCGCGGTGCTTGGGTTTAGCAAGCAATTTATTGAAGAAAAATTTGATGATATTGTTGATTTTAGCGAGATGCATGAATTTTTAGATGTGCCAATGAAAAACTATTCTTCAGGCATGGTGGCACGTGTTGCATTTGCTATTGCAACGGTAACAAACCCGGAAATACTAATTACCGATGAAATTCTTTCTGTAGGTGACTTCTTGTTTCAAGAAAAATGCGAACAGCGGATGAAACAACTAATGGCAGGAGGTACAACCGTGCTGCTTGTTAGCCACAGTATTGACCAAATTGAACGCTTGAGTGACCATGTTGTTTGGCTTGATAAAGGCAAAATTATTATGGATGGCGACGCAAAAGAAGTATGCACTGCCTATAAGAGCTTAGGCGAATTATAAACAAACCGAGGAGGAATTTGTGTGCCGAATGCAGATGTAAAAGAACAAGATACAATAGCCAAAGCGGCCCAAAGAAACTTTTCGGTGAAGCGAGTGTTGCACCTTTTGAGGCGCGGTGCTCGTTCTGTTTATAAAGAGGGGTTTGAGGCAACTTGGCGTAAAATAGCATTTCGCATTGCGCTTATGCGCAAAGGCGAAGTGTGGATGTATAAGTCTGACATATGCACGAAAAAAGAGTTAAAACAAGAGCGCAGAACAAAGTTTGAAAAGCGGCCATTTTTTAGTATCATAGTGCCTGTTTACAACACACCAGAACGGTTTTTGCGTGAGATGATTGACTCTTGTCTTCGCCAAACATATGAAGATTTCGAACTTTGCCTTGCTGATGCTTCTACAAATGAAGTGCCAGCAAAAATTATACAAAGCTATGTAGACAAACGCATAAAATATAAAAAACTCTCTGAAAATAAGGGTATAGCCGAAAATACGAATGAAGCTTTTGAAATGGCTGAACATAAAGAATTACAATATTTTATATTGCTTGACCATGATGATTTACTGCGCCCAAATGCTTTATTTGAAGTAACAAATGCTATTTTATTGCAAGATGCAGACTTTGTTTATTCCGATGAAATTGTGCTTTCGGAAGACTTGAAACACCTAAAGAGCTTCCACTTTAAGCCAGGCTTCTCACCTGATACATTGCGAGGTTGCAACTACATTACACACCTTTCAGCCTTTCAGAGAGAGCTTGCTGAAAAAGCGGGCTTGTATGAGCGTGCAGAGTATGACGGTGCGCAAGATTTTGACTTGATTTTGCGTTTGACTGAGCAGGCTAAGCAGATTGTGCACATACCAAAAGTACTTTACACATGGCGTGCGCATAGTGCGTCAACTGCGGGCACGGCAGAGGCAAAACCGTATGCGGTGGAAGCTGGGCGCAAAGCTGTACAAAGCCATTTAGACCGCACAGGACTAAAAGGAACAGTAGAGGCCCTTGCTTGTGCGGGTAGTTACCGAGTGCGTTACGAGCTGATAAACTCACCACTGGTTTCGGTGGTGATACCTAATAAAGACCATGTAACTGATTTAACAAAATGTATAAATGCTTTATTTCATAATAATAAAAATATGCAATTTGAAGTGATTATTGTGGAAAACAATAGCACACAACAAGAAACATTTGATTATTATGAGGCACTTGTAAACCAATACAAAAACTGCAAAATTGTGTACTATGCAGAAGAGTTCAATTTCTCTGCCATTTGTAATTTGGGTGTACAGCACAGTACAGGGCAACATATTCTTTTGCTGAATAATGATGTTGAAATGACGAGCGAAAACTTTTTAGAAGAACTGCTGATGTTTTCACAGCGGCAAGACGTGGGTGCAGTTGGCGCAAAGCTTATTTACCCTGATGAAAAAATACAACATGCAGGCATTTTTATTGGCCTGGGTGGCAGTGCGGGGCATAGCCATAAAGGGCACCCTGCAAGTAGCGGAGGCGACATGTACCGCCTAGCGACTGCACAAAACATGAGCGCTGTAACAGGCGCATGCTTGATGGTAAAAAAAGAATTATACAATGCAATTGGTGGGCTTGATGCAGAGCAATTTGCGATTGCATTTAATGATGTTGATTTTTGCTTGCGCCTACGTGAAAAAGGCTTTTTGAATGTATTTACCCCCTTTGCAGAAGGAATACATTATGAAAGTTTAACCAGAGGATATGAGCAAGGAAGTGCGCAAGAAGTGCGCTTTGAGAAAGAGAAGGCAACTTTTCAAGAAAAGTATAAAACCATTTTTGAAAAGGGAGACCCTTATTACAACCCACATTTAACACTGGAATTTGAAAATTACGCCATAGGGTAGGTTTGCTATGCAACTAAAACTAAAACGCATAAAAGAATTATTTGCTTATTTTTTTGAATCTGTTAAAAAAGACGGACTAGCCAAAACAGGTTTAAAAGTGGTGCAATTTTTCAGAATGCGTGTTCGCAAAAAGGGGCGGTTTTTGCCCGCAAAGGCAGAACAAGAAAGGCAACGTGCTGAGGAGCTACGGGGTGTTTGCTTAAGTGTGGTAACGCCACTTTTTAACACGCCAGATATATTTTTGAAAGCTTTTATTGACTCAGTAATAGGGCAAACGTATGAGAATTGGCAGCTTTGTTTAGTTGATGCAAGCGATGTGGAAAACATAGGCGTGCAAAAGATAGTAGAAAGCTACCAAGATACGCGCATTGTTTACCAAAAACTCGCAGTGAATGAAGGTATTTCGGTTAATACAAACGCTGCCGCACAACTGGCAACAGGGGACTATTTGTGCTTTGCTGACCATGACGATGTCCTTTCGCCAAATGCGCTTTATGAAATGGCAAAAGCAATAAAAGAAACGGGTGCGAAGTTTATATACAGCGACGAAGCGCTGTTTGAAAAAAATATCAAAAAACCAAAAGTAGGGCATTTTAAGCCAGATTATTCGCCTGACTATTTGCGTGCCTGTAACTACATAGGGCATATGGTGTGTGTGCAAAAAGATTTATTTTGGCAAGCAGGCGGCTTGCAACCCCGCATGGACGGTAGCCAAGACCATGACTTGAACTTGCGCATTTGTGAGCTGACAGATGCAATTCATCACATTCCGAAAGTGCTATATTACTGGCGTGTGCATGAACAGTCAACATCTAGTGGGGCCAGTGCAAAGCCGTATGTTATTGAAGCGGGTATGCGTGCGGTGCAAGAGCATATTGAACGCATTGGCCGGGAAGGTGTAGTGGAAAGAGGCGCTTTTGATAGCACCTACAGAGTGCGTTACGTCGTACAAGGTGAACCACTGGTGTCTATTCTTATTCCGAATAAAGACCATACTGACGATTTAGAAAAATTACTCTCTTCTTTATATGAAAAAACAACTTATCGCTTTTTTGAAGTGATTGTAATAGAGAACAACAGTGAACAGGAAGAAACGTTTTCCTATTATGAGGAAGCAAAACAAAAATATGCGAACTTGCAAGTTGTATATTATGAAGGCGGGTTTAACTTTTCAGCCATTAACAATTTTGGCAGAAGTTTTGCCAAAGGTGAATATTTGCTGCTATTGAACAATGACACGGAAGTGATTACGCCTGAATGGTTGTACGACATGGTGGGTTATTGCCAATGGAAAGAAGTAGGTGTTGTAGGTGCAAAACTACTATATAGTGACGACACCGTGCAACACGCTGGCATTATTGTAGGGCTTGGTGGCTATGCAGGGCACAACCATAAATATTTTGAAAACGGCAAAAGTGGGTATATGTTCCGTTTGGCAGTGGCACAAAATCTTTCAGGGGTAACGGCGGCTTGCCTGCTTGTAAAAACAAGCGTATATGATGAAGTGAATGGCATGGATGAAACATTTACAGTTGCATATAATGATGTTGATTTTTGTTTGCGTGTACGTGAAAAAGGGTATTTGGTGGTGTTTACACCGTATGCAGAGTTATACCATTACGAGTCAAAAAGTAGAGGACTTGACACAAAAGGTGATGCCAAAAAACGCTTTGAAACTGAAAAAGAGTTGATGAAAGCACGGTATGGCAGAAAGCTATTAGAAGACCCATACTACAGCCCTAATTTAACGTTAGATATGGAGAATTTTGCAGAAAACCCCGTTATTCCCTAGGGCATAAAAAAAGGCGCTGAAAAGCGCCTTTTTGTTTGTTTATAAAGCTTATTCGCCTTGCTTCTCGTCTTCGTTTGTTTCTTCTGGGGCATTTGTTTCATCAGGTGGGGAATCCATATCATCGGAAAGAACAATCACTTCTGTAGGAGAATTTTCAGGTGTATTAGCAGGTGGTTCTTCTGTAGCAAGCATGTCTGATGGAAGAGGCGCATCAGTAGAAAAGTTATCAAGAGAAGCAGATGTGTTTTCAGGCAATGGCGGAGGAGTAGTGGCAGTTTCTTTTTTAGAAGATTTGGTAGTTTCACTTACAAAGTATTGTTTTAATAAAGCGGTTAACGTGTTTAAAATACTGCGTGGTGTTTTGGCAGGGTCTGTGCGGTCATCTTGGTACCAGGTGGGCTGCGTTGCGGGAAGTAAGTCAAACTTTTTCACCCACTGGATTGCTGTGCCAAAAGCGTACGCGTAGGAAAGTAATTCATAAAAATAGTCAGGTGTTTCTTTGGTAATCTCTTTTAAGCGGGGCATTTCTACATCTTTCATAAATGCTTTTAAACCTTGTAATTGTAAAGTATTGTTTGCCGCATAATCTGTCGGCTTAGAAAGTGTGGCAAATAGCACTGTAGATAAAATAGAAGCCAGCCCAATGTTTAACGTCAGCGCAAAAGGCACATATTCAGAAACGTATTGGTAGCACAAAAACAAAACGCCTACACAAAGTGCTAAAAACAAAATGGAAAGAACGGTTTTTTTTGTTTTGGCAGAGATCGTAATCGTATTCCATGTTGACTTTGCTCGCCAAACAGTGAAGCCGAACAAAACGAGAGATACAGCAAAAGCAGCGCCTAATATATAACTAATAGGCTGTATGCCCACCCCAGCAAAGGCTATGAATAAACCAGCGGGAACAGCACACAAAATAGCCATTGCAAAAGCAAAACTGCGCACACTTTTCTTTTCTAGTGACTTATAGCCTGAGAATTCATCAAGTAATTCTGTTTTGCAGGTTTGCACAGCACTTTGCAATGAAGAGGCATCTGCAGAAAGGGTTATTGTGTCAGCTTTTTCAAATATATTTTGCATGAAATGTTTGATATAAGCGGGCTGTTCTTTTTCGACAGGCTTTTCATTGTGAAGCGTATAATCACCATTCGCTGTAACAGTAATAGAAAGGTATTTATTTTGTGCAAGCCATAAAACAAGGGCCTGTATTTCTTTGTCATTTATATGGTGGTCAAGCAGGTAGCCAGCATCAGGGGCGGTAATGTTTTCAGGCGGGGCGGCAATTTGCGTAACCTTGCGTGCATGGTAAGGCGAGCGAAGCTTTGCAGCAAGCAACAGCGCAAACACAAGCAGTAGCACAACAGCAATGGCAGAAACATAAAGTGGCCATAAAGTAGCAGTGCGTGTGTTGCTAAAATACCCTGCAGGCAGTTTGGCATATAAAATAATGGTTTGCTGGGCAGAAATGATAGCGGTGGTGCCGCCTTGCACGGTTTGCCCTTCAGTAGTGTAAGTTATATTATCTATACCACTGAGGGCACCCCATGTGCCACTGAATACAGAAATATCGCTTAAATTGGATGTTTTCGGGAATGTAAATAAAAAGTCCATCTTCTTAACAGGTACATCAAAACCGCTGCCCAAAAAAGAGAAATAAGTATCATCATAAGCGTCAATGCGGTCATCGCCTAAGTCATAAATATAGCTGATATGAAAAGCAACTTTTCCTTCAAATGCGGTATCACCGCTTGTAATGGTAATGTAATATATATTGTCACGGGTTTCGGCTGTAAAAGTATATCCATCTACAAAAACACTACTTACATGCGCTGTGTAGTTTAAAGAAACAGGCTTACCATCTACCATTTTTTCAAGGGTAACAGTAAGCGGAAAAGCGCGTGTGAAAGATGCTTCTGGCTCAAAAAAATCAACAATAATGGTTTCAGAAGTAGACACAGTGTTTTGTTCTGACAGAATGGCTTTTGAAGAAAAACTGTCAATAATATAGGTAGATGACTCAGGCGTGATAGTAGTATTATTTGTAGTACAAGATGTAAATGCAAGAAGTGTAAAGATAAGTGCGAGGACCGATTTTCGTTTTGATGTTTTGAACGTGTGCATAAAGCATCTCCAATCCTTCTTAATCTCATTTGCAGTATAGCATAATAACCATGAAATTTCTATGACATGTATTTAAACAAACAGTGTGTTTTATTTACTTTTTTACATGGGTATAGTAAGATGACAACAGATTGATATATTTAGCAGAGAGGATGCACCCTATTGGATAAAAAATTATTTCGCAGTATTGTAGGGCTGATTATGATTGCGGCGGCGGCGGTGCTGTTTGTGGCACGTATTGATGATGTAGCTGGCGCAGTGAATGTGCTTTTTTCTGTTTTAGCGCCGCTTGTAACAGGGCTTGTGATTGCGTTTATTTTAAATAAACCGTTTTCATGGGTATATACAAGCCTTAGCAAGTTGCAGAAAAACAGCGAAAAAGAAAGCAAGTTTGCAAAAATGCTGTCAATGGTTGTTGCATATGGCTTGTTTTTTGGCGTAATTGTTTTGGTATTTGCCATTTTGGTTCCGCAGCTTGCTGAAAGCGTTGAAATGCTGGTGGCAAATAGGGACATATACGCAGAGAATTTAGAAAGTGTATATAACTGGGCAACACGGCAATTAAATGTAACGGGCATTACAGAAGAAGATATTTCAAAAGTGTTGCAAGAAATATATGATAACGCCACTGTATATATAAAGGGGCTTGTGCCTGCTATTTTTTCTATTACCCAAAGTGTCATTCATTCTGTAACTAACGTGTTCATCGGCTTTGCCATTTCTTTCTACTTTTTATATGACAAAACCCATTTGGTAAGCCAGGTGAAGCGGTTGATACTTGCATATACACCTACAAAATTTGCAGAAAAAGTTTTACATGTAGGAAAAGTTGCCAATGAAACATTTTCTAGCTTTGTGTCAGGGCAATTAACCGAGGCTTTTATTTTGGGGCTACTGTGCTTTGTTTGTATGACGATTTTACGCTTCCCCTATGCAATGCTGATTAGTGTAATAGTTGGCTTTAGTAATTTGATACCAATCATAGGTCCTATTATCGGGACGATACCAGGTGCATTTATTTTGCTTATGGTAAACCCTATGCAAGCTGTTTGGTTTGTTGTGTTGGTTATTGTGTTGCAACAAATAGACGGCAACATTATTTACCCACGTGTGGTAGGCACTTCAGTAGGTTTACCAGCGTTGTGGGTATTGGTTGCGGTAACGGTAGGCGGTAGCTTGTTTGGGCTTTCTGGCATGATTTTAGCCGTGCCAAGTGTGTCGGTTTTATTCAAATTAGTAAAAGAAGATAGCGCCTCTGTTTTAGAAGAAAAAGGTATTTCGCCAAAGCAGTACCAATAAAGCGCCTGTTGTTGACAAACACTGAAAACAGAGTATGATAATATTGTTCGGTTACAAAGAATTGTACAAAGAAATTTCTTTGAGGGAATGCGGTGCAAAACCGCAACAGCACACACTACTGTAATAGGGTAGTACACTGCACATGCCACTGGATGGTTACATATGTACCATTTGGGAAGGCGCAGAATGTATGTTTGAGCCTAGAGTCAGGATATCTGCCGAACAATAAATAATAAGGGTTAATCTTTCGGTGATGGAAAGGTCTATTCAAATAAGCGCATTGCCATAGGCAATGTGCGTATTGTAGACACTGCAGCCGATATGGCTGCTTTTCTTTTACGTATCTTTCTATTAAAGAAAGTAATTGCCCAACATAAAGGAGAAGGAACATGAACAAAAGTATTCAAAAATGGGGTGCGTTGCTAACAGCTTTCATGCTTTGTGTAACCATGGTAGCTTGCACAAAAGACCCAGAGATTGAAAGCGAAGTAAGCGAGGCAAGTGTAGTTGAAACACAAGAAACAGTGTTTGTAACCATTACAGCGCAAGACGCAATAGATGCAGACTACGAAATTCCGTTTGCAAGCGGCACTGTATTAAAAAATATTGCAGTGGTTTATACAGAAGGTGACACCGCATATGATGTATTGGTAAAAGCATGTGAAGAGGCAGACCTTGACCTTGTGGCAGCGGATTCTACCTATGGAAAATACATAGAAGGCATTGGTGGGCTTTCTGCCTATGATTTTGGCGATGAAAGCGGTTGGACCTATACTATAAACGGTGAATTTGCACCCGTTGGTGTAGATGCCTATATGGTACAAGCAGAAGATATATTAGAATGGAGATACATCCTCAGCTATGATGTATTTGAAACAGAAGAAGCAGATGTAAGTGAAGCCGCTTAAAATAACGGCAGTGATAAAAAAAGAACCCAGATGGGTTCTTTTTGTTTGCCAGTTTTATGCAGGTGCTACTTCTTCGGTAGCGTCCTCGTTTGAAGGATCTGTTGCAGCGCCGGTAATGGAAATATCATTTAGATGACGGTAGTCAATAAAGGCAACATAGCTTTGCCCGCAGTTTACTTCTAAAGGGGTGCCGTCAAGGTTAGTAAGCACAAGCGGGTCAAGTGGTTCGCCTTTTTCCCATTTAATAGCAATGAACTTTCCACCAGTGAAATAATATCCCGTTCCCGAAGAAAAGTCGAAGTCGGTACAAAAATCATCTGGTTTAAAGTTGACGTCGGTACCAAGCACAAATACATTATCAAAGCTAATTTGCTGCCCGTTATTGTCATCAATTTGCGGAATGCCGAATTCAAACTTGAAATAGCGGTTTGTGATGGGGTCGTAGGTAAAAGCGGCGTCGGTATAACCCGAAAAGCGAAAAGCGATATTGGCAGCTTCGCCACCTTCAAGAACAACACTTTCAGCCGTAGGGTCAATAAAATTGAAAACAGGGCGCAAAGCACCTTGGTCACTTATACCAACCTGTGCAATACCTGCAGTAATTAAGTCACCGTTTACATACCAACAATGCTCCGTGTCACGGTCTTTGGCACGTTCGGTGTCAAAATAAAAGGCAGTTGAGCCCAAATAAATACCGTCAATATTTTGGTAAGCATAATAGTTTAACATTTCAGTAGCGTATATACTGGTGCCAATATGCACGTAAATAGCATTTAATGGAAACATAAGCTGAATGAATTGATCACGTGCTGAGCGCACAGGACCAGTCATCGGCACAGTGCGGTAGTCAGTGTAAACTGCCATAATACGTGTAATACCGCCCTCTGTTACCATTTCATATATAATATCTGCAGAAGAGAGCCCCCGCTGTGGTAGAGAGTCATAAATGTTATTGATCATAATGGCGACAGGACGTTGCTCTTCAGGGTATGTCTCGTCTTTTCTATAGCCAGTTAACGGGTTGTACTCGCTATACGGAATTTCATCTGAATCGTCGGGCACAGAGGAAACAGGATCATCTGTTTTACAGGAAACGAACAGAGAAAAGATCAGCAATAAAGACAACAAAAAAGAAACTTTCTTTTTCAAGCCGTAACACTTCCCATTCTTTTGGAATTCTTTCACTATTATACAGAAAGCGAACTTGTTTGTAAACAAAGAGCGTGATGGTTTCTGTAATAAAAAGAAGCAGTATGTGAAATACGTACTGCTTCTTTTCCATCATTTTCATTATGCAGATTCGGCTTCGCTTTCAGTAGCAGGTTCTTCTACAGGGGCACCTGTAATTTGCAGGTAGTCGTACTCGTCAATATCTACAATACCAACATATGTGTTGCCAGGGTTAACTTGTATGTCTATTTCGTTGCCGTCCATATCAACAATGCGCAGTGGTTGTTCAGGGTTGCCTTTTACCCAGCGCACACGTTCATATCGCCCATTGCAGAAGTAGTAGCCATAACCACCATGTTGAAAGTTCACATTCATTAAAATGTCTCCTGGTGAGTAGGGTTCAATTTCAGCAAAAAGAACAAACACGTTTTTGTAAGCAAGTTGCTCGCCATTGTCACGGTCAATGTGGGGCGCACCAAATTGTTCTCTTAAATAAGTGCCTGTTGCGGCATCGTAATTAAAAACAGGGGCAGGGTCTTCCCAATATGCCTCAGAAAAGCGATAAGAAATAGAAATAGCAGAGCCGCCCGTCAGCTGGCGATCGTCTTCATAATAAGGTACGAAGTTGAAAACAGGGGATGGTTCACCTTGTGTGTCAATATCTAATTCTTCAAGGGCGGTTTCAATCAGTTTACTGGTGGTATACCAGGCGTATTCAGTGCCTTTGTATCTGCCAGGGGCATTATTGTCAAAGTAGAAAGCAATATTACGTACACCAATATAATTGCCATCAATTTCTTTGTCAGCATATTTATATTTTTCAAGCATATTGTTGGCAGTAGTGCTTGCACCAATATGCATGTAAATAGCGCCCAAAGGAAACATGCACTGTAGGTGTTGGTCTCTGGCGGAGCGCAGTGAACCAATGGTGTTGATTTTGCGGTAGTCAGAGTAAACGGCAAGAAAGCGTGTAATGCCACCTTCAGCAACAATTTCATAAGTAATGTCAGCGGTTGAAAGCCCACTTTGCGGGTCAGCGGCGTGTTGGTTGTTTACAGCAAAGGCTATTGGGCGTTCACCATTTGGGTAATCGCTTGCTTTTTCAAGCCCAGTTAAAGGGTTCGGGTTATATACAATGGGGTCTGGCTCAGAAGTTGGTTGATCATTAGAACCATTGCAAGAAGCAAAAAGCGATAAAGCAAGAATTAACGTAAGAGAAAAAGATAAAAATCGTTTCAAAAAATCCACCTCACTAAAAAATAAATACTTCCACTAATATATACTTTTTCACAACATTTTACAAGGCAAAAGCATATAAAGTATAAACAAAAAAGCAGCAAGGTTTACTTGCTGCTTTTTGAGTAAGAGAGAATAATTAATCTTCTGCTTCTACTTCGGGCTCACTGTTTTGTGAGAAAGACTCTTGTACATCAACACCATCTGCGCTGAAGCTAAAGGCGTCATATTCATCAAGGGAAACAACCGCCACATAAGTTTGCCCTGGGTTGATGAGAATGTCGGTTTCGGTACCGTCCATACTCACAATGCGAAGTGGTTCTTCAGGGCGACCTTTTACCCAGCGGATTTTTTCATAACGACCATTGCAGAAATAGTAACCATAGCCGCCACTGTTGAGGTCAACATCGGTCAAAACGCCACCAGGGTATTTCGTCATGGAAGTGAAAATAACAATGACATTGTCGGCAGAATACTGTTCACCAGTATTGGCGTCTATTTGTGGTGCACCAAATTGAGATTTATAATATCTACCGTTTTCATAATTTAGCACAGAAATATAGCCTGATGAAAAACGGATGGTAATACCAGTTGCGTCTCCGCCTTCTAAAACACGAGGTGCTTCGTCATAATTTACAAAATTGAAAACGGTACGGTTTTCAGCTGCTGTCATGTTAACATCATATTTATCAATGCCGTCTGCAATTAAATCTGCATTGGTGTACCAGCAATATTCTTGAGCATACCCTTGGTTGTGGCGTGCATCGTCAAAATATAAAAAACCGCTTTGATAATACCCGTTTAATGATTTGTTTCCGTAATAATATTTGTCAAGCATATCCATGGCATAAGTGGAGCCACCTACGTGAACATACATGGCTTCTAAGGGAAGCATAAGTTGTACGTGTTGGTCACGTGCAGAACGAACGGAACCGACGTTCGGTATTTTTGTGTAATCGCTATACACACAAAGAAAACGAGTAATGCCGCCTTCGGTTACTACTTCGTAAATAATATCAGCGTCGTTAATACCACGTTGTGGCATACTACCCTTAATATTGTTTACAACAATGGCAACAGGCCTTTGCCCAACGGGGTAATCATCAGCACGCAGTTCACCAGTTAACAAGTTTGGGAAGTAATCAGGTTCTACTATTTCTGGTTCAGAAGGTTCAGCGGGGGTGCTGTCGTCGCCTTTGCCACAAGCAGTGAAGATGCCTATAGCTAGCGATAATGCTAAAATAAGTGAAAGTACTTTTTTCATTATGAAAGTCTCCCTTTTATAATATCAGTTGTTATGAAATAACCATATATATATTACTGCAAATTACCCTCATATACAAGAGAGTATGTCAAAAAAGTAACCACCTGTTCATAAACGAACATGAAACAAGGTGCAAGCGTTTTGAAAAGTAATGTCAAGCAGTTCACTAGTTGAAACACCTTTTACTTCAGCAGCTTTTGCGGCGGTGTATTGTAACATGCCTGAGTTGCTTGGTTTGCCTCTTAACGGCTCAGGGGCCATCCAGGGGCAGTCGGTCTCAATTAGAAGTTGCTCAAGGGGTACAGCGGCAAGCGCTTCAAGGGGTTTGCGCGCGTTTTTAAAGGTAATAACCCCTGTAAAGCCAATGTACATACCCAGTTTCACATATTCTTTTGCGCTCTCAGCGGAGCCTGAAAAGCAGTGTAACACCCCTTTGGGGCGATGCTTTTTTACAAGGTCGAACACATCACTGTGCGCATCTCTGTCATGAATAATAATAGGCATATTATGCTTATTTGCCATTTCAAGTTGCGTTTCAAAGAATTGCAGCTGCAATTCTTTGTTGTCTTTCGTCCAGTAATAGTCAAGCCCGCATTCGCCTACAGCTTTTACTTTGGGGTGGGCAAGTAGTTCTTCAATTTTTGTTAGCTCTTCAAATGGAATGCGGTCAACTTCTTGCGGGTGTACCCCTGCTGCGGTAAACATCCACGGGTATTTTTCACCATAGGTTAAAGACTGTATGGTGCTTTCATAATCTACACCACAGTCCATAACAGCGCCAACATTTTGAGCAGGGAGAGAGTCAAGCAATGCGGTACGGTTTTCGTTAAACTCTTCGCTCATGTAGTGGGCATGGCTGTCAAAAATTTTTGCCAAATCAATCAGTCCTTTTTTATAAGAAAATGTGAAACAGATGCTTCATGCTTGAAACACTTGCTTCACATTTTTTGAATTACCGAATACGAGAACCTGGTGCCACTTCTTCAGGGAAGAAAATGACTTCGGCTTTGTCGCCGTTGTCGGCGGCTAAAATCATGCCTTCGCTCATTTGCCCCATTAGTTTTGCGGGTTTTAAGTTTGCCACAATGCCAATGTGTTTGTTTACAAGCTCTTCTGGTTTGTACCAAAGGGCAATGCCACTTAAAATGGTGCGTTCGCTCTCGCCGTCAAACACGGTTAATTTCAGCAGCTTTTTGGCTTTCGGTACAGGTTCACAGGCTATAATTTTACCAACACGAAGTTCGGTTTTCATAAAGTCTTCTATGGTAATTTCAGGTAGGTGTTCAATAGCGGGTGTTTCTTCTGCCTGTGCGGCGGCAGCATTTTTTGCAGAAAGCGCTTCCATTTCAGCCAGTTCTTTTTCTACATCAATGCGGGGGAATAAGGCATCACCTTTTTGCACCGTTACATTTTTAGGCAAAAGCCCAAAAGTTGCGGCAGATTCATAAGTAATAATGTCATCGCTCGCACCAATTTGCTT
>CAZWXJ010000025.1:0-17066 GCA_964637735.1 uncultured Oscillospiraceae bacterium | reverse complement strand
ATTGTCCGCAAAGTTAAACCATGGTTCAGCTTCCTGCGTGTCAGAAAGCATTTGTTCCCAGTGTAAGTTAACAACCTTATTGCACTTGCCCACATTGTTGTAAACGTGGCTGTTAATGCCCTCATTGTCATACATGTTGCTGGCAACTAGCACTTCTGGTTTTTTGTAGGTGAAATAACGCAGCTTCTTTCTGTCAAGCAGCTGGCGAATTTCACAGGTATAGCCACGGTGCTCAAGCTCTGCTTTTAAAAGCAGCAGACTTTCATATTCCCGCACCACATGTTCATACAAAAAAAGGAAATCAAGCGCCATAGTCATCTTCCTTAAACAGTAAAATAAGTTCTTCACAGGTAGAGCCAATTTCTAATAACCGTTCTTCTGAGAGAGGCGGTATATCTCGAAACCCACCTTCACACAAATCACCTTCCCAAGTGAGGTATTTCACGCTTAGAATGGTGTGTGTTTCTAAATCAATGGTGCAATATAGTTGTGGGCCACATGGCCCGCCAACATTGGTAGCAGTGTGCACTTCCACTCGGTATGTTAGCGTGTGTTCATAATCGTTCCAAAAAATAGTAAAATAGTTTTTATAAATGCCTTGTTCAGGGTCAAGTGCAAATTCAGGGAATAGATTGATATCGGCGAGGAAAATTTGACGATAGTCTGCAAGATACTGTGCATCTCTGGCAGTAAAGGGTATTCCCGCTACAGTACCAGTAAAAGGCTCGGTTGCAATGGGTTGCACCTCTAAATTTGGTATATCAACAGCAAACAGTTGCTGGGTAAACCCGGGCATACCACGCACGGGGTCTAGGTGAAAACCGTCGTAAAACAGGTCTTGGTCTGTGTAATAAATGGGGTATTCATAATTCAGCACCCGTGCATGTTCTTCTAGCAAGGGTATGTAATACGCCATGTCGGCATCAATGCCAAGGGGTTTAATCACAAGGTCTCCTATCGAAACATCAACAGGGGGTAGCACGAAAATAAGCTCAATGCCGTTTTCGTTACAGTGCTCGGCAATTTTAATCAAATCGGCAAGGTCTTCTTCGTCTAATACATATTCTTTACAAACCTCGTAAATATTCTCTAAAGCATAATCTTCTAAGTTTTTGCGGTAAGGGCGTGGGGTGCCATCATCATAGTAATAGTCAGCATACTCCCAAATGCCTTCCTCACTGCTTGCACCTGTTTCAACACCTGTTAGGGCATAGCGCAGGTTGTTTAACATTTCAACGTTATAGTTGAAGTTGAACATGTAGGCAAGTGGGTTATTCAAAAGCTCATCAATTTGGCTCATGCGGTCTTTATAATACGCTTTATTCAAGTGGTAAAAACTAACACCTATCACAACACGTTTGAGATTTGAATTGTTTTCGGCAGCATACCAAAAAAGGTCAATGGTCTCATTCATGGCAGCACCACCAAAGGCAAGGGTACCATATTGCTCACCTGTAAGTTCTGCAACGTAGTCAAGGTCAAAGTGTGCCATGCGAGAGTCACCTAAAATCAAGTTTTCAGGCTGTTGTTCATTAAACGCAATAATGCGCCCGATGATAGAATCGTCATCTTTGTCAGTGTTTGCGGTTTCTTTCAGCCCAAAATAATTATAGGGTTCAAACACAACAAACATGCCCATGTACAGCGCAACAGGCAAGAAAAGGGCGATTAATTTAATGTATAGCTTCTTCATAAAGTGCCCCCCTTAAAATTGGTTATAAATGAACGACCCTGCGCCACCAAACCCACCATTTTGCATTAAAAATGCAGCGAAGATAACAAGCATAAGCCCATAATAACACACCCAGCGCACAGCGGGTTTCCATGTGCCAACGTTGTGGGCAAGGCTACCATTGTTCAGTTTAAAGCAAGTGTACCAGTCTATAACAAAAAGTAGCATGAGGGTAAGCACGGTAAAGGCGATGAACCCATAAACGAGGATCGGGGTATTGTCAAACCCTGTTGCAACAAGCCCGTAAATTTGCGCTGGCAATGCGGAAAATGAAATACCGCTGAACTGTTTGGTGATAATATGCAAAGCGTCTTGCAAAGTAGCCGCCCTGAAAAACACAAACGCAAAACAAACAACAGCGAATGTGTATAAGTTTTTGAGTATGCGAATAAGTAAATTTTTCGGCTCTTCCTCTTTTTTGCCACGTACTTTTTGCACGGCGGCTTCTGCCACACGAAAGGCAGCGTGCAATGCCCCCCAAATGAGAAAGTTCAAGGTGTCTCCGTGCCAAATGCCACTTACCAAAAACACAACAGTAAGGTTTATAAAATAACGCAGAGTTCCCTTCCGAGAGCCCCCGAGCGGAATGTAGATATAATCTCTGAACCAAGTGGAAAGGCTGATGTGCCATCTGTTCCAAAAGGTGGTAACAGAGGTTGCGAAAAGCGGTGTTTTGAAATTGTCAGCCATTTGAATGCCGAATGTTTTGGCACAGCCAATGGCAATGTCAGAATAGCCTGAAAAGTCAGTATAAATTTGGAAGGTATATAGCACAGCGGCGAAGGTTAAAACAAGCCCTGTGTATTCTGCATTGCCAAACACGCCGTTTACGTAAATGGCAAGAATGTCAGCCACTGCGAATTTTTTGAAAAAACCAATCGCCATTTGGCGTAGCCCGTCGGTAACGTCTTTATATACAAACGGTTTTTCGGTTTCAAATTGCGGAATAAGGCTGCCTGCCCTGTTGATGGGGCCCATGGCAATTTGCGGAAAGAAACTGACAAACAGCGCATAGGTGAAAAAGTTTTGCTCAGCTTCTATTTTACCAGTGTAAACGTCTGCCACGTAACCAATGGTTTGAAAGGTGTAAAAACTAATGCCCAGTGGCGCAAAAAGTTTTACAGATGTTTCGCCGACGCCAATGTTGAAGTGCAGAGTTTCCAGTACTTTTTCAGCACCCAAAGGCAGGGTGTTAAAATATTTAAAGAAAACAAGTACAGCAAGGTTTGCAAGTATGGTTACAGCAAGCAAAATGTTGCGGTTGTTACCGCTTGCCTTTGCAAGCATGCGCCCGCAAAAATAAGTAAGCACGGTTGAAAAAAGCAAAAACAAAATATAAGGTGCGCCACTGTACAGGTACATGGCGTAGCTAAGCAAAAGCAAAAACCAAGGTCTCGCTTTCGTGGGTAGTTTATAATATAGTAATAATAAAAACGGGAAAAGCATCATGAAGTATAAAGAGCTAACAAGCATAGGCGCCCGCCTTTCAAAGAAGAACATGTTCTATATACATTTATAAGTGTGAAAATGAATAGAAAATAATACCTAATTATAAAGGAATTGTGTTTACAAGTAAAGCCACAGCAAAAAGCATGGTTTGCAAAAATAGCAAAAAAGAGGACGCACCTTATATGCTGCGCAACTTGTGCGCAGACCCATTTTGTATTATAATATGTGAGATTATAGTAAGGCTTTTTACAAAAAATAAAACGACTGATTTTGCATAAAGGGGACGAAACAATGGCAAAGAATGTAATGGTAACTGGGGCAGACGGCTTTATAGGCAGCCATTTAACAGAGGCACTTGTGCGCAAAGGCGAAAAAGTAAAAGCGTTTTGTGCTTACAATTCATTTAACACATGGGGCTGGCTTGACACCCTGCCGAAAGACATAAAAGATGAAATTGAAGTGTTTATGGGAGACGTGCGGGACCCAAACGGTGTGCGTGTTGCCATGAAAGGGCAAGAAATTGTGTACCACCTTGCGGCGCTTATTGCCATTCCGTTTAGTTATCACTCGCCTGACAGTTATGTTGACACCAACATAAAAGGCACTTTAAATGTATTACAAGCAGCCAGAGATTTAGAAACTCGCCGTTTATTGGTAACCAGCACCAGCGAAGTGTATGGCACGGCACAATATGTGCCAATAGATGAAAAACACCCTTACCAAGGGCAAAGTCCATACTCTGCCACCAAAATAGGGGCAGACAGATTAGCCGAAAGTTTTTACCGCAGTTTTGAACTACCCGTTACCATTGTGCGCCCGTTTAATACGTATGGGCCAAGGCAGTCAGCAAGGGCGGTTATTCCAACGGTTATTACACAGCTTTTGGCAGGCAAAACAGAAATTCACCTTGGTGCCCTTACCCCAACCAGAGACTTCAACTATGTGAAAGACACAGCGAATGGCTTTATAACCATTGCCGAACATGATAACACCATTGGCGAGGAATTGAACATTGCCACCGAGCGGGAAATTTCAATTGGAGATTTGGCACAGGAAATGATACGCCAAATTAACCCTGCCGCAAAAATTGTAACGGAAGAACAGCGCTTACGCCCTGAAAAAAGCGAAGTAAACCGCCTGCTTGGCACAGCCAAAAAGCTGAACAGCTTAACAGGCTGGAAGCCAGAATATACACTAGAACAAGGGCTTGCCGAAACCATTGATTTTTTGCGTGAGAATTTAGACCAGTACAAAACCGATATTTATAACCTGTAAACCTTTTTATAAAGGGGGGTACTATGCACTGGACGGATGAGGTACAAGAAAAACTGAAAAAGAAAAACCAAGTGTTATTTGGGCAGAATAATATACTTTTGCAAGACTTGAGTGCGCTGATAGACCAGCAAAACCACCGCATTATGGTGCTGTGGGCGCTGGTGTTTGCAGAAGAGATAGCAAACCTGCTACAAACACGCTACCCGAAGGACACCCGCCCGATAGATGCAGTAAACACCTGCAAAGAATGGGCAAAAGGCAGCGTAAAAATGCCTGAGGCAAAACATGCCATATTACAGGCACACGCCCTAGCGAAGGAGATAACATCTGCCGAAGACATTGCCCGTTGCCATGCAGTGGGGCAAGCGTGCGGGGTGGTGCATACTGCAGGGCATGCCCTTGGCTTGCCTATATATGAGCTAACCGCCCTTGTGCGAAAACATGGCTTACCAGAGGCGATACCTTATGTAGAAGCACGAAATGCGCAGTACATACAACAATTGTTATATTGGCAAACCCATTACAATGATGAACCGAGAGAATGGGCAAGTTTTTTAGTAGACAAATAAGATAAATGTATGTAAAACAAAGAGGTAGTATGGAAATAGATATTCGCAAAGCAAGCGGGCAAGACATAGATGGCATTGCACAACTGTATGATGATTTGAATGATTACCTGGCAGAGCACACCAACTACCCGGGCTGGGCAAAAGGGGTGTACCCCACTAGGGAAGACGCCGAACAAGGCTATGCAGAAAGCGCCTTGTTTGTTGCTGAGATAGATGACGAGGTAGCAGGCACCATCATCCTGAACCATGAACCCGAACAGGGCTATGAAAAAGCCATATGGCTTACAGAGTCTGACTATTCGAACATCATAGTCATTCGTACGCTGGCAATTCACCCGCAGTTTTTAAAAACGGGGGTGGGCAAAGCCCTTATGCAGTTTGCAAAGCAATATGCAAAACAGCAAGGCATGCAGTCTATTCGGCTTGATGTATATGACCAAAATTTGCCTGCTATAAAACTATATGAACAAAGCGGTTACACTTACATTGCCAATGTTGACTTAGGCTATAAAGAATACGGGTTAGATGCCTATAATTTATACGAGCTGGTGCTTTTGTAAACCACTACACGGAGGAATTTATGGAGATTGAATATACCATTCCGTTATTATTTGAAAAAAATACTGACATAGCTTATAAAGCCTTGCAAGAGCTAGAAGAATTTTCTGATACATCTGATGAATTATATGAATATACGACGCAGTTTGCAGAGATGACAAAGCATGAAAAATATGTCATTCGTGTACGTGGGTTTCGGCTGTTTTGCAAACAAGCGAAGTGGGACGTAGATAAGATAATTGACGAAAAGCTGCCAGAAACACTGGGTTTGCTAAACGATGATAAACCCACCGCAGTGCGCCAAGCCTTAGTGGCCCTGCAAGACGTGGTGCTTTACAAACCCGCTTTGCGAGGGATATTGAAAGAAGAAGTTTCTGCTATACAATATTTGCGCTATAATGACACCGTGCAAAACCTAATTTACAAAGATATGCAAGAACTACTGAAACTAGTAAACACACTTGAAAACACATAATAAAGGAAAGCTACATAAAACTGAGGTATAAATGGCAAATTTCATAAACACAATGAAAAATATTTTTGCAAAAAGCTGGGTGCGCTGGGCGCTAGGCTATGTTTGTGTTGTGTTTGCTGGGGTAATGCTTGTTTACTACTGGCGGGTGGTGTATTCATTCGCCGTTATTTCTCCTTTTTCGGCAACACTTTTAGCGGTGCTGGCACTTTCAGTGGCATATGCCGCTGTGTTTTGTACGATGAAATTTGCAAAAAGTTTTGCGCTAAAAGGGGCTATTCTTATTTTTGTGGCAGGGCTATTATTTGTATTCGCCAACCCACCTTTGCAAGCACCAGATGAACATGCTCATTTTTTCAGAGCTTATTCCATAGGGCATGGCAACTTTTACTATGACCAATATGAAGACTACCCGAACGATGCAGACCTGTTGCGTAGCGAGTTTCCGCCAAATTACAACTTCTTTCACCCTGTTGTGGGTGAGCAAACAGTAGCAAGCGGTTTTGTACGTTACCACACACGGCTAGAAGGTGGCATAGAAGCTGCTATTCCTGCAACCACCAACATTCAACAAACGTTGCCCTACTTGCCACAAGCGGCAGGCATTTTTATTGCAAGCCTTTTCAAGGCTGATGCCCTAACGACCCTTTATGTTGCACGGGTGGCAAACTTGCTGTTTTACAGTTTTTGCTGTTACCTTGCCTTAAAAGTAGCAAAGCGGTTTCGGCTTATGTTGTTTGTATTTATGATTACGCCCATTAGTTTATTTATGGCGGGGTCGGCATCATCAGACGCAGTGATAAATGGGCTAATGTGGCTATTCATTGCCATTTGCCTTGGGGAAGTAACCTCTACAAAACGCATGGCAATACTTGCTGTTTGTTTTGGGGTGCTGTGCGCCGCCAGAATGACAAACCTTTTACTGCTACCTCTTGTATTATTGTTGCCGTTTGATGCGAAAAATAAAAAGAAATTTGTATATGTTGCAACAACGTGTTTGGTAGCAATGGTAGGTTTAACCGTTTTACAAAATGCCCAAGCCGCTTGGTTTGGTAATTACGGAGACATACCCTACTACCATGACGCCATACAGCCTGCAAACCAAATAAAGTTTATTTTGCAATACCCCTTGCGTTATATATTAGTATTCATTGGGGCGTTTTACAAAAACATGGGCACTTTATTTGAGGGCGGCTTGTTTGGATGGCTTGATGCCAATGTAACATTTGCCTCATACTTCACACCAGTTTTGTTTATGCTAGCAGCTTTATTAAGCGCACGAGAAAGCAAAACCTTAAAGAAAAAAGAAGGTATATTGTTTAGCATAATTGCAGTTTTATTTTATGGGGGCATTTACACGGGCATGTATGTAACCAGCACAGGGTTGCAACTCCCGCATATAAACGGGGTACAAATGCGCTACCTGCTGCCCGCCCTTTTCTGTATTTTTATTTTAGTCAGTGCACTGTGTGCACATATACAGCCATTGCAACAAAAAGAACTTTCAGAAGAACAAGTGGTAAAACAAAGCAATATAATGTTGTATAGCGGTTTTGCATTTGCGGTTATTTCTGCCGTGCTATTGGTGCAATTATACTATGTAGGCGTGTAATGCCTTTACGCACGTATTTGTGTAATACTTTATATAACAAACGGTTTTAGCAACGAGGTGCTTATTTGTTAGCTTTTTTAGAAATGTTTATTAGTTTTGCGGCCATTGTGGTGTGGTGTGTTTTCTATACAGTTCGGTGCAAAGGAAACAGTGCCGCCGCCCCCCTTGCCGTATTAAGTGCTACCATTATATTTTACAGTGCATTTGCTTGCTTAAACCAAGTGGTTTTGGCAGGCTGGTTGTTTTATGCCCTTACGGTGGTGTGCCTTGGTTACCTTATTTACAAACGCAAAAGCCTTGGCTTTTCAAAAGAAGGCATAAAAGAATTTCTTACCCCAGGTATGGTGTTGTTTTTGTTTGCCAGCATGGTGGTTATAGTGGTATTTGCCATTCGCGAGCCCATTTTTATGGAGTGGGATGAATTTTCGTTCTGGGGTATGGCACCAAAGCTGGTAAAAGAAACAGGGCAAATGTACACAGTGTACCCTTCAAACATGCGGGTAACAACCTTTGTGCCAGGGCTTGTTATGCTCAGTTATCATTTTCAATTTATTGGGTTGGCTTTTGTGCAGTGGAAAGCCATTGCCGCCTATAACATATTGTTTTTTGCAGTGTTTTCAGCGGTGTTAAGTGGGCTAAAACGAAAAAACTGGACGACCGCTGTGCCTGCCGCCCTCATTTGTTTTTTAGTACCCTATTTGCTTACCACCTACTACCGTGTCATTCATGTTTCTCTGCCCTATCTTTTTGTATACTCTGACATTCCGCTGGGCATGGTGCTTGCAGGTGCACTGGCGCTTTATTTTAGTGCAGAAGAAAAAACACCTGTTATTATGGTGCCTGTTTTGCTTACCATTATGGCAGAGTCCGTTTTGAAGGACACAGGATTTGTGCTAGCACTTATTGGGGCGGGCATTATTACAGTTGACCTTATTTTGTGTGCACGCAGGCAAACCATAAAAGAAGCAGGGTTCAAGTCTTTCACCGAAAAACTGCCGCAAAAACTAGGGTGGAGTGCAGGCTTATTAGCGGGCCCTGTGGCGACCTTTTTTGCATGGGCATGGCACATGAAAACCTTTATGGGTGTTGACCGTATGGACGTTGGTGGCGCAAAGCAAATGGGCGCTATAGAGATTGTGCTTACTGGTTTGAAAGAACTATTTACATGGAGCGCACTAGACAATTTTGCCTCAGAAGCGAAATTTACATGGAATGCCGCCATGCAAACGGTGCAAACACACCTTACCACATTGGGTGGTGCGGAATTGCCTGCTATTTCATTTGACGGGGTTGTAACTGCTGAGCAAGATTTTGTTAGCGTGATGACCAATATGTTCCGTGCTTTTTTTGAAGACCCACTTAGCATGTTTGGCTTTCGCATACCCGGTATGCAAAATGCCGCAGGTGCGCCTTTGACGATACCAGGCAGTGGGGCTGTTATTGTGCTTGTTATTTTGGCAATATGCGCCCTTGCTTTTTTGGTGGCGAACAAAAAGCAAAAAGTACATATTGCATGGTTTACCGTTGTTTCAGCGGTAGGCTTTTTGATGTATTATATTTTTATAGGGTTTATGTATGTGTATGTGTTTAACAGTTGGCAGTCAGCAACGTTGAACGATTATAACCGCTATATTTACCCTTATTATATTGCGTGGATGCTTGCCGCCCTTGCGCTGCTTTGCGTTGCACTGAAAGACCGCAGCCAGCGCAACATAGGCAACATAGCGCTGCTTTGCATAAGCTTATTGTTTTTATGGAGATGGGACAATTACGTTCAGCCGCAACTTTCAGTGGTGAATGTGCCTGAAAGTTATTACCAAGGCATGCGTGCTTTGGGCGAAGAAACAGAAGAAGTAAGGGCATTTTTACCAGAAGGCGCAAGCGTGTTTTACATTTGCCAAGGAGACAATGGCGGCATGTGGTTTTATAGGTATTTCTATTACTTCCCCGCAGAGCTTGATTACAGCTTTGGCGGTGGCACATTGTCTTCTGATTTCGAGATAAAATCACCCGCATTAAACAATGTTTTTGATGATGAATTACGTGCCGAGTATGCGGGCAAAACCCTTACACCACATTACCTGTGTGGGTACCTCACCATAAAAGGGTGCGACTATATTTTAATAGACAATGCAGACAAAATTTTTCTTGACAATTATGGGCACCTTTTCACCGATAACTTAGACGGCTATTTTAACGGAGACACCATTCTATATAAAATTGAAGGCAGCGGAGACGACATGTATTTCGTGCCGGTGGAAATGGAGTGGTACCATGCGTAAAAATAAAACAGAAAAAAACATATTGCAAAAATTTGTGGGTGCCACAAAAACACCCCAGTTTGACAAAGCCCTTTTTACAGCATGTTATGCAGGCTTTTTGGTGCTAAGTATACTGGTTGGGTTGTTCAACTTTTGTGAAGACCGCCTATTGCGTGCCACGGGTAAGTTGGAAGAAGTGGTATATACTACGGCAGATTTTGAGCTGAGCGGCCTAGCATATGTAAATGAAGCAGAAGATATTTTAATTAGCACGAATGCAGACCCACGCATGGTGATGATGTTAGATGCACCGCTGCGGGTAAACCGTGTAGACATTTATATATCTTTTGAGGCAAAACCAGGCGAGTTTAATATTTTTTATATGCAAAACGCAAACATGGAAGAGTTTGACCCAAACTACCGTGTATGGGCAAAAGAAGAAGCGGAAGACCATTACAGCTTTACCTTGCCACGCAAAAACTTTTACGGCTTACGTATTGACCCAGGCATTTACAGCGGCAACGAAATGCAGTTTTACAAAATTGTATTCAATCAAAAAGTTTCGTTTTTCACTTATTTTGTGCCAAGTTACACATGGGCATTTTACTTTGTTATTGCACCTGCTCTTGCTGCCTGTGTGCTGAAATTTGTAATGGCGTGGTTGCAACCTAAACCGTAATATTTTATAAATACAAATTGTATTTATTTTGCGCTAAATTACAAACTGGAAAGAAATGAGCGTATTTTGCCAATAACACCCAGTATGACAAGGAGAACCGCTTTGCAGAACAAAAAAGACAAAACCATAACGCTGTCTAACATGGTGCTCGCATTTGTTATAACACTGTGTATTATTTGTTTTGCGGTAACACTTGTGCTCAATTTTCGCCCGCTTTATTATGTTGACATTGACTATTTAAACATACCGCAAACGTCAGGGCTTTCGGTGGAAGACATCAAGGCCAATTACGATGCACTGATTTCATATAACTCTGTGTTTTTTAGCGGGGCGCTTGAATTCCCGACGCTTGCCATGAGCGAAACGGGGCGTATACACTTTGAAGAGGTAAAACAAATTTTTGTGGGCATACAAATTCTGTTGGGTGTTACCCTTGTGCTGAGTGTGGCTGGTATTTTTGCAAAGCACCGCAAGCAACAAATTGGCTACTTAAAACTTTCTGCCATTGTAACGCTTGGGCTACCCGCTGTGCTGGGTATGCTGGTGGCGCTGAATTGGAACAAAGTGTTTGTTACGTTTCATGAAATCTTTTTCAACAACGACTATTGGGTGTTTAGTGCAAAAACCGACCCCGTGATTACCATTTTACCTGACGCCTTTTTTATGCACTGCGCCATTCTTATTTTCGCGCTGGTGGCATTTGGCAGTTTGCTATGTTTTGGTGTATATTATAAGCAGCGAAAAAAGGTACTATAATGTTATTTCATAAAACAGAAATAGTGATGATAAGTGCCCACTTTATATGTAATGTATAAAGTGGGCTTTTTCATGCAGATTAAACATTGACACAGCCTTCAAATAAGAATAAAATGGGCAGTGAAACTATTTTTATCTTTGCTATGAATTGGAGGTAGCGAAATGGACACAAAATTTATTCCTTTATCAGTACCAAACTTTGGTGGAAACGAGAAAAAGTATGTAGAAGGCGCAGTGGTTAGTGAATGGGTGTCAGCGGGCGGAAGCCTTGTAGGAGATTTTGAAGACGTTGTTGCAAAATACACAAACATGCCAAAAGCAGTTGCATGTGCAAGTGGCTCGGCGGCGTTGCATTTATGCTTTTTGGTGGCAGGTGTTGGCGCAGGAGACGAAGTACTTTGCCCCGCCCTTACCTTTATTGCCGCAGTAAACCCTGTAAAGTATGCAAATGCAGAGCCCGTTTTTATTGGGTGTGATGACACACTGTGCATTGACCCAGACGCAGTAGAAGCTTTTTGTGCAAACAACTGCACCATGAAAGACGGCAAGCTAATAAACAACAAAACAGGTGCCCATGTAAAAGCCATTGAAATTGTACACGTATTTGGCAATATGGCAAAAATGGAACGTTTAATGGACATTGCCAAAAAGTACAACCTAATTGTGGTAGAAGACGCAACCGAGGCGGTAGGCACTTACTACACCGAAGGACGTTACAAAGGCAAAATGGCAGGCACCATTGGAGACATTGCCGCATACAGCTACAATGGCAATAAAATTATTACCACAGGTTCTGGCGGTATGGTGGTTTCTAACCACCCTGAGTGGACAGCCCATGCAAAATACCTTTCAACCCAAGCGAAAAATGATGAATTGCAGTTTGTGCATGACGAAATTGGCTACAACTACCGTTTAACAAACTTGCAAGCTGCCCTTGGCATTGCCCAAATGGAGCAACTGGAAGGCTTCATTGAAACAAAACATAAATATTATGACAAATACAAGGCAGCGCTTGACGGTAAAGTAGGGCTTCGCATATTGCCTTTTGAAGACGGTATTCGCTGTAACAAATGGTTTTACTCTCTCTACCTAGAAGATTTCCCGATGGAAAGAGACGAACTAATTGCGTACATGACAGAAAACAACATTCAAACACGGCCAATTTGGGCGCTTATTAACGAGCAAAAACCTTACGCAAACCATGAAGCCCACGGTATGGAAAAGGCGGAAGATTACCGTACGAACGTGGTAAATATTCCGTGTTCAACTAACTTGACTGACGCAGATGTTGACCGTGTAATTGAGACAATTTTAAAAGCCAGCAGGTGAAAAACGTGTATATTGACCAGTTGATTGTAGACGAAAACACAAGCGTGCTAAATGCCATGCGCATGCTTGATGAAACGGGTTATAAGCTTTTGCTTGTGGCCCCTGCATATGTGTTACAAGCCGTTTTAACGGATGCTGACGTGCGCCGTTTTATTTTGCAAGGGGGAGATTTGTCTCAACCTGTGAAAGATGCTGCGAATTACAATCCAAAATCTCTCGGCGTTGAAAATCGCTCAAAAGCGAAAGAATTTATGGTGCAACATGCCATAGAAGCGTTGCCATTGCTGAACGCAAAAAGCGAAATAGACGATGTGGTTTTTTTGGCAGATTTAGACGTAGACGGGCGCAAAAAAGCCGACGTACCTGTTGTAATTATGGCAGGTGGGCTTGGCACACGGCTTTACCCATACACTAAAATTTTGCCGAAGCCGCTTATTCCGGTAGGTGAAAAACCCATTATTGAACTGATTATGGACCACTTTGAAGAATTTGGCTGTAACAGGTTTTCTTTGGTGGTCAACCATAAAAAGAACATGATCAAGTCATACTTCGCAGAGGCAGAAGAGGCGTATAACGTTACCTTTGTTGACGAAGAAACACCGCTTGGCACAGGGGGTGGGTTGTCTTTACTAAAAGGCAACATGAATGAAACCTTCTTTTTAACCAACTGTGACATTTTGGTAGAGGCTGACTACACCGATATTTATGACTTTCATAAAAAGAATGGGAACACCATTACAGTGGTGTGTGCGCTGAAAAACGTTACCATACCATATGGCGTAATTGAGCTAAGCGACAACGGTGAAATTAAAAACGTAACCGAAAAACCAGAGCTAAACTTTTTAACAAACACAGGCATGTATGTGGTGGAACCCCACGTAGTGGCTGAACTGGAAGACGGCGTTTCTGTTGGCTTCCCTGACATTATGGAAAAGTACCGCCTTGCGGGTGAAAAAGTAGGGGTTTACCCCGTTAGTGAAAACAGCTGGATGGATATGGGGCAACTGGAAGAACTGGAAGAAATGCGCCGACGCATGGAAAAACAGTAAAGCAAATATTCACACTTCGGGAAGGACTTTATGGAACAGTATATGCAAAAAAACAAAGAGCGTAAACGGTTGCTGGCAACCTTTGTTCTTGGGCTTTTGGCATGTGCTGTTCTTTTTTATGCCTACGGGTTTTGGCCGTTTGGAGATCTTTCGGTTATAACAGGTGATTTGAATGGACAATATGTAAGCTATTATGCTTATTTTAAAAAAGCACTGGGCACAAGCGGGTTTTATTACTCATTTGAAAAAGGACTTGGTGGCAATATGCTAGGGCTATTTGCCTATTACTGTGCAAGCCCACTCAATTTGCTTTATTTATGTGTACCTGTTTCTGCCTATGCGGCAGTAGCCAATGTAGTGCTTGCCCTGAAACTTGCACTAACTGGTACAACATTTGCCTTTTTTGCAGGCAGGCATTATGAGGGTTTAAACAACTGGGGCATTCTTGCAGGGCTGTGCTATGCCTTTTGTGGGTACAACATAGTGTATGCGCAAAACATAATGTGGCTTGACGTAGTTATTTTATTACCGCTTATTTGCTATGGAATAGACAAGCTGATTGAAACTGGCAAACCCTTTGTGTTTTGTTGCGCACTTGCACTTGCCATTTTTACCAATTTTTACATTGCCTATATGGTTTGTATATTTGCAGTACTTTATTTTTTGGCAAACTTATTATTGGCAAAAGAGGTTTATTTGCCTGCCAAAAAAGCAGAAGAAACAAAACAAAAATGGAACAAAAGCTTTATATGCTCACGCTGTGTAAGCTTTGCTGTGTTTGCACTGCTTGCCGCAGGGCTTACAGCGTTTATGCTACTGCCTTCTTTGGCAGATATTGCCACAAGTAAAGGTATTGGTGGTGGTTTTCGGTTTACACTACAATTCACGTTCCCTTTAAAAGAGCTTGCACAACAATTGTGGCCTGCAGGGTTTACTTGGCAATCAGTTCAAAATGGGCTGCCCAACATTTACTGCGGGCTTTTTGTAGTGGTGATGGCCATTGGCTTTTTTGTTTCTAAAACCATTGCCAAAAAAGAAAAGGCGTTGTATGGGTTTATAGTAGGTTTTATTACCCTTAGCTTTTTGGTAAGTGGCTTAAACATTGTTTGGCATGGCTTTGCCGAGCCTATTTGGTTTCCGTACAGGTATTCTTTCCTGTTCAGCTTTATGCTGGTGTTTTTGGCATGTGGGTTTTTAGCACAGCAAACATACACCAAAAAAGAAGTACTGTGGGCTAGCGGTATATTTGCCGTGTTTTGCGGGTGGTCTTTCCTCATTCGGTATGAAAGTTTAACCCTTACCAAAATGGCAGTGGCGGGCATTGTTCTTTGCATAGCGTTAATTTGCCTGTGGGTTGCAAAACGTGGGGGCAAAGCAAATTTGCAAAAAATAGCAAGTGTAGCTTGTGCGTTACTTGTTTGTGCAGAGGTTGTTTTTAACGCAGGGTATGTTTTAAATTCTTTTGAAAAATATACTGTGAGCGGATTTCGTGTGTTCGTGCAAGACGGCACAGAAACTGTACAGCAAATAAAGCAGCAAGACAGCGGAAATTATCGTGTTGAGAAAATATTCTTTCGCTCATACAATGACCCGCTTTTGCTAAATTACAATGGCATCAGCCATTTTGGATCGACACAAGACGTTTCTTCTTCCGCCTTACTAGATGCATTGGGGCTTGGTGGATATATGCCCTTTGCGGGGGGTACACTACCCACGGCAGACAGCTTGTTAGGCGTGAAATACCTATTTGCAACGGCAGAAGACGTACCACCTCAACATTATATAAAAACAACTATACAAGCCCCTTATATAGTTTATGAAAACCCATATGCATTTCCACTGGCATATATGGTAGATGATACTGGTGAAATAAACCTAACGGGTGAAAATATCTTCACTAAGCAAAACAATATTTACAGCGGGTTATATGGAACGAGCGACGTATTGTATACATTGCAAAACATAACCACAACAAATGAAAGCGGAGAAATTATTCCGCACACGGGGAAAACCGCAGGCGGGCAGGTGCAGTATACCTTTACTGCGGGCGAGAGCGGACCATATTATTTATCTATACAAATTGCTGATCCATATTCAATAATCGTTGCTTGCGAAGGCAAAACGTTTCAATTTTATGGGGTTGCTTTTAGTGGTGCCCTTTGCCTCGGGGAATTTGCGCAGGGCGAAGACATAACCATTACTGCCATATTGCCTGAAACAACAGTAGGAACAGTAGAAGTTGCCTTTTTTAACCAACCACTATTTGAAAAAACAGCAATGGTAGCAAACGAAAATGCAGTAAACCTAAACTGGGAAGATGGGTATGTGCATGGCACAGTAATGGCAGAAAAAGACACAACGTTATTGCTTTCTATTCCGTATGACACAAACTGGACATGCACCATAAACGGTGAAAAAGTAGAGGTGCAAAACGTAGCAGGTTACTTTGCGGGCATACAGCTTATGGCAGGTGAAAATATTATAGAACTAAAATATAAACCACCTTATGTGTGGCTGGGTATATTTATTAGCACAACATGCTTAATACTTGTTATAATACTATATAGAAAAAGCAAGAACCAAAATGCAAAAACAGAAAAGAAAACCGAGAATAAAAACAAGACCAAAAGTAAAAGCAAACAGAAGAGGTGAGCCGATGGCAACAATTATTATTGCAGAAGCGGGTGTAAACCATAACGGCAGTTTAGAACTTGCCAAAAGAATGGCAGATGTGGCAAAAGAAGCAGGGGCTGACATTGTAAAATACCAAACAGCGAAGCCTGAACTGGTTATTAGCACCTTTGCCGAAAAGGCAGACTACCAAAAAGAGCAAACAGGAGACGGTGAAAGCCAGCTTGACATGGTGCGTAAAATTCACTTTGGTTTTGCCGAACATAAAGAACTGAAAGAATATTGTGACAGCATTGGCATCATGTACCTTTCTACCCCGTTTGACCTTGACAGCATAGACTTTTTAGAAAGCATTGATATGCCTGTTTACAAAATACCATCAGGCGAAATTACCAACCTGCCCTACCTTGAAAAAATAGCAAAGCTGGGCAAGCCTGTCATGATGTCTACCGGTATGAGCACCCTAGAAGAAATAGGTGCCGCTTACGACATATTGCAAGAAAACGGTGCCCAAAGTGTAATTATTCTGCACTGCAACACCGAATACCCTACCCCATTGCCAGATGCCAATGTGCGTGCCATGTTAGACATACACCGCAACTTTGGCACACCTGTGGGTTATAGCGACCATACGTTAGGCCTTGCCGCACCACTGGCAGCGGTTGCTTTAGGTGCTGCTGTTATTGAAAAGCAC
>CAZWXJ010000024.1:0-18380 GCA_964637735.1 uncultured Oscillospiraceae bacterium | reverse complement strand
ACAGATAGACTTCTTCCACGTTAGGAGACTGGGACAGTTTATGGGCAATGGCCTGTTCTCTCGCCCCTTCACCAACAATCAGTATTTTCATAGGTTTCCTCCTAATGTTTGAAATGGCGCATTCCCGTAAATACCATGGCAATGCCATATTTATTACAGGTTTCAATTACCTGGTCATCTCGAATAGAGCCGCCCGGTTGCACAATGCTGGTAACGCCACTTCTTTTCGCACGTTCTACATTGTCTCCGAATGGGAAGAAGGCGTCACTGCCAAGGCAAACATCAGTTACAGTGGCAAGCCATTCCTTTTTTTCTTGTAAAGTAAGGGGGGCAGGTTGTGTGGTAAATGTTTGCGCCCATACATCATCACCAATCACATCTTCATAGTCATTGCCAATGTAAATGTCAATGGCATTGTCTCGATTAGCCCGCCCTAAATTTTCAATAAAAGGCAGTGCTAACACTTTTGGGTGCTGGCGTAGGTGCCAATTGTCTGCTTTGTCTCCGGCAAGGCGGGTGCAATGTATGCGGCTTTGCTGGCCTGCACCAATGCCAATGGCTTGCCCGTCTTTCACATAACAAACTGAGTTTGACTGCGTATATTTCAGCGTGATAAGCGCAATCAGCATATCTCTTTTCTCGGCATCGGTTAAGGTTTTGTTTTCTGTTACAACATTTTCAAGCAAGGTGCTGTTAATAGGCAGGTTGTTGCGCCCTTGCTCAAAGGTGATGCCGAATACCTGTTTATGCTCAGTAGGGGTTGGTGTATATTCTGTGTCTATTTGCACAATATTATAAGCACCTTTTTTCTTTTGCTTTAAAACAGCAAGGGCCTCTTCGCTGTAAGAAGGTGCAATTATGCCATCGCTTACCTCTTTTGCAATCAGCTGTGCGGTAGGCAAGTCACATTCGTCTGAAAGGGCAATCCAGTCTCCGAAGCTGGAAAGTCTGTCAGCGCCTCGTGCCCTTGCATAGGCAGATGCCAAAGGAGAAAGGGCAATGCCATCAGTAAAATAAATACGTTCCAGCGTTTGTGAAAGGGACAACCCAATGGCAGCACCTGCAGGGCTAACATGTTTAAAGCTGGTTGCGGCAGGCAAGCCTGTTGCATCTCTCAACTCTTTTACAAGCTGCCATGCGTTCAGCGCATCTAGAAAGTTAATGTACCCAGGCTTACCATTTAACACAGTAACAGGTAAGTCGCTACCATCTTCCATAAAAATGCGGGCAGGCTTTTGGTTGGGGTTACAGCCGTACTTTAGTTCTAATTCATTCATCATATTCCTCCTAAAAAACCTGCTAAACTTTCGTTTTTTTGTTGTATATACGGGTTTGTACCAATCCATCATCTAGGTGAATGTACCGTACAAATAAACTTACTTTGTTGTCTTCATTAAGCGCCGTCCAAATACTACCACCAAATTCATCAATGTCTGCATCACCAATGATAATATGGCGGGGTTCCCCAGTAAAACTAGGAATAGGGTCGCCGTCTTCGGCATAAGTGTGAATGAATTTTCCTTCGCCTGAAAGCGGGGTTGGGTATTCAAAAAAGTATTTTTCGGCAGCAATGGGGTTGCCGTTATTGCTTTTTAATATAGAGAGTTTATACTGCATTCTGCCATCATCAATATGCATAAGCCCGCTAATGCGTGGTGTGTAGTTGGGTGCATCTGGCTCAAAGGTGCGGGTGCGCAAAGCATCTTCGAAGGACTGTGCGTTTTCAAGGCCATCATATATCGTGTCAGTTTGGTCTCCGTTGGTAACAATGGTAAAGTTACCGAATGTACGCACAGGGGCATAAATAATTAAAGAGGGGTCTTCCAGCTTTGCAGGGTCAGCAGCTTCGGTAATAATACCGCTATCTTTTTCGGTAAAAACACGGTTACGGCTGTTTTTACTGCGCCCCATTATAAAATAAACCAATACGGCATTCTCTCCATCAGAGGTTTTGCCAAGCAGAATACCACGCCCTGGGTAGGTGTTGTTTGCTAGAATGTCAGTTATGTTTTGCAGTTCCATTCATCGGTTCCTTTCCACTATATTTCTCGGTTACAAAGCAGTTCAAGGGCAGCAGGCAATAGTTCCCATTCCGCTTCTTCCATCACACGCTTTTGCAATGTTTCGGGGGTGTCTTCAGGTAAAACGCTTACCGCTTTTTGCAGAATGATTTCCCCGCCGTCAGGTATTTCGTTTACAAAATGTACAGTGGCACCTGTTACTTTAACACCTTTTGCAAGGGCGGCCTCGTGCACACGCAGGCCGTAAAAGCCTTCCCCGCAAAAACTGGGTATTAAACTGGGGTGTACATTTATAATTTTATTTAGGTAAGCATTTATAACAGGTTTGCCTAAAATAGAAAGAAAGCCTGCCAGCACAATCACGTCAATGTTGTATTCTTTTAATGTGGCAAGTAGTGCATCATCAAAGTCAGCACTAGCCTTATATTCTTTGCGGGCAACAACAGCTGTGGGTATGTTTGCGTTTTTTGCACGTTGCAGGGCATACACGCCTGGCTTTGAACTAAGTACCAAAGCAAGCTTGCCGTTTGCAATATGCCCGCTTTGCTTTGCATCAATAATAGCTTGTAGGTTGGTGCCACCGCCACTTACCAATATGGCAACATTTAGCATAGTACCACGCCTTCCGTGCCTTCTTTTACGGCGCCTAAAATATAAGCATCTTCGCCGTTTTCTTGCAGTGTTTTTACCGCAGTTTCAGCATCTTCTGCTGAAACCACCACCACCATGCCAACTCCCATGTTAAAGGTGTTGAACATGTCACGCTCAGGTATGTTGCCACGGTTTTGTAAAAGGGTAAAAATAGCAGGTGTTTGAATGGTGTCTTTTTCAATATAAGCGGCTAAACCCGTGGGTAATGCACGCGGGATATTTTCAAAAAAACCACCGCCTGTAATGTGTGAAATAGATTTCACAGCAACTTTTTCAAGCAAAGCAAGTACTGGCTTTACATATATTTTGGTGGGGGTAAGCAGTGCCTGCGCCAGTGGTTTGCCAAGTTCAGGAACAACTTCGGTAAGGCTTGCATTTTCAACATCTAAAATTTTACGTACCAAGCTAAACCCGTTTGAATGTAGTCCACTAGAGGGTAGGGCAATTAGTACATCTCCAGCTTGTACGTTTTCTTTATTTAATATCTTTGCTTTGTCAACAACACCTACTGAAAACCCAGCCATGTCGTATTCATCTTCACTGTAAAAACCAGGCATTTCAGCAGTTTCACCGCCAACAATGGCAGCACCTGCTTGCACGCAACCGTCTGCCACGCCGCTTACAATTTCTGCAATGCGGGCAGGGACGTTCTTACTGCAGGCAATATAGTCAAGAAAAAACAAAGGCTTTGCGCCAGTGCATATAATGTCGTTCACACACATGGCAACACAGTCAATGCCAATGGTGCTGTGTATGTCTGTTAAAAAAGCAAGTTTTAATTTTGTACCTACGCCGTCCGTTCCAGAAACAAGCACAGGGTTTTGTATGCCATTAAGGTCAAGCTCAAACATGCCGCCAAAACCGCCAATGCCATCTACTACACCTTTTGTAAGGGTGCGGGCAACATGTTCTTTCATCATTTGTACAGCGGTGTAACCCGCTTCAATGTCTACGCCGGCTTCTTTGTAGCTTTCACTGAAACTGCTCATATTTAGGTAGCCCCTCTCTTATTTTTTGCCAATTTCAACAGGTATTTTTTCTGCAAATTTATCAGTGGTGGTAACACGGCTTACGTCAACAGGGTAGTTCCCTGTAAAACATGCGTCACAAAAACCACAAGAAGAATTGTCAGCTAATTTATTAAGGTAAGATGTATTCAAGTAGCCCAGAGAGTCTGCGCCAATAATCTCTCGAATTTCTTCAACCGTGTGTTTATAAGCAATCAGGTTTTCGCTTGAGTCTACATCAGTGCCAAAGTAGCAAGGGTATAAAAATGGTGGGGAAGAAAGGCGCATATGTACTTCTTTTGCGCCCGCATGGCGCAACATTTTTATAATTTGTAAACTGGTGGTGCCACGCACAATCGAGTCATCTATAATCACAACACGTTTTCCACGTACGGTTTCGGCAAGGGCGTTTAGTTTAATGTGTACATCGTGCTCTCTCTTCTTTTGGGTGGGGGCAATAAAGGTGCGCCCAATGTAACGGTTTTTAATAAACCCAACCCCGTACGGTATGCCGCTTTCTTTTGCATAACCAAGGGCAGCATCAAGCCCAGAGTCTGGCACGCCAATAACAACGTCGGCATCAACGGGGTGCTCTTGCGCTAAAAACATGCCCGCACGTTGGCGTGCGAGGTGTACACTGCTGCCTTCTATCACACTGTCAGGGCGTGCAAAATAAATAAATTCAAATACGCATAAAGATGTTTTATCAGACAGATGGGTATCAATCGTCTTAATCCCATCAGCGGTAACAACCACAATTTCACCAGGCTTAATATCTCTTACAAAGGTAGCGCCGATGGAATCAAGTGCGCATGTTTCAGATGCAAACACAATACCTTTTTCACCAAACTTGCCCATGCAAAGCGGGCGAAAGCCGAGCGGGTCTCTGGCGGCAATGAGTTTACGAGGACTCATGATAACAAGGGAATACGCACCCGCAATTTTGTCCATGGCAGAAGAAATCGCTTCTTCAATGCTTGCGGAATGTAAACGTGCCCGTGTTATGGTTTGGGCAATTACCTCTGAGTCAGACGTGGAGTGAAAAATGCTACCTTGCAGCTCAAATTCCTCCCGCAGGGCGGCGGCATTTGTAAGGGCACCATTATGTGCAACCGCTAATGTGCCTTTTACATGCCGAATAACAATGGGCTGTGCATTTGCACGGCTACTGCTTTTTCTGCCATATAGTGTGTGGCTAACCGCCATTTGCCCGTCAGGCAAGCCTTCTAACACACGGGGGGTAAACACTTCGTTTACAAGGCCAAGGTCTTTATAAGATGTAATGACACCGCCGTCATTCACGGCAATGCCACAACTTTGCTGCCCACGATGTTGCAAAGCATATAGCCCATAATAAGATGATGCCACGACCCCAAGCTCATTGTCAGGGTCATAAATACCAAGTACACCACATTCTTCATGTAAACTGTCATCAAATTGCATATTTTTCATTGCTTGCTATTCTCCCATTTTTTATTGTCTTCGCTTATTAGTACCAATATTTTGTAGTGTGCTGGTAAGGTTAAGGGTTGTTTAATTCTTCTTGCAGTTTTGCGTCTTTTGCCAAAACAGCTTCTTGCATGGCTGCACGCTTTGCGCTAAGTAATATGGAAAGCTCTTCATTTTCTACTGCTAATATTTGCGCTGCTAAAATGGCGGCGTTTGCCGCACCGTCAATAGCAACGGTGGCAACAGGTATACCACTGGGCATTTGTACGGTTGCAAGCAAGGCATCCATGCCGTCAAGTGCCTTTGACTTCATAGGGATACCAATAACAGGTAAGGTAGTATTTGCAGCAACTGCCCCTGCCAAATGTGCCGCCATACCTGCGGCAGCAATAAGTACACCAAACCCGTTTTCTTTTGCGGAAGCAGTAAATGCTGCGGCTTGCTGTGGTGTGCGGTGTGCGCTTAAAATATGCACTTCATACGGAATTTGCATGCTTTTTAGTTCATCTACTGCTTTTTTTACAATGGGCCAGTCGCTATCGCTTCCCATTAAAATGCCTACTTTTTTCAAATTGTTTGCCATATGCCTATTCCCTTTCAGCTGTTACTTGTTTTGTTTAAAAGAAAAAGGCTTGCGTGTATAGAAGTACACGTAAGCCTTTATTTTACAGTTATGCTGTTACTATTTTTGCAGACACTATTCCCGTGGTTGCCTGTGGCAGGTTGCAAAAAGCCCCGAAAGGGTACACGATGCCCGACTAATCTGTCGTCAAAAAACAATATAAACAATTGTTTGCGTCCAAGCCGCATAATGGCACCCCTTACATAAAGAATAAAGTCGATGTCAAAAACAGTATAGTATTATAGTAAGGGTTTTTTGGGTAAAAAGCAATTTGTTTTTTGTGTTTTTTTGTTTTTTGGCTAAACGTCCAGTCAAATGTTTTTTGGTACGTGAAATTTGACGTTTTACACAAAAAGAAAATAGTTTTGTTGTATATATGTGAAATTAAACAGTAGGTGTTAATTCTTCATCAGGCGGTAAGTTTTGCACGGCATCAATAACGTGTTTCTTTTTAAAATAGGCAAGGCTAATGAAGTACCGTGCAAACAAGTCAAGCGCAATGGCCCACCAAATAGCGTCAATAGGTAGGTGCAATACCCAGCCAGCAAGGCATGAGCACACAACCCGTATGCCCCATATGCCCACCAGTGAAATAACGGCAGGCGCCATGCGGTGCCCAGACGAACGAATAAACCCGTTATATATTTTGTTGATGTTCATGGGGATTTGCGTAAAGCCCATAACGAATAAATACCCTGCACCAATTTCAATCAAGTCTTGTTTGTCAGTTAAAATGCGCATAAGTGGGGTAGAGCCAACCAATAAAATGGCAGAGCACAAAATACTTACGCCGAAGCAGATTTTACGAAGCTGTGTAAAATAAGTGCGATAAAGGCTGTCGTCCTTTCGCCCAATGGCGTTTGCAGAAAGAGTAGTGGCTGCTGTAATAAACCCAACAGAAAGCATTTCACAAACGCCTTCAGCTTGCAAACCAAGCTGGTAAGCGGCGTAATGGCTTGCGCTGTATGAAATAATAACACGGCTAATAATAATGGTTGCAAACTGCCAAAGTAGGTTTTCCATGGCGGCAGGGGCACCCACCGTGTAAACTTCACGTAGGTCGGTTTTGTTCAAAGAGAATAAATTTTCCTCGTTTTTTATGTTTGCAAAAAACCCAAAAGTAGGCTGGTATAATAAAAACACGCCAACAAATGCCCCAATGGTGTAAGACACACAAAGGGCAATAGCAGCACCTGTTAAGCCAAGGGCAGGTGCACCAAAATTTCCGAAGATGAGCGTCCAGCCTAAAATAATATTAATTATATTTACAATGCCTGCAATGTACATTGGCACTTTTGTATTTCCTTGCGCCTGAAAAGCGGCGGTAACATAAAAAGAAACAAGCAAAAAAGGTAAGGCGAGAGACATAAGCCTTAAATAGTGAACAGCAAGCGCTAGCATTGCGGGGTCATCTGTAAAAATGCGTGCCAAAGGTTCAGCAAAAATAATGAAGCCAATAGAAACTAATATGCCCGCAGGTATACTTGTAATGAAAGATTGCCGCAGTACACTTTTGGTTTTGTCTTTTCTGCCTTGCCCAAAGTACACGGCAGACAAAACTGTTACGCCCACTGAAAGCCCTTTGAACAACGAATAATAAATATTTACCATGCGGTTTGCAATGCCCTGCGCAGAAATGTCCATAGTGGTTAAACGCCCAACCATAGCCGCTGTAACAATAGATGCGGAAACAGTTAGAACATTTTCTAATATCATGGGAAGCAGAATACGAAAAATCTGCTTATTAACTACTTTTTTGTCAGCCATTGTGCCACCTTTTGCCTTTGTGTTATTGTAAAATAAATTTATGAAAACATGCACATTCTATCACGCACGTGGTAAGAAACACAAGAGAAATATTGATGACAAGAGAAAGCAAAGAATATCAATATATTTTTCTTGTTTTATGCGTGGTTATCTTGTGCGGTATGTGGTTTGTATTTTTGTACAAATTCAATAACATTTGATGATATGAAAACAGTGATGAGGGAATAAAAAATTCTGCTAAATGGAATATAACTTAAAGATAATGCAAGCACAACCAGGTCAGTGAACAAATATGCTTTTGAAATAGAACATTTTGTAACATGTGAAATAGCAAGAGCAAGGGCGTCGTCTCCGCCAGCAGCGCCACCTATACGTACAATAAGCCCAACACCAATGCCCACAAAAAGCCCGCCTAAAACAGCGGCAATAAGTGGGTGCGGCGTTAAGTCAGGAATGACAGGTGGGAATTGTTCCCATAATTTGTAAAATAAAGAAAAGAACAAACTAGCAATGACAGAGTATTTTGCGAAGGCTTTCCCTAAAAAGCGAAAGCCGATGATGTAACAAGTAATATCCATTACAAGGCCTGATATAGATGGCGAAATACCAAACCAATGTTTCAAAAGTAATATCATGCCAAGTACGCCACCTTCAGTAACGCCAGCCTGGCGGTGTATGTTGTACATACCGAACGACAATATGGCGGCACCCAAAAGTAAAGTCAATATTTTTTTGGCATCACCTTTTTGCCAAAGCTTTGCGGGGTTCATAACATAACAGCTCCTAATTTTTAAACAATGTAATAATTATAACGGAAATAAGAGAAAGAGGCAAAATAAGCCGCACAACTTTTGCATTGTGCGGCTTATGTATTCTTTATATATGTATAGTATATATTTATAAATACATTTTATAATAATTCATCAGCAAGTTGTAAAATGGTTTTGCCAACAAGGTCTATGTCAGCGGGCTCGGTTTGGTAATTGCTAATGCATACCCGTACAACAGGCACACCAAGCACAGTAGCGGTGTTTAAAAAAGTAACGCCGGTTTTGCGTATGGCAGCGGCAAACTGATTTACATCTTGCATGGTTACATGTTCTTTCGCAATGGTAAAAGAGCAAATGTTTAACTTCACTTCATGTACCACCCGTAGTTTTGGGCAGCTATTTATAATTTGTTCCATTTGCTTTGCAAGGGCGCAGTTTTGCTCGGTAATGTCTATATAACCTTGGCGCCCATATGCCATTAAGCTAAACCATGCAGGAAGTGACCGCATACGGCGGCTACCCTCAGGTGCAAGGTTGGTAAAGGCAGAGTCTTCACTGTAGGCGCCTTCTGCGCTGTTTAACTGTGCAAATACATCAAACTGGTGTTTGTGGTTTTCTTTGCCATTCACCAAAACAACGGCACCATCATAAGGGGTGTTCAACCATTTGTGTGCATCAATGGTAATACTGTCAGCTTTTTCAATGCCAGCAAAGTAATGCCTGTAGCTTGGTGAAACAGCGGCAACTGCACCAATAGCGCCTTCAATGTGCAAATAGAAATCATACTTGTCTTTCAAAGCGGCTATGGCGGCTATGTCATCAACATCTCCGCTGTTTACAGTACCACCATTGGCAATAACAACAACTTGTTTGTCTTGGTTGTCTTGTAAATATTTTTCAACAGCGGCAGGGTCAACAGCTTCTCTACCCGCTAAAAGAGGAAGTTCTACAAGACCTTTGCGCCCAATGCCCATCATGGAAAGACCTTTGTAAATAGAGGCATGTGCAGTGCCAGATACGTAAAGCGGTGGGTTGAAACCGAATATGCTATCATCAGGTTGCTTGCCTTGTTTTGCAAGCGCCCATTCACGTGCAATGGCAAGGGCAGTAAAGTTTGCCATAGTTGCGCCCGAGCAAAACACACCACTAAATGTGTTTGGTAACCCTAACATGTCAGCCAGAAAAGAAGCGACTTCTAGTTCAAGGTGTCTGTCAACATGGTCAGGCAGACCAAAAGCGTTTTGGTCATAGGCAGATGTTAGCCAGTCTCCCATTAAAGCGGCAGGCGTGTTGCCACCTATTACAAACCCCAAAAAGCGAGGACCGTTTGTTGTTTGCATATAAGGTGCATAGTCTTTTTCAAATAAAGAGAGCGCTTCTTGCCCGCCGAGTCCGTTTTCGGGAAGGGTTTTGAGCGGGGTTGCAGGGAAGAGCGGCGCCACAAAATGGTCATCTGTTTTTTCCAAATAGGCGGTTGCATGGTCTGCAGCCTTCTGCAAAAGGTCGGTGCGGTTTGCAAGGTCTTGCTTTAGTTGCTTGTTCATGTTTATCCCCCTTGTTTATGTGAATATGAAAATGGATTCTTCTTGATTGTATTATACAATTCTGTACAGAAAAGTCCATGCCAAAAAGAAACAGAGTTGTCATACAAAAAGTGTTGATTTTTAAATATACTATGTTAGAATAGTTAGGCGGCTGAAAAGAAGATGAATAGTGTATTGATGGAAAGTTTTGAGGAAATTTATGGAAAAATATTTAATGAAAGAGAAAGCCTTTTATAAAACCGTGTTTGCCATAATGGTACCCATTGCGTTGCAGAATGTTATTTCGTTTGGCGTAAACATTATGGACAGTGTTATGCTTGGCAGCCTTGGAGACCTTGCTATTTCGGGGGCGTCTCTTGGTGGGCAACCGTTTTTCTTACTAATGAGCCTTGGGTTTGGCTTGTCTTCTGGTGGGTCTGTGCTTATTGCGCAGTACTGGGGCAAAGGCAATACAGACGCCATTCGGCGCATTATGTCTTTGTCTATGCGGTTTGTTACCATTGCGTCTTTTTTGTTTACAGTGGCTTGTTTTTTCTTTCCAAGCCAAATTATGCAAGTGTTTTCAAACGAACCCGCAGTAATTGAAGCGGCAACACAATACTTACAAGTGCTTGCCATTGGGTTTATGTTTTTTAGTGTATCAAACAATTACATGATGAGCCTGCGGGCGGTTGAGTCGGTAAAAGTATCAACCATTATTTATGTGGTTTCATTTTTTGTAAACATTGCTGCAAACTATGCCTTTATTTTCGGAAAGTTTGGTATGCCTCGCCTTGAAATTCGTGGGGCGGCACTGGGTACAGTTATTGCCCGGTTTTCAGAGTTTGTGATGGTTATGATTTACATGAACTTTGCAGAACGCAAAATTCAGTTTAAGTTTAGAGACTTTTTCCGTTTTGACAAATCTCTGATTCCCGATTACATGAAAAATGCCCTACCCGTGCTTGGCAACGAAATGCTTTGGGGTATGGGTTCTGCCGTTATGGCAATGATTATGGGACGCATTGGTTCCGTATTTGTTGCGGCAAACAGTATTGCGGGTGTTATTTGGCAGCTTGCAGGTGTGTTTGTTTTTGGTATAGCCAATGCGGCGGCGGTTGTAACTGGTAAATATATTGGTGAAGGCCGTGCTGAGGAAGCGCCCAAAATTGCAAATACATTGCGGCTTATGGGTATTTGTGCAGGTGTACTTTCTTGCGTCATCATCTTACTAGTCAAAAACTTATTCCTTGGTATTTACGACGTTACGCCTGAAACAACGGCAGCGGCTTCAGAAATGATTACAGCGCTGGCATTCTTGCAACCTATTTTTGCACTAGATATTATTTGCATTGTGGGCATTTTGCGAGGCGGCGGTGATGCACGTGCAGCATTTATTATTGACTGCAGTACATTGTGGCTTATTGGCATTCCGCTAGGGTACTTAAGCGGGCTTGTGTGGCACTGGTCACCTGCGCTTGTATGGTTAATGATGAAAATGGACTCACCTGTAAAGGTGCTGATTTCTACCATTCGCATTCAAAGTGGAAAGTGGATTAGAAATGTTACCAGAGACGATGTATAATTTATAATAAGGTAAAGACAGGTCCTTTTGAAATGGGTCTGTCTTTTTCAATAGGCGTAAAAGCTTGCAATGGCAAGAATTTATCGTTATTATGTGCAAAAACAAAGAAGAAAAACATATTATATCTACAAAAATAAATTTTTTGTTTGACAGGGTAAAATTCGCCTTGTATACTGTGTGTAGATATTACTGTAAAAGGTGCTGCTATGCCAAAAACGTCTTTAGAAGAAACTGTAAAATTAGCTAAAAAAGGCGATGCAGATGCAATTGCCACTTTGTTTGCCACGTGTTTGCCCACCATTCGACGTGAGGCGTCTCGGGCGGTTTACCCAGGGCTTGATTTTGAAGATGCTGTGCAAGAGGGTATGATTGGACTTTACAAGGCGGTGCAAACATATAAACCAGAGGAAGAAGCCTCTTTTAAAACATACGCTACTGTGTGTATACATAATGCAGTGGCTTCAGCGGGGAAAATAGCCCGTGCGAAAAAACATGGTCCGCTCAATTCATCTCGGCCCATAACAGATGAACCTTCTACCTACGGGCCAGAAGACATTGCCATTCAAAAAGAGCAATACCAAAACGCACTAAAACGTATTGCAACAAAGCTTTCAAGCTTTGAGCAACAAGTTTTAAAGCTTTATTTAGAAGGGAAACCTTATTCAGAAATTGCGGAAATTTGCGGTACGACACAGAAAGCAGTCGACAATGCCATGCAACGCTTACGCAGAAAATTAAAGTAGCAATATGCCGCTTGTGTGGCTTTGCATAATGCCCTATGTTAGCTTAAGAAGAAAGCTTGGTCAACATTCTGGCTGCATCATCTCAAGTCGTTCTGCGGGCAAATCATTATTCAAGAGGAGAATAGCAAATGTTTGAAGACAAAACGTTAGTTTGTAAAGATTGCGGACAAGAATTCACCTTTACAGCAGGGGAACAAGAATTTTACGCAAGCCGCGGTTTTGAAAACGAACCACAACGCTGCAAGCCTTGCCGCGACGCCCGCAAAAACGCTGGACGTGGTCCACGTGAGATGTTCACAGCAGTTTGTGCTTCTTGCGGTAAAGAGGCAAAAGTGCCTTTTGAGCCAAAAGAAGACAGACCCGTTTATTGCAGTGAATGCTTTGCACAAATGAAAGAAGCAGAATAGTTTACAAATAAAAGGCAACGCTGAAAAGCGGTGCCTTTTGTTTATTATTTGTCAAGGAAAAGCACTTCTCAAGCCACAAATATATGCTATAATGGTATAACAGTACAAACAAAAAACGGAGGTACTTATGGCAATAAAAATTGGCATCAACGGGTTTGGGCGTATAGGCAGGCTTGTTTTTCGGGCTGCACTAGAAGAGCCAAACCTTTATGAAATTGTAGGCATTAACGACCCTTTTGTTGACCCAGCTTATGCTGTGTATATGGCGAAGTATGACACTGTGCACGGAAAACTGAATATAGATATGCACGCAGAAGATGACGGTATTGTTGTAAATGGCAAGAAAATTGCGTTCTTCGCCTGTAAAGACCCTGCCGAAATTCCATGGCAAACCTGCGGAGCAGATTATATTGTAGAGTCTACTGGGGTATTTACCACCACTGAAAAATGTATGGCACACATACAAGGCGGCGCCAAAAAAGTGGTTATTTCTGCCCCTGCGAAAGATAAAGAAACCCCTACATTTGTATGTGGTGTAAACCTTGACAAATACAATAAAGGCATGCAAGTGGTTTCCAATGCGTCTTGCACAACCAACTGCCTTGCCCCGCTGGCAAAGGTAATACATGATGAATTTGGTATTGCTGAAGGGTTGATGACAACCGTGCATGCTACAACTGCTACCCAAAAAACAGTAGACGGTCCATCGGCGAAAGATTGGCGCGGGGGCAGAGCCGCGGCAGGTAACATTATTCCTGCTTCTACGGGTGCTGCCAAGGCAACAGCACTGGTTATACCTGAACTAAATGGTAAACTAACAGGTATGTCTTTCCGTGTACCAACGCTTGATGTTTCAGTGGTAGACTTAACTGTAAAACTGGAAAAACCAACCACCTATGAAGCCATTTGTGCTGCGGTGAAAAACGCAAGTGAAAACAACTTTAAAGGTATTGTTGGCTATGTAGAAGAGCCGCTTGTTTCGAGTGACTTTATTGGAGATTCCCGCACTTCTATATTTGATGCAAAAGCGGGTATTATGCTGAATGACACTTTTGTGAAATTGGTTGCTTGGTATGACAACGAATGGGGTTATTCTTGCAAAGTGCTGAAACTGATTGAACATATGCACATGGTAGACAACCAGTAATAAAAAAGAATAATATAAATGAAGCATCGATAAAGTGGTATATACTGCAAGTCGGTGCTTTGCTTATTGTGCAATAAATAGGTTCTATATCTTCATAAGAATTTATGAAAATCTTTCTTTCTTTTTTGTTGAAGTGAGAACATGAATCATGTATAATAAACGCTGGAGATGATGGTTTGGCAAGTTATAAAGAATTTCGTACGTCAAACGCAAAGCGCAGGCGTAAACAAAAAATGAAACGCTATGCCACCTTGGCAGCAGTTGTTGTGCTCATTTTGGGCATGGCATATATTGTTGTACGGTTTATTGAAAAAGGCAATGGGGGAGAAGACATTTCTACTGCGTCTCCCATTACTTCTGATGGAGATATGCCAGAAGTAGATGTATCATCTCCTGATAACAGTGAAGACCCAGGGCCTGGAACGTCGCAGTACTGGAAACCAGAAGGCCCCGTGCAACAAACCATTAATTTTGATATTATTGTGCCAGACACTCGCATGATTGCCGTGCAAAGCAACGGTAGAGTGGAACTGAGTTATTTTGATACTGCTGTTTTAGTGGGAGATTCTTTGACAGACGGATGGCGTGTTTACAAAGAAAGCAGTAACCCATTTAACTCACCAGTCGTTGCTTATATAGGCATTAGCCCGCAAGGGTTTACAGGTATGCAGAAAAAGCCTGACGGAACCATGTCCGTTCCGCTTGACGAAATAGCAGATAACCACCCTATGCGCATTTATTTAATGCTAGGCACCAACTCTTTGGTAAGCATGTCAGATGAAGCTTTTTTAACCTATTACGCTGATTTGATTGATGACATACAAACACGTATGCCGTGGGTTGAGATATATATACAAAGCATTCTACCAGTTCGCCCAGAAGTAACGCCGAAAAAACCAGGGCTTGATAATAACCGTATTCGTGCCATTAATGACCAACTTGCCAAAATTGCATATAGCAAAGGGGTATACTTTTTGAATGTGCAAGAAGTATTCACCGATGGAGATGGCAACCTGCGTGAAGACGTTGCCGCCAGTGATGGTATCCACTTAAAGCCTGTTGGGTACCAAATATGGGCAGAATACATGATTACACACGTAGCGCACAAGCCGGGCAACCCTTATTTAGAAGGTTCACCTTATTATGAAGGCGGCTTGGTGTAAAAAGGTAAGACCCAGCAAAATAGTAAAAATAAAAAGATAAAAGAGATTAGCTTAAAAACTCTTTTATCTTTTTTATAAATAGGCATGTTTTGAAAATGGAAAGAAGGATTGTTATGTGGCTAACTTACGCATTTGCGGCAGCACTTTTTGGCGGTATTACATCTGTGCTGGCAAAAATAGGTATTCGCAATGTTGACTCTAATTTGGCAACTGCCCTACGAACGGTTGTTGTAGTCATATTCGCATGGGTGATGGTGTTTGTTGTGGGCTCGCAAAATACTATATCTAGCATAAGCACCACCAGTTTTGTATTTCTTGTTCTGTCGGGGCTTGCAACAGGGGCGTCTTGGCTTTGTTATTTTAAAGCACTGCAAAATGGAGATATAAATAAAGTTGTACCGATTGATAAAAGTAGCACCCTTTTAACAATGATATTTGCATTTATTCTTTTCAAAGAAGAAGTTACCATTCAAAAAATAATTTGCATGGTGTTAATAGCGGCGGGAACTTATTTGATGATAGAGAAAAAAGAAGTACAGCAAGAAAAAACAAGTGGCACATGGTTTATTTATGCAGTCCTATCTGCTGTGTTCGCCAGCTTAACTTCGGTTCTGGGTAAAATTGGGGTACAAGGGGTAGAGTCAAACCTCGGCACGGCAATACGCACCATTGTGGTACTTATTATGGCGTGGGCTATTGTATTTGCACAAGGCAAACAAAAAGACATTAAAAAGATTGACGGAAAAAGCTGGTTATTTTTAGGCTTTTCTGGGCTGGCAACAGGGCTTTCATGGCTTTGCTATTACAAAGCATTGCAAGACGGCCCTGCAAGCGTAGTAGCCCCCATTGATAAACTAAGTATATTGGTAACAGTGTTCTTTGGGTACGTGCTTTTTAAAGAAAAACTAAGCAAACGTTCAGGTATAGGGCTTTTGATGATGGTAGTAGGGACACTAGCATTGGTTATATGGAAATAATACTATTTTATATTTTATATATTGTTATAATACGCCTCATACAGTCCATCCAACTGCAAGTTGGGAAGATGAATAATAGGTGTTTGGCAATGCGGTACTATAACGCTGCTTGCACCGCCTGTGGCTACAATGGTTTTTACATCACCAAGTTCTTGTTTAAAACGGGCAATCATGCCGTCTATCATGCTGGCGGTACCAAGCACAATGCCGCTTTGCATGCTTTGTATGGTGTTGCGCCCTATGGCATGGGCGGGTGCTTGTAGTGAAACCCCCTGCAACTGCGACGCTTTGCCCGTTAAGGCCTCTAAAGAGATATACACACCAGGCGCAATGGAAACACCTGTTAAGCGCTTATCTGCGGTTAAGGCGGTAAGGGTGGTGGCAGTGCCCATGTCTATATTAATAGAGGGCAATGGGTAATTGGCTGCAACAGCGACGGCGCATGCTAAAATATCATTGCCAAGCTCAGCGGGGTTGTCTATATCTACGGTAATGCCTGTATGCAATTCCTGTGAAAATAAAACAGGCTCTTTTCCAAAAATCAAATATAATGCCTCAGAAAAAACAGCTGTGACAGCAGGTACAACGGAAGACATGATGATGCCTTCAATGGCATTTCTGTCAATACTATACAGCCTGCAAATGTCATATAATTTAATGGCATAAGTGTCTGCTTCAAAGGTACGGTCGGTGTTCATACGGCTGCTGAAAATCAGCTCTTTTTCATGGTTATAACTGCCCACTACAATATTGCTGTTTCCAATGTCAATGGTTAGTAACATAAAAACCCTCCGGTTTGGTTATAATGTTTTCTGCATAGGGGTGAACCTAATGCCATCTATTACTTGTGCTTCATCTGTTTCAACAAAGCCAGTTGCACGGTAAAACGGCAACGCATAGGGCGAGCTATTTACCGTTATACGAGTTGCGCCTTCTGCCAAGCATGCGTCAGCCACAGTTTGCACAAGGGCGGTTGCTATGCCTTTGCGGTGGTGCGCTTTTGCCACAAACAACAAAGAAATATGCGTGTCGTTTCGCAAAGCAACCACACCCGCCAATTGCGGGGTGTAAGCACCCCATATTTTTAGTTCACTGTTTTCTATTTTAGGTTGCAAAAACGGCAGCTGAATGTATTCATAAAACGATTGTACCCCTTGTTCGGTGTAAACAGGGGCTTCAAACTCTAAAAACACTTGCCACACAAGTTGCATGGCGACGGGTAAATCTTCTATGGGTAACTTGTGAATCATCATATGGTAACTCCATTTTAAGCAGCATATTATAAAAAGTATAACATGATGCACCATAAAAAAGAAAGGGGAGCAACATGCCACCAAAAGAGAGACTTGATAAACTCATCAGCAAAGCGGCGGGGCTGAGCCGGCAAGATGCAAAAAAACAAATTACAAGCGGCAAAGTTACGGTTGCGGGCGCAGTTTGCAAAAACCCAAGTGAAAAGTTTGAAGAGAATAGTGCGCTTGCAATAGATGGGCAAGAAGTAACACATATCCCCTTTGTGTATATTATGGTAAACAAGCCTAAGGGGTTATTGTGCGTTAGCCGAGACCCTAAGCGAGAAACAGTGGTTGACCTTGTGAAAAGCGTTTATCCTCGTAGAAATTTATTCCCCGCAGGCAGGCTTGATAAAGACAGTGAAGGGTTTGTTTTATTAACAGACGACGGTGGGTTTGCTCATGAAATGTTGTCTCCCAAAAAACATGTGGGCAAGGTGTATGAAGTAACGTTAGACACACCTTTTACCAGCGAAATGATGAACGCTTTCAAAGAAGGAATTATGCTAGCAGACGGCACGATGTGTAAGCCTGCGATAGTTACTTCAACAGAAGACCCGTATATTTGTGTGGTTACTTTGCAAGAGGGAAAGTACCACCAAATTAAACGTATGTTTGGTGTGCTAGGGGCTGGGGTAAACTGTTTAGTGCGGGTGCAAATAGGTGGTCTGTTATTAGACAATACCTTGCAAATAGGCGCATTCCGAAAGATCACACAGCAAGAAAAAGCGCAAATTCTACAAAAATAAACACTGGTGATTCATAAAATAATCACATTCACTGTTTATACTAAATCTGGTATTTTCAAGCTGGAATGCGAAGAGTAGACACACCTTCTTGATTTTCTTTTCATGGTCTTTTACACCAGTTGTTGCAAAAATGCACAGCTTTTTTATGCTTTTTTTGTAGAAAGTTGTTGCTTTTAACAGGGGCATTGTGTAAAATAGATATGAATTGCAAAAGGAATTGGTTATTTTCACAAACATCGGATGTGTAAATTCGAGAGGGGAATAAAAAATGTCTAACAGAATGTTCCAAAGCGTCATTTACCAAATGAAGGACGTGATTGACCGTACCATTGGTGTGGTTGATGAAACAGGGGCTGTTATTTCTTGCAGTGACCTTGCAAAAGTAGGGGAAGTACAAGATAATATCGGGTTCGAGCGTGCGGGTGAAAGCGACCTGTTTACCAATGCTGGCTATACCTACAGGCTGTTTAGTACCAGTAAACGGAACGACTTTGCAGTGTTTATTGA